>SLBA01000125.1 GCA_007126575.1 Gemmatimonadota bacterium | reverse complement strand
CCCAGGTAGTGCTGGCTCGGGTTCAGCTCCTCGGCCGGCACCTCGGGCTCCGCCCAGTTGAAGCGCCGGGCCCAGTAGGGACAGGCGGCCATGCAGTACCGGCACCCGATGCACCAGTCGTAGTCGACGACCGTGATCCCGTCCGGCTCCTGCCAGGTCGCGCCCACCGGGCAGACCTCGACGCAGGGCGGGTTCGCGCATTGAAAGCACTGGGTGCCGATGTAGAAGTGCCCCTCGGCCGGCACCTCGTGATGAAAGCTGGCGTCGCCATGGTCCAGGTCATCCATCGAGCTGCCCTGCTCCATCTCGAAGATCCGGATGTACTGGGTCCCGGCCTCGCGATCCAGGTTGTTCTCCTGCACGCAGGCGTCGACACAGTTCCGGTAGCCCTGACACTTCGAGATGTTGAAGGCGTAGCCGAAGACCACACCGGGGCTGGCCTCGGTGGTGTCGATGGTGATATCCACCCCGTTCCGGATCTTCGAGAGCCGTTCGAGTCGACGAATCGACTCGTCCCTCTCGTCATCGGACATGAGGCGGAAGTTCCCCTTGAAGTACTCGCCCCACTCCAGGAGCTTGGCCTCGCGCTCCGCGGCGGAAGCCAGGCTGGTGGGAGAGCAGGCGCTCAGGGCCTGCGACCCGGCGGCCACCGCTCCCGCCATTGCTCCGAGGGCGCCGCGGCGACTCAGCTTCCGGTCGAGGATGGAGTGGCCCGCGGGTTCGGCGTGGGCGGCCACGGGGGCGGCATCCGGCGCCCGGCCATCCTCCGGGACCCGGGCACCCTCCGGCACCCGGTCCTCTCCGCCCTCTTGCCCGCCGCAGCCGCACGACCCCGAGCCGCACTCCGCACCGGACTTCGCGCGATACCGGGCGTCCGGAGGCGGACCCACGCGCTCGATGAGTGGCCGCGTCGCCTCCTGTCCGGCGTACTGCAGCACATCGTCGAGGGTCAGCTCCCGCTCGGTACTCATGGTGATCCTCCCTGGATCAGTGAGGGGCCCGGGTAGGGGATGCGGAGCTCGAGCCCCGGTCGGTGGGGATCGTGGCAGTCGGCGCAGTTCATGACGATCCGGCGCCCGTACCAGCCTTCGAGCCGCTTCCCGTGCACCCCCGCCGCCCAGTCGCGCGTCTCGCTCACATGGCACTGCGCGCAGAGCCCGTAGGCGTGATCCAGGTTCGTAGTCGACCCATCGTGCAGGCCCAGGAGCTCGACCGAATCCGCCACATGGCAGAAGGTGCAGTTGGTACCGGCCGCTTCCGGATGCGTCGCCTGGATGTTGGCGTGGGCGTCGGCGATCCGGTCTCCCATCGCGAGCTCCCCCTCATGACACGAGGAGCAGGGATACTGGCTCAGCGCCACGTCGCCCAACCGGGCGGCGAGGGGGAAGGTCGCCTGGCCGATCCGCCTCGACAGGTGCGCGCTCCGGCCCGGAGTGCGGCGGGCGACCTCGAAGTGCCGGCCTCCCGGCCCGGTCCATCCCTGCACGGTATCGGCGGCGATCGTGCCCAGCCCGGCGGGCTCCGTGATCTCGAAACCGTCTCCGTCGAGGGGGTCCGGGGTCACCGGGTCGGTCCCCGCCTGGGGCAGAACGGACCCGAGCCCCTCGGCCGGCTGGGCGGGGGGATCGGGGACTGCATCGCCTCCGCAGCCCCACACGAGGGCCGCCAGCAGAAGCGGGGCGATCCGGGCCAGGGCGACTCGCGGCAGGGGAATCCGTATCAGGGGAATCCGCCCCGGGGCAATCCGCGTCAGGGGAGTCCGCGCCAGGGCGACCCGTGTCGACCACCTCGGTCGCATGCCGCTCACGAATCACCTCCCGCGCTTCGGTCGACCGGACGGGTGAAGCCCGGGTCGTCGGTGACCAGGGGCACATGGCACGACCGACAGTCCGTCCGGTCCGGATGCGTCGTGCGGATTTCTTCGACCGCCCCCGGCCCGGCATGGCAGGCGAGGCAGTTCTCGCGGAGCCGAAGCTCGTGCGGGATCCAGAGGGGGCTTCCGGGCATGGCGCGCTGATCGAGCTCGGGCCAGTCGCGCGCAACCCAGTCCGCGGGTGCCCAGCCGACGAGCGACAGGTCGGCGGGAACCGCCCCAACCCCCACGCCCACGGCCCCCGCATCCGGCACGTGACACTGGAGGCAATCCGAGAACTCCGGGTGCGGCGTCACCGGGGTGTACGCTCCGTGCCGGGGCACGTACCCGCCCCCGGCGTGACAGGCGTTGCACAGCGTAGCTCGGGACTGCTCGGGGCTGACCTCGTGCGGAATGCGGGGCGGGGCGCCCGGATAGGCCCGCAGGCTGCGATACGTCTCGAGGGTACGGGGTCGGGCCCCCTCCCGGGGCTCGGAGTGGAGGGGCACGGCCAGATCCCAGGGGCGGATCCGATAGGCAAGCGCCTCGGCCGGGATCGGCTCCCCCGGAGAGGTCATCCGGGTCACCGGAGGGTGGTCGGGCCCGGCGACCATATCGATCAGAGCGGGGACCACCAGCACGATCGCCAGGAGCATCGCCGCGGCCGCCACGCCGATGGCGACGGTGCGCGTGAAGAGGGAAGCCCGTCGCGCCATCACTCCACCCCGATCCGCTCCACCCGCACCGCGCACTTCTTGTAGTCGGGCTGTGCCGAGATGGGGCAGTAGGCGTCGAGGGTGAGGTCGTTGATCAGGAGGGTCTCGTCGAAGAAGGGCACGAAGACCTGCCCTCGGGGCGGCTGCGCCCGGAATTCGATCCGGGTCGGCAGTTCCAGCGAGCCCCGGCGGGTGACCAGCCGAACCCGTTCGCCCTCACCGATCCCCATCTCCCGGGCATCGTCCGGATGAATCTCGACGTAGGCCCCCGGAACGGCGCGGTGAAGGGTGGGAATGCGGCGCGTCATCGAGCCCGAATGCCAGTGCTCCAGCACCCGCCCCGTGTTGAGCCAGAAGGGGTACTCGTCGTCGGGCCACTCCGGGGGAGGCTCGTAGGGGCGGAGCCAGATCCAGGCCCGGTGGTCCGGGTTTCCATAGAAGTCGAAGGCGCCACGTTCCGGATCGGCGGCCGGATCGGTCGCGGTATTGTACCGCCACTTCGTCTCCTGGCCGTCGACGTAGGGCCAGATGATCCCGGGGCGCTCGCGGAGCTCCGCCAGGGGAGCCATCCGGTGGTCGGGGCTGTCGTGGAAGCGGATGTACTCGGCCCAGATTCTGTCGATGTGCTCCTCGTAGCTCCAGGGGAAGAGCTCTTCGTATCCGAGCCTCCGAGCCACCTCGATGAGCTGCCAGGTGTCGCTCATCGCCTCGCCCGGGGGCTCGAGCAGCTGCTGGAAGTGCTGGGTCCGTCGCTCCGAGTTCCCGAAGAGCCCCTCGCGCTCGATCCACATGGCGGCGGGGAGGATCACGTCGGCCACATCGGTGGTCGGCGTCGGATAGACATCGGACACGACGATGAAGCGCCCGTCCTTTTCCGCCCCGTCCCGGTATCGGTTCAGGTGGGGCATGGTGACCATCGGATTGGTCACCTGGATCCACATGAAGCGGAGATCGCCGCGGTCCAGGGCCCGGAACATCGAGACGGTATGGTGCGTCGGCTGCGGATCGATCCTCTCGACCGGCACCCCCCAGATCTCGGCCGCCTTCTCGCGGGCCTCGGGATTGGTGACATCGCCGTAGGGGAGCTTGTGGGTGAGCGTGCCGACCTCGCGCACCGTCCCGCAGGCACTGGGCTGTCCGGTCAATGAGAAGGGGCTGTTGCCGGGCGTCGAGATCTTCCCGGTCAGCAGGTGGATGTTGTAGACCAGGTTGTTGACCCAGGTGCCCCGGGTGTGCTGGTTCAGGCCCATGCACCAGAAGGACATCACCTTCCGGGACGGATCTCCGTAGAGCGAAGCCAGCCATCGGATCTCGGACGCCGGGACCCCCGAAATCTCCTCGACCCGCTCGGGGGTGTAGTCGTCGAGGAACCGCACGAAGTCGCTCCAGCTCGCGTCGGTCGCCCGGTCGGTGAAGCTGAAGTCGTCCTGGAGCCCGTAGCCGATCTGTGTCCGCCCCTCCTTGAAGGTGACGTATCGATCCACGAAGTCCCGGTTCGCCCAGCCCCGCCGGACGATCTCGTGGCAGATCCCGTTGGCGATCGCCAGGTCCGACTGGGGGGTGAAGAGGATCGATCGGTCGGCGGCGTAGCTCGTGCGGGTGGTCCGGGTGGCCAGGTCGATGATCCGCACGTCGGGCCGACGATCCCGCTCCCTGAGCATGCGCGAGAAGAGGACCGGGTGCATCTCGGACATGTTGTTGCCCCACAGGACGAAGACATCGGCGTGGTCGATGTCCTCGTAGCACCCCATGGGCTCGTCCATCCCGAAGCTCGTCATGAACCCGGTCACCGCGCTCGACATGCAGAGCCGCGCGTTCGCCTCGAGGTTGTTCGTGCCGATCCCCCCCTTGAAGAACTTCGAGGCCACGTATCCGTCGGGGATCGTCCACTGGCCCGAGCCGTAGAGCGCCACGCTGTCCTTGCCATGCTCCTCGATCGTGTCGCGGAGCCGGTCGGCGATCAGGTCGAGCGCCTCCTGGATCGGGACGTCGACGAGCTCGCCATTTCGGCGCACGCGGGCCCGGGTCAGGCGATCCCGGCCGTACAGGGCCTGCACGGAGTGGTAGCCCTTCACGCAGGCCAGCCCCCGGTTGACCGGAGACGCCGGATCCCCGCGGACCGCCACCGCCCTACCGTTCTCGATCGCCACCTGCAGCCCGCATCCCACCCCGCAGAAACGGCAGGGGGTCTTGTGCCAGGTGACATCGGCCGAGGCCACGAACCCGTCCAGGTAGCTCTCGAGCTCACGTCCGAAGGTGACTCCGGGAACGAGCGATGTGGCCGCGGCCGCGGCCGCGGCCATGGCCGCCTGCTTCAGGAAGGTCCTCCGGTCCACGCCGCTCATGATTTCGGGTGGGGCGAGGGAGTCGAGGAGGCGGAGTCGCTGGACGGGCTCGACCCGTTCGTGAGGATCTCGGGGAGACCATCCGGAGTGACGACGGGCAGACGCCGGCCCCGTCGTCCGGACTTCGGCCCCTTCTTCTGCTCGGACCGGATGGGGTCCGCCTGGTCGGTATCGGGATCGATCTCGCCGAAGGTGAGGACCATCGCCTGGATCCCCTCCATCCCCTCGATCCGGCGCCGAAGCTCGCGATCCTCGTCGGGGCCGGGGGTGTCGGTCACCAGCAGCAGGAGGCCGCGGTTCTCGGATCGCGCCACCTCGCACCCGGACAGCGAGTCGAGGTCCCGGGCCAGGGTGTCGACGCACTCAGGTTCGGGGATCACCAGATAGCTGCAGACCGGCATGGCCTCTCCTCTGCGAGGTACAGGGTCGGGGTCTTTTCCATTCTGTGGGATGCGATCACAAGATGCAAGAAAGTCGTTTTTCGGCAGGATGCTGCGAGCACCCGGGTGCGGTCAGGTATCGGGATGTTCGCGCCGCACCACGTCGGGACCCTCGGAGGTGAGCCCGAAGCCCGTCAGCTCGGCACGCCGCCATCGGGGTCCAGGTACGCCAGCACCTCGGCCGCGGTGTACCGGGTCGCTGAGTCCGTGGATCCGGTGCTGGGTCCGGTCATGAATCCGTCGCGTCGCAGCAGCTCGTCTCCACTCGTCACCAGCGCCGGCTCGGGCCCCGCTTCCCGCCCCTGTGCGTGACCCACGTCGGCCATGAGCGCATTGCAGAGACATCGACGCCCCACGGTCTCTTCGAGGGTTCCCCCCTTCTGCAGGAAGGTGTCGACGGGCTCCGCAGGGCACCGGTACCCGATCCGTCCGTCGGCTCTCCGATAGGCGGTCCTCAGGTAGCCCAGATCACAGATTCGCCTCCGCTTCTCGTAGACATCGGGCTCCGACGCGGTCCCCTCGAGCCGGACCACCTTGAAGGGGAATCCGGTCGGAGAGGCCCTCAGATCGGTATGGAGGTCGATCTCGCCGGGCGCCACCTTCTCGAGGACCCGCCGCTTCAGGGGCTCGGCCAACCCACTCTCGTCGGCATAGGCGAAGAGGGTGCCGACCTGGATACCGGCCGCCCCGCGGGCTCGGGCGTCGGACAGCGCCTCGGGCGAGCCGACGCCTCCGGCAAGCCAGAAGGGGAGGCCCAGCTCGGCGAGTTCTTCGAGGTCCACCTCGTCTCTTTCTCCGTAGAGGGGTTCGTCGCGCTCGTTCGTGCGCAGGGCCCCCCGCGGTGGGGCGTTGTGGCCCCCGGCGGTGGGCCCCTCGATGATGAAGCCCTCGATCGACCCGTTCGCCTTTCGGGCCAGCATGCGGGCGAGCGAATTCGACGCGACGATCGGTAGAAACGCCGGACGCCGGAGGGGCGGGGGAGCCATCTCACCCCAATGGAGACGCGGATCGAACGAGAGTGTTTCGGACTCGCCGGACGCGAGGCCCTCGACGTCGAGGCGCAGTGAAGCGGGCCGGTGCCCGGCCAGGGCGTCCAGCGCGCCGGGGATCTCCCGGGGAATGCCCGCGCCCATGAGCACGTAGTCGACCCCCGCGAACATGGCTCCGTAGAGGGTCGGCAGGGTGGGAAGCTGGAGCTTGGTGAGCAGGTTCATTCCGACCGGCCCGTCATGCCCCTCGCGCGCCAGGTATACCTCGACGAAGCTGGCGAGCATCATCAGCTCGAGGCGGGACTGCGGTACCCGCTCCTTCCAGAGGGGCAGGAGCCGGTAGGACGTCCCCTCGGGACGACCCTCCGGACGGAAGAAGGTGGCTCGCGCGACCCGGGCGGCACGGGGGATGGGAAAGGCCCGCATGGCCCTCGCCATGTGCCCACCGGGATCCCCATCCTGCAACCGACGCACGAAGAGGGTGTCGAGGCAGGTTCCCGAGACCACCCCGAGGTGGCCGCGCTCGGCGACGGAGCGGGCGAGACGCCAGTCGGAGACGCCGATGCCCATTCCACCCTGGATGATCGAGGGAAGGGGTCTTGCGGTCGGAAGGATCATGGGTGACTCGATCTCGATGAGGGCGAGGAGGAGTGACGGACCGGATCGGGGACGAAACTCCGAAAAAAATACATTTCATTCCATGCCGAGACTGTCGGGAGTTGCCCATTGCGGGCTGTGGGGAAATTCCCCACACGGCGACGCATGCGTTCCCCGACAGCCGCCCCACCCCGCGCCGGTTAGTCTCCTGCAGGGTGGCGGACACCTTGGGGGTGGGCGCCTTCGTGTTCGAGGGAAACTCCGGGAGGACTCGTGAACCGCATGGCCGAAGTGGACTTCGATCGATCGCCCTTTCTGGTGATCTGGGAGACGACGCAGGCGTGTGACCTGGCCTGCGTGCACTGTCGGGCGGAGGCCCGGCCGGAGCGGGACTGCGGGGAGCTGACGACCCGCGAGGTGAAAGGGATGCTGCAGGCGGTGCGGCGCTTCGGGCGTCCGCTCTTCGTCCTCACCGGGGGAGATCCGGCGAAGCGCCCCGACACGATCGAGGTGATCCGGTACGGGGCGGAGCTCGGGCTCCGCATGGGGATGACCCCCTCGGCCACCCCCCTGCTCACCCGCACCTTCCTGGCCGAGGCGGCCGATGCCGGCCTCTCGAGGCTCGCCATGAGTCTCGATGGCGCCACCGCCGAGGTGCACGACGGCTTTCGCGGGGTCGAGGGCTCCTTCGACCTGACCCTGCGCGGCCTGGCGCAGGCGCGCGAACTGGGGATCTCGACCCAGGTGAACACGACGATCACCCGTCGCACGGTGGGCGACCTGGATCGCGTGGCCGAGTTGCTCGCGGATTCGGGGATCGCGCTCTGGTCCGTCTTCTTCCTGGTGCCCACCGGGCGGGGGCAGGAGAGCGACCTGGTCGACGCCGAGACGCACGAACGGGTCTTCCACCGACTCGCCGAGCTGGCCGACGTGATGCCCTTCGACATCAAGACCACGGCTGCCCCGCACTACCGCAGGGTGCTCCTTGAGCGGCAGGTGGCGGCGCGGCGGGCGGGAGACCGGGGCGAGGCCCCCGACACCCTCACCGGGGGCGTCGGCTTTTCGCTGGCCGACGGCATGGGACGCGCCCGCGGAGTGAACGACGGGAACGGATTTCTCTTCATCAGTCACCGCGGCGAGGTCTATCCCTCGGGCTTCATGCCGGTGAGCCTGGGAAACGTGCGTTCGGCCGACCTGGTCGAGATCTACCGCGAACACCCGCTGCTCAGGGCCCTGCGGGACCCGGACCGGCTCGGTGGGAAGTGCGGGGTGTGCGAGTACCGCACCGTGTGTGGGGGGTCACGTGCCCGGGCCTTCGCCATGTCGGGCGACCCGCTCGCCGCTGAGCCCCTATGCCTGCATCAGCCGGCGCGTTGGAGGCCTCTGGCGAGACGCTCCGCCTCGCGCAGCCTGCCGATGATCCCCGGGCGACCGGAGTAGGCGCTCAGCAGGTGGATCCCGGCGGGTGGGCGGAGGTCGTCAAGCGCCCGCCAGCTGCGGTCCCAGGTGGGCATCGCCGTGCGGTGAAGATGGAGGACGCGCGCGGGGATTCCCGTGACCCGGGTGAACTCGGCCGCTGCGGTTCGCTCGAGCTCTGCGTCGGGGGTGTCGACCACCTCGGGGTCGGCCATCCCACCCATGAAGACCACGGCTGTCCGACCCGTCCCATCGAGATTTCCGCTGAAGGTCACGCCGCGAATCCGCATGGGTTCGTCGAATGCCACCTGGAATCCCAGGCCGTCGGGCAGGCGGTCCGCGTCGAGGTGGACGAGTGCCAGGGGATTCATGCGGAGCTTGCCCAGGGCGACCGAGAGCGCGGGGGCAACCTCTCGCAGGATCCTCGAGGCGGGCCCCGGGGGCGTGGTCACCACCACCTGGGTCGCCTCGATCGACTCGTCCCCGGCCTCGACCCGGAAACCGCCTGTGCCCCCGAAGGACCCGACGTGGGAGACCGGACACGAGAGCCTCACCTCGTGTTCCTGCCGCTCGAGGAGGGCTCGCGGGAGCGCCGCCATCCCGTCGGCGGGGACGAGGATCGAGCGCTCCATCAACCCCTTCGCGCGCCTCGGCCCCAGGAGTCGCCACACGAATGAGTTGACCCCCAGCGCCTCCATGCCTGGCCGCAGGGTCCGGGTCGCGTCCATCCGGTCGGGGTCGGAGCCGTAGAGCCCCCCGAAGAGCGGCCCCAGAAAGGTCTCGTAGACCTCGCGCCCCACGCGACGACGCAGGTACGCGCCGGCCGAAAGGGACTCGTCGTCGGGGAGAAGAGCGGCGAAGGGCTCGAGCGCCGCCCGGAGCTTCCCCGCGGTCGAGATCGCGGGGGTTCGCAGCGCCTCGCCGAGAGAACGGGGGAGCGGGTGGAGGCGCCCACCCCGGGCGATGAGGACCGGCAGGTCGTCGGTGAACTCGTGCATCGGCCCCATGTGGGGACGCAGGCCGGCCAGCTCGGGTGAGGCCCGAAGGCGCTGCGGGCCGAGGTCGAGGGAGCGCCCCTCGAGTTCGATGGTGCGGACCACGCCCCCGACCCGGTCGCTGGACTCGAGCAGGATGTAGGGGATCCGGCGCGCACTCAGCTGCATGCCGAGCGCCAGCCCGGAGACCCCGGCCCCCACGATCACGATCATGGTTTCCCTTCGGTGACGAGTCATCGCGGCCAGGATCGGTGCTGTGGCGCGCAAATGCAGACGAATCTTAACGATAGGGCGCCAGGATGTCGTCGACCGTGATCAGGACGCCGGCCTTCATCACCCACTCCACGCGGGCGGCGTTGGCCACGTCCTCGAGGGGGTCGCCGCGTACGAAGTTCAGGTCGGCGAGCTTGCCCTCCTCGATCGAGCCCAGGTCCCGGTCGGCGCGGGCGTAGCGGGCGGCGTTGATCGTGACGGATTGGAGCGCCTCGTGGTTCGTCAGCTCGTGGGCAAAGGCCCGGAGCTGGGCGTGAAGACCGAGCGCGGGCCAGGAGAGGGGCGTGTCGGAGCCGATCGTAACGAGGCCTCCCCCCCGCAGGATCTCGGCGGGGGTGCGCACGTCGTCGCGCGTGGCCTCGCGCTGGGCGTCGGTCGGGGGCGTCGCGAGCTGCCCGCGCACGCTCTCGCGATAGTTCTGGGGCATGAGGACAACGAAGCGGGGGTCGTCCGCGATCCGGGGGTCGTCGCCCAGGATGTTGTTCATTCGGGTGTGGTGGCTCGAGAGATCGAAGGCGCCTTCGGTGTAGAGCGCCATCACGTCCTGGTAGCTTCGGCCGGCAGCCGACTGCGCCCAGCTGTAGCCCATGCGCTGGCTGGCGGACAGGTGGGTCGTCCCGCCCATCCCCGTCTGGATCCCCGGCGAGAGGAAGTGTGACCCGTTCGGCACTCCCATCTCATCCGCGACCTCGGCGATCCGCTCCATGAAGGAGACCGGTGCGCGCACGTACGCCTTCAGGTAGTCCATCTCGAGCGCGCG
Source organism: Gemmatimonadota bacterium (assembly GCA_007126575.1). Lineage (GTDB taxonomy): Bacteria > Gemmatimonadota > Gemmatimonadetes > Longimicrobiales > Gaopeijiaceae > SLBA01. Next base: position 15,719 of record SLBA01000125.1, on the reverse strand, counting down.
GGCCTTCTCGAGCTCAAGCTCGAGCGCCTCGTGGTCGGCGACCGATCGATGGTGGCCGTAGTAGGGGCGGTGCCCGTCGAAGATCGGAGAGGTCAGAAGGCGGGGTCCCACCAGGCGACCTGCGGCGACCGACTCCTGTGCGATCAGGCTGTGGTAGGTCGAGACCCCGTTGGAGAGGATCGTCGTGATCCCGTAGGCGAGCTGGACCGCCCACCACTGCCCGGTGTGATCCTGCACCCGAGGATGCACGTGGGCGTCCCAGAGCCCCGGCATGACGGTCAGCCCCGACGCGTCGAGAAAGGCCACGCCCGCCTCGTCGGCCGCGCCCTCGGGGTCGGGTCCGGCCGGCAGGATCGCCCGGATCCGGCCGCCCTCGATGTGGATCTCCACATTGTGCCGGAGCTCGGGCCGGATCCCGTCCCAGAGGGCCCCGGCCAGGATCCGGAGCTCGCCCTCGCCCGCCTGCGGAGTCCAGGTCAGGTCGACCGGAATCTCGTGCGGCTCCGAGCCGTCGCGCGCGACCCGCATCAGCCGGCCGGCCGCCATGTACAGGAGCGATTCGGAGTCGGGGGCCCACGAGGGCAGGTTGCTGGCTTCGTCGCTGATCGACACCGCGGGTCCGCTCGGAGTGCCGTCGGGGTCGACGGGCATGACGTGCAGCGTCGAATTCATGACGAAGGCCATGGAAGTCCCGTCGGGCGACCACACCGGCCCGGCTTCGAATCGCTCTGAAAGCTGGGCCGGCAGGGGGCCGGGCTCGTGGAAGGTCCACTCCCCGGTCTCGACGTCGACAGTGCGAATCAGGTTGCGGCCCTCGCGGTACCGGGTGCTGATCCGCTGGATGTCGGCCAGCGCCATGGTGCGTCCGTCGGGAGACCAGGTGGGGCGTCCGACATTGCTCGCGTAGGCCTGGTCGGCCAGGTGCTGCACCGCACCGGTCTCGAGATCGAAGAGATTCAGCGACTGGTCCGCCCCATCGATGAAGGCGAAGCGGGTGCCGTCGGGCGAGAGGGTGGGAAAGATCATCCGCACCTCGTCGAACTCCGAGAGGCGGGTGACGGCTCGGGTCTCGAGGTCGATCGCGAAGAGGTCCGGGCGCCCCTCGCCCCCTCGCTCCGACGAGAAGTAGATGCGCTCGCCGCCGGGGGCCCACTCGGCGATCCAGCCCGGGTATGGGTCGTCGGTCAGCCGCTCCGGGGTGCCCCCGAGCTCCATGACCCACAGGTCGTTGAGCGCCATGAAGGCGATGCGATTCCCGTCGGGAGAGAGGGTGGGCGAGAAGAGCCCCCGCACGGGGCGGGGGGTGGGATCGTCGAATCGGTGCGCCTTCGCCGAGTGGTCGGAAGCCGGGCCGCCGGGTGTCGCGTCGTTGGCCCCAGGATGGACCGGCCGGTCGAGTTCGAGGCGGGCCTGGAACTCGATGGGTTGGGGATTCCCCCCATCGGCCTCCCGGATCCGGATCCCCCCGTCCGCGGTGTAGAGGAGACGGCCGTCTGGAAGCCAGCGCACGGGGAAGGGGAAGATGTCTTCGCCTTCGGTGATCCGCTCCCCGTCGAGGACGAGCTGGCGGTCGGCGTCCTGGTGCACGAGCCCCTGTCCATCGGGTCGCCACACGGGCACCCCCGGCGTCCCGGCGGAGAGGCGCACCAGCTCCCGGGTCGTGCCGTCGAAGTCCAGCGCCATCACGGCGGAGCCCTCGACAAAGGCGATGCGATCATCGGTCGGCGACCAGGCGGGCGAATGCTGCTCGGCCGACCCCGTGGTGCGGCGGGTGTACTCGCCGGAGTCCACCTCGACGGTCCAGATGTCGTAGGACCCCTCCATCGCCCGATCCGACGAGAAGGCGATCTGCTCCCCATCCGGAGACCAGGTAGGCTCGCGGTGGTCGTAGGTGCCCCGGGTCAGGGGACGAAGCCCGCTGCCATCCGCTTCGATGACCCAGATCTGATAGTAGTGGTCCGAGAAGTTCTGAAAGGCGATGGAACTGCCGTGCGGGGACCACGCGGGGGCCGTGGCCTCGACGTCGGGGCCGGTCAGACGCTCGGCCTCGCCCCCGTCTGCCGGAAGTCTCCAGAGGCTCCCCTGAAGCGCCAGAACCAGCGTCTCGCCATCGGGAGAGACCGCGGCAGCCATGTTCGTGCCCTCGGTCAGGGTGACGACGCGGCTGCCGGCGTCCGAGGGGGGCTCGGCCGGCTCGCACCCGACGGCCACCGCCAGCCCGACCATCGCGGTCCACGCCATGCACCGTGGAAGGGTCGGCACGCGGGGAAGGGTCGGCACGCGGGGAAGGGTCGCGACCCGCGGAAGGTGGGTCACACGCAGAGGGGCCTTGGCCCCGGGAAGGGTTGCCGCCTCTCGGTGGGATGTCTCTGCACGTCGTTCCATCACCGCCTCGCATTTCGGAGTGAGAGGGGCCGGAGTCCCCCGTTCGGGGTCGCCGTTCGGCAGCCCCGTTCGGGAGCCCCCCATTCGGCAGCCCCCGTTCGAAAGCCCCGCGCCTGGAAGTCCCACGCTCGCTGCAGTTTTGCTGTGAAGCCCGAGAATAGACCCCTCCGCCCCGCACTCGCCAGTGCAGAGTCGCCCAGGCCCCACCGCACCGGACTGCCGCTGCATCCACTCCGGTCGGGTGGCGCCTCGATCGGGATACCGATGCCATCCCTCGTCGCAGGGGCGGGAGTCGTGCTTGACGGGGCGCATCGTCCCGCCATATTGCGCGGTATCCTCCCACATTCGCTCCCCGGACCCCGAGGGCTCCATGATCGAGCGCCCCATCCGTCCCGTCCCGACCTTCCTTCGCTGGATCTCGACCCTCGCGACCCTCGGGCTCCTGGTCGCGGTCGGTGCCTGCGAGCCGGGCGATTCGGAGACCCGGGGAGTCGAGATCGACACCTCGTTCGAGGGGGCCGGGCTCGGTTCCTGGGAGGAGGTGGTGCCGGGCGAGATCGAGCTGGTCCTCCATCGTGATCCGGGCACCGATTTCATGCGATGGTATTCGTTCCGGGTCGGGGGGGCCGTGGGAGAGGAGCTCACCTTCCGGATCGTGAACGCGGGCGAGTCGAGCGCTTCGGGGGCGTGGGGGTACAACCAGCCGGTGGTCAGCTCCGACGATGGGCAACGGTGGGAGCGGATCGCCGACACCGACTACGCCGACGGGGTCTTCACCTTCCGGTACACGCCGCGCACCGAGAGCGACTGGATCGCCTACGTCCCGGTCTACAACCACTCGCGCTGGCTGGAGCTCGTGGAGCGGGTCTCGGAGCACCCGCGCCTGGCCGAGGTACGCGTTATCGGCGAGTCGCTCGACGGCCACCCGATCCAGCTGCTTCGGGTTACCGAGCCGTCTGCCGCGCATGAGACGCGCCCGGCGCTCTGGGCCGTGGCGCGCCAGCACCCGGCCGAGACCGGGGGATCGTGGAAGATGGAGGGTCTGCTCGAGTGGTTGCTCTCCGACGACCCCGCGGCCGCCGGGCTCCTGGAGCGGGGCGAAGTCCACCTCGTCGGCTTTCTGAACCCCGATGGCGTCCGCATGGGCAACTACCGGGCAAACCAAGCTGGCGTGAACCTGAACCGGGTGTGGGACCACCCCGATCCGGGCACCGAGCCCGAGGTGTACGCGGTCCACAGCGAGATGGTCGCCTTTGCTCGGGACGGGGGAGAGATCACCTTCTTCGTGGACCTCCACTCGCACTCGACGATCCGGGCCAACTTCTTCTACTGGAACGACGCCGAGGCCACGTCCTCCGAGATGGCCGCCGAGATGCAGACCTTCATGGAGCGCTTCGAGGTGCTGAATCCCGATTTTTCGGTCGAGGACTCGCCGGGAGGATCGACCGAGAACGCGGGGGTGGCCGGAAACTGGGCCTTCAACGCACTCGGCGTGCACGCCGTGACCTTCGAGACCGCGTACCAGGATGTGACGTACGGGCCGTACCAGGGGGAGCACCTCACCATGGAGCGACTGCTGGCGCTGGGGCGGGACTTCGGAAGGACCGCCGCGCAGGTGCTGTATGGTGTGGAGGTGGGAGAGGGGGTCGGAGCGGGTGTGGGTCGCTGATCCGACCTCCTTGACCGCCCCTCAGCGCCGTCTCATCTCGACCAGGATCGCGGCCTCGACATGTCGGGAGCCGACCCCGCTCACCTGCACTCCGGCAAGGGAGCCATCCACGTAGGAGATGGTCCGTATGCCTTCGGGGGTGAACCAGCGCAGGCTTTCCACCCCACCGTAGTAGCGGCCGTTCAGGGCCACCACGATCTCGGTGGGCAGATTGATGCTCCGGGTGCCGCGGGGGATCAGCCAGCGCGGGCGTTCCCGTTCGATGAGCTCGTACAGGTTCGTCGCTCGGGTCGCCTCCAGCTCCTCCGCTCCGATCAGATCGTGATCGCGGGAATCCTGGTTACCAGCCGAGAGAGAGCACGCGCCCGTGAACGCGAGCACGGCGACGAGCGCCAACGCCGGAGCGACGCCCCGAACGCTCAGGAAGCGGCACGAAGCTGAAAAGCGCTCCGTCTTGGACAGGCGAGATCCTTTCACGTTTCCTGCTCCTGCTCCCGCCGCTCTCAGGGGCCCGATTCGATCCGGACCCTCGGGGGAGACTCCTGCCGGCCCGGCACGGGCGCGATGCGCCCGGCCGGACCGATCAGGAGACCCGATCCTGTGCTGACCGTCGCGGGACTACGGACAGCCGGAAAGATGGGACACTGCCGGGGGGCAGCGTTCCGGGTCGGGAGCCGGGGCACTGTCACCCTGACCCCCTCCCATTGAGTACACCGAGATCTCGAGGAGTTCCTGATCCGCGAGCGGCATCGGCCAGTGCACCTCGGTCCCCTGGACGAGCTCCTGCCAGCCCCGGCGGTCCCACCACGAGATATATCCTTCGGTCCCCATGGTCTCGATCGCCTTCTCCCACCTCAGCGCGTCCCACAGGCTGCCGCAGTCCCCATTGTACTTGCGCGGGGTGCAGTGTCCGTTCGCGTTCATCGGAGCGCCATCGAGGGTGACCGGATCCAGGCCGCCGTTCGTGGTCCGGGTCTTGTTGATCAGGGGAATGGCCATTTCAGGCTGTCCCAGCCACATGTGGGCCTCGGCTCTCAACAGGTCGTGCTCCGCCTCTGAAATTATGACGAGGGGGCCGTCCTGCCAGGAGTTTCCGGTACCGAAGCGGTGCCAGTAGTAATAGGATCGGTGAGCCGTGCCTCGCTCCGCCGCCCAGATGTTCGCCACATGGTGGCCCAGGTAGAGTCCCTCTCCCTGATCCGCCTGGGAGACGACGGGGGTGCGGTTCGGATCGACGATCCGAAGGTCCTCGACCTCCATCGTCCAGGGCATCCGGTTCTGCCAGGGCGTGGCCCACCACTCCTGGAAACCACCACTCTGATCCGCCATGCCGATGGTCTCATAGTTCGGACGGATGTGGTCACTCGGGTTCGTGGCGCGCTGTCGCGCGATCAGGCGCTGGAAGTTGTGCTGCACGATGCCGGGAGCGCCCACGGGCGCCAGGTCCGCGTTCAGAGACCGGTCCAGATGGAAGAGCACCCGATCCCAGTCGGCGGACTCCTTCTCCTGTCGGTCGCGCGGCAGATAGGCCACGATCCGCGCCATGTACGTGTGAATCACCTGCTGGAACTCTGCCGGACTCAGACTCAGCCCCGAGATCCATCGTTCGGGCGTCTGTGAAGGCAGCGACACGTTGTGCTCCTGAATGATGTCCAGCGCCACCTGGAGCTGAGCCAGCGCGGTGTCCGCCACCTCGGGATATGGACGGATCAGCCCCTGCACCTGGCGGTTGTTTCCGGTGAATCCGAGGGTGTCCGAGGCGACGCTCTCGCTGAAGACGTATCCGCGGTCGAAGGAAAGGGCGACGTAGCCGTGCGAGATCCCCTGCACGAACTTCGCAAAGGCCCGGGCGCGCTCGGTCTGGTCCGAACCACCGGACCGGATCGTCACGTCCCCTTCCTCGATTGCCCGAAGGCCGGTGTTGGCCGCGGCGATCGCGCTGTACCACTCACGCCACGGGAAGAAGTGCGCCTGGTTGCCGGCACCCTGAATGGTCGTGATGGGAACCCGGGGCTCGCTTGAGCGCTCCAGGGTTCCGAAGCATCCGAAACCGCCACCGAAGGATCCCGAAATAACCGCGGCGGTCAGCGCGGCATTGTTCTGCTGCGCCCGATCGAAGAAGGTGAGATAGGACGTCGCGATGAGCGTTTCCAGGTCCTCGGGGCTCTCCTGCACCGAGGTCTGGTTGGGGTTGTTGGGGTTGGTCACGTCCATGTCCTGGCAGGCGACCAGAGCCAGCGCGACTGCTCCGAGGAGTAGTGCTTTTGCGGTTCTCATGGTATTCAGTCTCCTGGTCAGGTCAGAACTGGATATCGACACTTGCGGTGATCGTCCGGTAGTTCGGATGGTTGAAGTTGTCCCGGCGGTTCAGCGGGCTTCCGACCGACGGGTCGTACCCGGTGTAGCCGGTCCAGAGCGCGAGATTCCGACCCACCAGAGAGAGCGTCATCCGCTGCATTCCGGTCCCGGCCAGGAAGTTGAAGCGCGTCGGGTCGAACCCGTAGCTGACCGATACCTCGCGGAGTCTCAGGTAGTCGGCGTCTTCGACCCACCAGGAGTTGTCGCGGTTCACGTCGTAGAGCCCCGCGATGTAGTAGTTGAGCGGCTTTTTCAGCTCATCGGGCTTGTTGTGCTGGTCCTGCTGGGCGCTTCGGCCCCACTGGTGCATCCGCTGGGCGGTCGCGTTGTAGACCTGACCGCCGATCTGCGAATCGAGGAGCACGTAGAGCTGCAGGTTGCCCCGGCGCACATTGCTGAAGATCCCGAGGTTCAGGTCCGGGTTGCCGTTGCCCACCTCGTGGCGGGTACGCAGTCCGTCCTCGTCGACACGGATGATCGGCATCCCCCAGTCGTAGGTCTGGCCTTCGACCTCGACCTGCGTTCCCCAGAGGTCGTTCGAGACCCCGTCGCGCCAGCTGTTGCCCGGGCCCACGGCGACGAGGAGTCCGTCGTCGTTGACCTGGAAGTGGTCCGAGGCCGCATCGGAGTGAATCGTGCGAACATGATCGAACTCGGTCGCCCACGCGGGGATCACCATCGACCCGATCTCCTCACCGGCGCAGCGGAACTGGAATCCGGTCGTGAAGCAGGGGCTGTTGAACTCGGTGATTCGGGCCCGCGAGCGGTCCGCCACCGCACCAACCGACCACGAGAGCTGCGGGGTCTCGATCGCCTGGAAACGGGCTTCCAACTCGTAGCTCTCACCCTCGACCGTACCGGCGTTCTGCCACTGGCTGGTGAAGCCGAAGAGCATCGGCAGGGGCACGTTCAGAAGCTGGTCCTCGGTGGTCTGGCGAGCATGCACGAAGTTGAGCGCGAGACGACCCAAGACCTCCACATCGAGTCCGAACTCCTGCTCGGTCGTCTTTTCGGGGCGAAGCCGGCGGTTGCCCAGGCTCTGCAGGCTGAGGGTGCCTCCGGTTCCCACGGTGAAGACCTCGAAGCGGTCCGAGAAGTTCGGGCGGCCGCCGGCCGTGCCGCGGGAGTAGCGCAGGCGGAACTCGTTCACGTTCTCGAGCGGCCACCAGTCCTCCCGGGCCATCCTCCAGCCCGAGCTGAACCGGTAGTAGTTGTGCCACCGCTCCTCGGGGCCGAAAAGGGAGCTCCCGTCTCGACGCACCAGCATATTGAAGAGGTACCGGTCGTCGTAGTCTCCCTCGACGGTCAGGAAGACCCCTCGGGAGAGGATCTCGCTCTCGTCGGACAGGATGAAGACGCTCCGGTTGGTGCCCAGGTCGGGAATTCCACCGACCGCGGCGTCCTGTCCGCGAGCGTCGACCCGGTGATTGTACTCGTCCTCGATCAATCCCCGGACCGCCGTCCGGATGTTCAGGTCACCAAACTGGCGATTGGCCGAGACTCCCCCGGAGGCGTTGATTCCGCGAGACAAACGGGAGTCCCGTCGCGAGGCTCCGTCGTCACCGTCGGGGCGGCCTGGTGTCTTCACACCCCTCGGAATGAAATTCCGGAACAGGCGGTCGCCCCGGTCGTAGCTCACATTCGCGTCGACCGACATCCAGGAGATCGGGTAGTACCGGAGGTCCGCCGATGCCAGGGTCCGGGTGGCCTCCCACTCGTTGGTCTGGTGGAAGTTGTGGTACAGCGGATTGGTCCGGATCCCGAATTCATCGGGCTGGAAGGCGTACGGCGTTCCATCGGGGTCCGGCGACAGCAGGTTCACGTCGGGGGCGGTGAAGATGAAGGCGAAGAAGTCTCCGCCGTCCTCGCCCGACAGGTCGTCGCGCAGCGAGGTCATGTGCGAGAGGCTGAACGACAGGTTCAGGTCGTCTCTGGGGCGATGGTCCACGTTCATCCGGACATCGTTGCGCTGATACCCGTCATTTTCGCGCATCACGCCGCCCTCACGCTGGTGGCCGGCGGTGGCCAGCCAGCTCGTGGAGCCGGAGTTGTGGCCGATCGAGAATTGATGCACCTGCGAATTGCCCGGATTGAAGAGCGCATCGACATGGTTGTAGATCTCACCGGGGTACTCCTGGTCCTGAAATCCGAAGCGGGTGGTGCCGGCCAGGAAGCGGTTCCTGACCACGCTACCGTCGCTGGCCAGGAACTCGCCCTGATCGTTCATCAGGAAGTTGTGACGGGTTGCGAAGCGTATCGGGTTCGCAATCGAGCTGGTCCCCATCTCGCTTCGGACCCTGAGCTCAGTCGTCCCCTCTTCGATTCCGGAGCCACGCTTCGTCCGGATCTGGATCACACCGGCCGCGGCGCGGGACCCGTAGAAGGACGCCGCGGCGGCCCCCTTAACCACCTCGACGCTCTCGATGTCGAGGTTCGAGATGTCCATGTTCCGACCCGTCAGGATCACCCCGTCGACCACGATGAGCGGAGCATTGGAGCGCGACAGGCTGGTCGGGGTCCGCAGCACGATGTTGTCGGCCTGACCGGGCTGGTGGTTGGATACCACGTTCGCCCCGGCCACCCTCGACTGCAGCGCACTGATGGCAGTACGGGGAGGTACCGGAAGCTGATCGGCCCCGATCTGAGAGACGGTGAAGGGGACGTTCGCCCTCGCCGTGGCCTCGGATACTCCGGTCACCACCACACCGGTCAGCTCGAGTACCTCACGTCTCATCTCCAGATTGATCTGGGTCTCCTCGCCGGCCACGACCGTAACGTCCTCGCGGCGAAGCTCGGCGTATCCGATCTGGCGGGCCACGAGGGTATACTCGCCGGCGGGAACGTCCGCCAGCCGGTATCGACCATTGCCCCCCGTCAGAGCTCCGTGCTCGGTGCCGTCGAGGTAGACCTGAACGCTGGCGACCGGCTGGCCGCCCTGATCGGTCACGGTGCCCATCAGGACGCCGGTCTGCTGCGCCTGGGCGGGAGCGACGAGGAACAGGCAAAGCGTCAGGGCCATCAGGCCCGATGACGCTCTCCGGACGAAGGTGGAGGGATCCATGGTGGGTCTCCCGTCGGAAGGAATGACAACCCGCTCGAGGTCGGGGAACGACATGTAACCGTTTCGTATATTTCGTCCAACATTCACAACGGGGGCCAAATACGCAAGTCGGTTTCCTCCACCTTGCCGGAAGCCCGGCTCGAGGCATAGGATGAGCAAACACGACATCGACATTCCCATCGGATGGATGATCCAGGGCACCCTCGCCAGGGGGACGCCGTGGAGCTCCGGGACGTCGAGATGACCCCAGCCAGGAGATGGAGCCATGACGGATCATTCGTTGCAGCCACGGGGCACAAGCCCCGACCCGATCGGTAAGCGCAGGCGCAGGACGAGCCCCTCACTGCTCGTGTTGGCCCTGCTGATCGCCTTGATGCCCGCCGTCGAGGCGCAGGCGCAGGACTGGGTCACCGAACGGGGCGTTCAGATGGACCCGGACCGGGCCCGTGAGCTTTACGTGGGCACCGACTCCGCTCTTCTCTTCCTGGGACGCGATCTCGAGGCCGACATCGAGCGGCGCATGCAGATCCAGGCCCGTTACGCGGAGGTCGCCGAGGGGGTCGTGGACTTTCAGATGGTCGAGTACCCGAGCAGCGCCGACGGACTCACCATTCCCGCATACCTCTTCCAGCCCCTCGAGCCCCGGGGCGAGAACGGTCACCCCGCCCTGATCTGGGTACATGGAGGTGTCCGCGGGCTCTGGACCGCCAACTACTGGCCCTTTGTCCTCGAGGCCGTGGAACGCGGCTACGTGGTCATCGCCCCGGAATACCGTGGAAGTATCGGATGGGGCGAGGAACACCACGCGCTCTTCGACTACGGAGGCTGGGAGGTGGACGACAACGTGTCGGCCTACGACTGGATGGTCGAGAACCTGGACCACGTCGACCCGGAGCGGATCGCCATGATCGGCTGGAGCCACGGGGGGTACAACGCGCTCTTGGCCGTCTCGCGCCCACCCCATTCCCTGAAGGCGGCCGTCGCGATCGTCCCGGTCTCGAACCTGATTTTCCGGCTCGCCTACAAGGGGCCGCGCTACCAGCAGAACTTCGCGCCCGGCTACCGGATCCAGGGGCTGCCGCACGAGCAGCGCGAAGAGTACGTCTACCGTTCTCCGGTCTACCAGGTGGACCACATCGACGTGCCGGTCCTGGTGCACCTGGCCGACAACGACCAGGACGTGAACTTCGAAGAGGCGGAGATGCTGGTGCACGCACTCCAGGTCAAGAAGCCCAACCTGGCTGAAACCCGCATCTACAACGATCCCCAGGGGGGGCACTCCTTCGACCGCCAGGTCGACATGGAGACCCTCACCCCGCAATGGACCCCGCACATGCGGGATTCGTGGAACCGCATCTGGGCCTTCCTCGAGTGGAACCTGCAGCCCTATCTAGACGGCACGGGTACGGTGGTCGACAACAACGGCGGGCGCTGACTCCGGAGGGTATTCGGGGCAGCCCTGTGAAGCCTCTCCGGGGGCGTCAGCGCGGCCGGTCGTCGGGAACGAACCGATCGGCCGACGGCATGACGACCCCGGGGAGGCTTTCTGCGTCCATCACCTCGTCGGGCTCGATGAGCAGGGTCCGCCAGAGGATCCAGGCGGTCAGGGCGTAGACGTCGTCGTCTGACAGGTGGCCCGGCCGGTCCATCGGCATGGACCGCCGAATGTAGTCGTAGATCGTGGTTGCGTGCGGCCAGTAGTTCCCGATCACCCGGCGCTCCTCCTGCGCCAGGCTCTCGTTGAAGTCGAAGACGTCGCCGGGATTCCGGCCGATCAGTGGCCACCCGGCCGGGGTCCCCTCCCCCTGGGCCCCATGGCAGGAAGCACACTGCGCCGCATAGATCGGTACGCCCTCTTCCGCCGTCCCCGACCCGGGCGGGAGTCCCGTGCCGTCGGGCCGCACATCGATATCCCACTCGGCGATCTCGTCGGCTGTGGCCGATCGCCCGAAGCCGAGCGGAGCCTCCACCGGTTCCGAGCTCCGGACTGGAAGGCCCCGGCTCACGGCCTGCGGGGCCGTGCGGGCCGCTGGAATCGGGAGGTGCGCCGGCACCCCACCCTCGATCCCGTCGGCCGAGACCGTCGAGGGCCAGGTCACTTCGTCCGCTTCCGCCGCGTTGACATCGAGGTCGGCCGCCCCATCGGGTGCGCAGGCCGAGCCTCCGAGCAGGAGCGCCCCGACCATGAGGAGGGCCCCGATGATCGGAGCCATGCCCGTCCCCGCGCCCCTCGACCCCGCGCCCCTCATGCCCACGCCTCGGTCCGAAAGACCACCTGGCCGCCGGGCCGGATCCGCCATCCGGTAATCGGGTTCATGTGGTAGGGACCGGACCCCACGCCCCGGGCGTCGATGAGCTGCCGGATCGTGGGCTGCACGTACCCGGTCTCGTCGGTGGCCCGGCTGAGCACGGTCGTCTCGCTCCCGTCCCACCTCCACAGGTACCGAAAGCGCGTGTGGGCCTTGGGAAGCACCGGATCCTGAAGGTCCGCCTCGTTCCAGCTCGCCCCCTCGTCGAAGCTCACCTCGGCCCGGGTGATGCGACCGCGTCCCGACCAGGCCAGCCCCTGCAGCTCGATCCAGCCGGGCTGGACCCGATCCGGGTACGAGGGCGAGGTGATCACCGAGCGGGCGTCGAGCACGAACATGAACTTGCGGGCCAGCCCGTCGTCGAAGACCACCGTGTAGCGCGCGGTCTCCCAGCGCGTCATGAAGGGCTCGTCGGCGAACTTCAGGCGGCGCAGCCACTTGATGTTGGTGCTCCCCTCCCACCCGGGAAGGATGAGGCGTACCGGATAACCGTTTTCGGGCCGGATGGCCTCCCCGTTCTGTGCCCAGGCGACGATCGCGTCGTCCCGGGCCTTCTCGATCGGGATGCTTCGTGCAAAGAGCGACGAGTCCCCGCCCTCGGCCAGAAACCACCGGGCATCGGGCTGCACCCCGACCTCGCGCAGCAGCGTCGAGAGCCGCACGCCGGTCCACTCGCTCTGCGCCGTCAGCCCGGTGAAGTGGTGCACCGGAGACTCTTCCGGGATGTTGCGCCGGAAGTTTCCGGAGCACTCCACGAAGCAGATGCGCGACACCGACGGAAAGCGCTTCAGCTCGTCGAGGGAAAAGATCATGGGCCGATCGACCATCCCGTGAATCTGCAGCGCGTAGCGGTCGGGATCGACCATCGCCACCCCGCCGTGATGCCGCTCGAAGTGCAGGTCCGACGGTGTGATGGTCCCCTGGAGGTCTTTCAGGGGCGTCCCCGACGAGATCCCCCAGGTCTCGCGCCTCGGGGCCTCGAAGGGAGAGCGCGAGCCGAGCTCGCTGGGCGGTGGTCCGAGCACCTTGGTCGGATCCTCGGGGACCGTCCGAGCGGTCGGGCCGGTCGCGGGCACCGGCGCCGCGGATGTGGGGGGCGGGGGGTCCTCGCTCGTCCACGGGAACCGGAGCCCGGACCACAGCCATGCGGCGCCCCCGGCCACGGCCGCGGCCGCCCCCGCAAGAAGCCCGCGTCGGGTCACCTTCTTCACCGCGGGCCTCCCGTCGGGTCGGTGACGATCGCCTCGGCCTCGACCTCGACGAGCATGTCGGGGTGGATGAGGCGGCTCACCTCGACCATGCTCGTGGCCGGACGGATCTCGGCGAACAGCTGGCCGTGGACCCGCCCGATCGCCTCCCATTGATCGATGTCGGTCACGTAGATGCGCGTGCGGACGACATCGCCCAGAGAGGCACCGACCCCCTCGAGCGCGCGGCGGATGTTCTCGAGGGTGCGAACCATCTGTGCGTGGGGATCCCCAACCCCCTCGACCTGGCCCTCGTCGTTGGTGGCGGTCGTTCCGGACACGTGCACGAAGGGGCCCACTCGGGTGGCTCTCGAGTATCCGACGATGGGCTCCCACTCGGTTCCGGTGGAGTAGCGGCTGCGCTTCATGGGCGGTCCTCGGGGGTGTCTGGGTCCTGCTCCGAAGGGTTCCCCCGGGCCGCAGCCCCTTCGGGGGCGGCCCCTGTCGGAGCGGCGGGTTGGGAGAGCCGGGGGTGGGTGGGGCCACCGGTAGCCGAGGCGAGCTGCTCCCGGGCCCGATCGAGGGCGTTGCGGACACGGCGCTTCCAGCGCCGCTGCATCGACCGCCAGATGCCCACTCCGGTGGCTCCGCCGGCCAGTCCGCCTGCGACCCCCCCGCCGGTCGCGATCAGGGGAAAGATCTCGAACATCTCCATCGGCAGGGTGAAGACCGCGGCCGCCGCGAGCTGAAAGCCCACCACCACTCCGGTGGCGACTCCTCCGCCCAGCAACCCGACCTTCAGGCCCTTCCGGTCGGTCACCACGGCCAGATTCACCTCGTCGCCCATGCAGGTGATCTGCATGGTCGCTCGTCCCCCGTCGGCCAGCCGCCAGACCCCGTCTGCGGGCGAATCGACACTCCCGCCGGAGATGGGGACCGCGGTCTGGAGCTGGGCGAGCAGCCGGTGTGCGTCCTCGTCCGAGATGCTTCCCCGCACCGACTCTTCGGCGGTCCAGGTCGCGTCGGGGCCCAAGAGGCCGTCGCCTCGCGCCTCACGCTCTTCGAGAAGCGCACGCGACGCGGCCCGTACGAAGCGTGGATCGATGCCCGCCTCACGTGCGGCGGCTTCGAGCTCGGCCAGCGAAAAGGACTCTTCCCGGGCACCCTCGCTCTGCCTCTGCAGCTCGGAGGCGACCGTGAGCACCCGCGTCAGCTCGGTGCTCGGGATTCGGGTTTCGGAAGAGGGTGCCATGTCGATGCATGATGGAGAGGACGGCGGGGCGGTTCCTGCCCCGGGGGTCCGACGGACGGACCCACTGCTCGGAGAGTAGGCAACCGGGATCGGCGGGGCCAGTGGGGGCGGGGACCGTCAGCCCGCCGCGAAGACCCGCCCCAGCAGGAAGTAGGCGGTCAGGGTGACCAGGGTGATCGAAAGGATGTTGAGCCAGAGACCGGCGCGAGTCATCTCCTGGATCGTCACCCGGCCCGAGCCGAAGACGATCGCGTTCGGCGGAGTCGCGACCGGGAGCATGAAGGCCATGGAGCTGGCCATGGCGGCCGCGGCCATCAGGATGATCGGATCGGCCCCGAGCCCGAAGGCCACCCCGGCCATGATCGGCATGCCCATGGTGGCGGTCGCCGTGTTCGACGTGAGCTCGGTGAGCAGCACGAAGAGGGTGGCCACCACCCCGATCAGGACGATCAGGGGCACGCCCTCGAGCCCCATGACCTGCATCCCGATCCACTCGGCGAGCCCTGAAGCCTCGAAGCCGGCCGCGAGCGACAGACCGCCCCCGAAGAGGATCAGGACCCCCCATGGAATTTTCACCGCCCACTCCCAGTTGAGGGCGAAGGTGCGCTCCCTGAACGACACCGGGATCAGGAACAGGAGCAGAGCCCCCGCCATCGCGATGACCGAGTCGGTGATCAGCGGCACCCATGTCTGCAGACCGGGAAGCTCGAAGGCTCCGAACTGCTTCGGCTCGCGCACGAGCCACCCGAGGGCGGTCAGGACGAAGACCGTGCCGACGACCTTTTCGCCTCGGGAGGGGGCCCCCAGCCCGGCGCGCTTCTCGCGGATCAGGCCCTCCGCACCCGAATCTCCCCCATCGGCGGGGAGCGGATGCAGGACCCGCACGAGGAGGAGCCAGGTGATGGCGAGCATTACGACCGCGAGCGGGACTCCCACGATCATCCACTGGGTGAATCCGACCGAGCGGTCGAGCATCTGACCGGCCGCCGCGGCGAAGATGGCGTTCGGGGGCGTACCGATGATCGTGGCGACCCCTCCGATCGAGGCTGCGTAGGCGATCCCGAGCATGAGCGCCGTGCCCAGCGGTCCCTCGTCCGGATCGACCAGAACGAGGATCGCGATCCCGATGGGGAGCATCATCACCGTCGTGGCGGTGTTCGAGATCCACATCGAGAGGAAGGCGGTGGCGAGCATGAACCCCAGTACCAGCTGGCGCGGCTGGTAGCCCACGGTGGCGACCACGGCGAGCGCGATTCTGCGGTGCAGGTCCCAGCGCTGCATGGCGAGCGCGATCAGGAATCCACCCATGAACAGAAAGATCAGCTCGTGCGCGAAGGGCGCGGTGGCCGCCGAGACCGGCATCACCCCCAGGATCGGAAAGAGGGGGATCGGAAGGAGCGCCGTGGCGGCGAGGGGGATCGCCTCGGTCATCCACCATATGGCCATGAGCGCCGCGACCGCGGCGACGCGCTGGCCCTCGGCGGAGAGCCCCTCGGGT
>SLBA01000054.1 GCA_007126575.1 Gemmatimonadota bacterium | reverse complement strand
TGTGTGGAGCCCCGGTGGAGAGTCAGGTGATTGAGAATCGTTTTCAACGGAGGGCTCCCGAAGGGTAGGACATCGGCGGGGGGTGTGTCAATCCGCGCTCTCCATCCCGCGGGGGCCGTGCTCGCGCACGAGCTCCATGTACGCCGCGATCTCGCGGCGGCGGCGGGGTTCGTCCCAGCCCAGGGCCTGCCCCATGATCTCGGCGGCCCGGGGAGCGGTGACCCGCCCGCCCCCTTCGCTGAACAGGAGGAGGGCCATCCGGCGGTCCAGCGCGTCGATGAGGGTGCGGGCGCCCTGCCGGAGCGCCAGCTCGACCTCGCCCTCGAAGGCGGGCAGCTCCGGGTGCAGGGGGGTGAAGGTGGAGTAGCCCCGCGAGTGGCGGTCGAGCATCCACTCCAGCTCGGTTCCGTAGAGCATGTGCAGCCGGTCGCGCAGCTCCGGGGCGACCCCGGCGTGGTGGAGGCGGTCGTTGATGCGGGCGCGGAAGCGCTCGATGGGCTCGGCGGGCGCGCCGGGAAGGGGAGGCTCGCTCCCCCCGGTGCGCTCCGGGAGGGGGCGTCCCCGGGTTTCGGCGACCCGGCCCAGGATTCGGGTGGCCATCGGGCGGTAGGTCGTCAGCTTACCCCCGGCCACCGTCACCAGCCCCGGGGGCGAGATCCACACCTCGTCGTGGCGCGACATGTCCCGAGTGCTCTTTCCCTCTTCGTAGATCAACGGGCGGATTCCGGCCCAGGTCGAGACCACGTCGTCGCGGGTGATTCCGGCCTCGGGGAAGGCGTCGGCGGTGAGCGCGACCAGGTCGTCGATCTCGGCGCCTTCGGCGCGGGGCCGGTCCAGGTCCCCCTCGAAGGGATCGTCCGAGGTCCCCACGTAGACCCAGGGTCCCCGGGGCATGACGAGTCCGCTGCGGCCCGAGGGGGAGCGAAGGAAGCTGGCGGCCTCGAGAGGGAGCCGATCCCGGCGAAGGAGGATGTGGATCCCCTTCGAGGGAATGATGCGCTTCGGCGTGGGCAGCTCGGAGCGGGTCAGCGTCTCCTGCGCCCAGGGCCCCGTGGCGTTCACGGTGACCTCGGCCTCGACCATGAACTCCTCGTCGGTCTCGTGGTCGCGCACCGTGGCGCCCACGACCCGGTCTCCGGCCCTCACGAATCCGGTGGCCTCGGTGTGGTTCATGACCGCGGCCCCCAACTCCGCGGCCCCCTCGACATTGGCCAGGGTGAAGCGCGCGTCGTCGGTCAGGTACTCGGGGTAGAGCACCGCGCCCTTCAGCGGGTCGCGCAGCCCGGGAAGGCGCTGGCGGGTCTGGGCGGCCGAAAGCCGGCGGGAGCGCTCCCCCTTCGGGCTTCCCGCCAGAAAGTCGAACAGGAAGAGCCCCGCCCGGATCTTGAGGAAGGATTCTCCCCCGAAGACCGGATACAGAAAGGGCAGGGGGTGAACGAGGTGAGGGGCCATCGCGAGAAGGGTTCTGCGCTCCCGCGCCGATTCGCGGACCATCCCGAACTGGAAGTATTCCAGGTACCGTACGCCCCCGTGGATGATCTTCGACGAGCGCGACGAGGTGCCCGCCCCGAAGTCCGACTTTTCGACCAGGGCCACCGAAAGCCCCCGGAGGGCGGCTTCCCTGGCGACCCCCGCCCCCGTGATGCCGCCACCGATCACGAGCAGGTCGAAGCGGTCCTCCGAGAGCGCCGCCCGGGAGCGGGCGCGACCCGCGGGGGAGAGGGGCGGGGGGCTGGCCGGCATCGGGCTCAGCTGCCCGTGGCGGTCACCGGAATCGTCAGGCGGGTGTGCTCCCACTCCATGACGAGCGAGGCGCTGCGGCTGCCGGCGTCCTCGAACGAGAAGTCAAGGGTCTCGACGTGATCCTCGATCCGCTCACTCGAAAGCTGGACGGAGCCGACCTCCTGGGCGCGCACCTCGTCGGTGATCTGCATCCCCCAGTGGTCGGTCGAGCGGGTCACGAAGAGCTCCCACTCCGTCTCGCCAGGGATGGTGTAGAGCGCGTAGCTGCCCGGCTCCAGCGCGAGTCCGCCGAGCGAGAGGGCCACGGTGGTGTGCAGAACGGTGGCCTCGTTCGCCCCGGTCCTCCAGATCGAACCGAAGGGGACCGCCTCGCCGCCGATCATCGTGCGGTCGCGGGCCGATGGCGCTCCGTAGCAGAGCTTGACCGTCCCATCGGCCAGCGAGACCGAGGTGGAGTCGAGCGGGCTCGCCCGACCCTCGAGATCCATGTTTGGGTTCACCGCGCAGGTGGGGTCCTGCACCGTGACCACGGTCGAGGTGGCGAGGGGGGCATACTCCGTGGCGGCCGCGGTCGGTGGCTCCGCCGGGAGGGGAAGGGTGAGCGAGAGTAGCGTGGCGAGTGTCGGGATGGTCATCATGCTGAGGGTACCTCCGATTAAGGGAGTCGTGGGAATATCGAAATCGAATGGTGAAACGGCATCGAATCGTGTGGTGCTCGTTCTGTCTACCCCGAGGGTTCCGGAATTGAGGCAAGTGCGGGGCGATCCGCCGCGAAGGCCTCGGGAATCCGGGGGCCGTCGCCGCCGACGATCGCGGCGGCCAGGACGACCGCCGTGAGCGGGGCCAGGAGGATCCCGTTGCGAAAGTGCCCGGTCGCCCAGAAGAGGCCGTCCACCTCGGGGCTCGGCCCCAGGATCGGGTGCCCGTCGGGGGTGCCCGGCCGAAATCCCGACCAGAACTCGACGATCGGCGCCGAGCCTAGTCCGGGCACCAGGCGGAGCGCCCCCTCGAGGAGCGATCGGATCCCCGCGGCGGTGATCCCGGGCTCGAAGCCGACCTCTTCGACGGTGGCGCCCACCAGGAGCCGGCCGTCGTCGCGCGGGATCAGGTAGACCTCTTCGGACTCGAGGACCCGCTCCGAGAACGGCCCTTCGGTGCCGAGCGCCAGCATCTGTCCTCGCACGGGCGTCACCGCGATGGGGCGAGGCAGACCCTGCAGCGCTCCGCTCCACGCTCCGGCCGCGATCAGGACCCGGTCACCCGAGATCGAGTCGCCCTCGGCCGTTCGAACCCCCAGGATCCGGCCTCCCCGGTGCTCGATGGCCTCGACCTCGACGCCGGACTGGATCCGGACCCCGGCCTCCCGGGCCGCCTCCACGAGGGCTTCGGACAGGCGCCGATTGTCGACCCGGAAGTCCTCTTCGATCAGGAGCGCTCCCTGCACCGACAGCGAGAGCCCGGGCTCCTTCTCGCGCAGCTCGGCCGGCTCGAACCAGCGGGCATGGAGCCCGCGGGTCGCTGCCCACTCCCGTCGCTGCTCGAGCAGTCCCCGTTCCCGCGCCGAGAGCGCCAGCCGGAGCTTGCCCGATTCGCGGTACTCGACCGTGCGCCCGCTCTCCTCCTCGATCGCGGCGACCCACGAGCGATACCGTCGCAGCGAGGCCAGCGCGAAATCCAGAAAGGGGCCGTCGGCCGAGGCTTCGGCGAGGGGCGAGAGCATCCCGGCCGCGGCCCAGCTCGCCTCCCGACCCGGGCGTCCCCGCTCCAGGAGGGTGACCGAAAGCCCCCGGATCGCGGCCTCGCGGGCCGTCGAGAGCCCGATGATCCCTCCTCCAACGATGATCAGGTCAGACACGCCGTTCTCGAATCCCTGGGTGAGCAGCTGATGGTGGTTGCGAAACGCCCCGCTTCTTCGACCTTGTCTCAACCCCCGAGGCGTCGTCGGGTTTCCCGCCGAGCCCCGCTGCCGACCCCCCGATCCCGGAACGATCATGTCCGACGTGGCCCCCCGGACCCCCCGCTTTCAACGATGGATCGATGTCCGCTTCCGCGACACCGACGTGGGCGGGCACGTGCACCACTCCCAGGCCCTCATCTACATCGAGGAGGGGCGCTGGGCCTACTGGGACGAGGTCGCCGGTCGCAGGGGGATCGAGTCGGTCGACTACATCATGGCCGAGGTCACCCTCCGCTACCGCCGGCGCATCCTCTATCCGGGCCGCGTCGAGGTCGGGGTCCGGGTCGTGTCGGTGGGCCGCACCCACTTCGAGATGGAGTACGAGATCCGCGACGAATCGGGCGAGCTCCTGGTGACGGCGACCAGCGTGCAGGTCATGTATGACTACGAGGCGCTGCGCTCGATCCGGGTTCCCGACGAGCTCCGTGAGCGCCTGGAGGCCTTCGAGGGTGGATCGCTCCCGCTCAGGAGAGGGTCGTGAGGACCTCCCTGGAATAGAGCCCCTCGACCCACTCGGCGTACCCGTTCAGGGGCTTGGTCTCGACCCGTCGCTCCTGGCCGATCAGCTCCTCGGTGGCCTGCGACCAGCGGGGATGGGGGACGTCGGGGTTCACATTCGAGAAGAAGCCGTATTCACCGGGCTGCAGGTCGTTCCAGAGGGTGGGCGGGCGCCCGCGGGTGACCTGGAGCGAGACCACCGACTTGGGGCTCTTGAAGCCGTACTTCCAGGGCACGATGATGCGAACGGGAGCCCCGTGCTGCTTCTTGAGGGGATCGCCGTAGATTCCGGTCGTCATGAGGGTCAGCTCATGCATGGCCTCGTCCATCCGGAGGGCCTCGTAGTAGGGCCAGGGGTACCAGGGCTGCTCGCGCTGTCCGATCGCCTGCTCCGGACGGTTGAAGGAGAGGAAGGAGACGTAGCGTCCGCTCGAGAGGGGCTGGACCTTCGAGAGCAGGCGGTGGAGGGGAAAGCCCGTCCACGGGACCGTCATCGCCCACGCCTCGACGCAGCGAAGCCGGTAGATCCGTTCCTCGAGTCCGAATTCGCGTTCCAGATCGGCCAGGTCGAAGGTGCCGGGGTTCTCGACCTCGCCGGTAACCTCGATCGTCCACGGCCGGGCTTCGAAGGGGCCCACGTTCTCCCAGACCCGGGCCTTGTCGGTCAGGAACTCGTAGAAATTGTTGTGCGTGGCGGCGACGATCCGCTCGGTGAGGGGACGCTCGGGGACCGCCCAGCGGGGGTTGCGCGTTCCCGGGTAGAGGTCCCGGGTGGGGGTTTCGGGGATGGTATCCAGCGGGCCCGAGGGTCGCGGGGGGGTGCGGGCGTTCGTCTCTCCGTTCGCGCCCGACCCGCAGGCACCCAGGGCGAGGGCGGCACCGGCGGCGGCCGAGGTCCGGATGAAGCGGCGGCGCGACCAGTACACCGATTCAGGGGTCACGAGGGACTCGGCGAGGCTCCAGCCGGGAGGAAGGATGGAATGACTCATGGCGGTGGCTCGCTCGGGGGACCGGGGCGTCGTTCGGCGCGGGGTGCGAAGAGAAACCCCCTGCGGGGGTACGGGTTCCGGAGTGCGAGGCCGCACAGCCCATTCTGGAGATTCGGACCTTTTATTTCAGACTTGCGGTATTGTAAGACAGATGTAACCATTGGGTCGGGAAGTGCGGATCGGGTGTTTTCGTGGTTGACGCTGCGGGGGCACCCCGTTCTTTTCGGGACGAAGGGACCCGGACCCCGATGGGTGCGGGCAGGGTAAAAGCAATTCAGTTCACGGTTCGCTTCGGCCTCGTGTCGGGTGATCCACTTGTCGGGCACATGCAGGAGACCAACACGATGTTCAAAAGCCTGAGAACGCATATCATTCTGGCCGCCATGGCGGCCATCGTCACCATTCCGCTGACGGTCGAGCCGGTGGAGGCTCAGGCCGGCGATCGGATGCGGGTGGTGGTTCCCCACATGGCCCCGACCGACGACACCCGTGCCCGCTTCGGCGAGCGCGTCGCCGACCGGGTCCGCGACCGGCTGGACCTGGACCGTCACGTCGCGATCTCGCAGCGTGACACCGATCGGGCCGCCCGTGACTTCGATATGCGGTTCAACGACCTCGACTGCCTCTTCGCGCGGCAGCTCGCTCCGCAGATCGGAGCCGACATCGTCATGTGCGGCGAATATCACGCCGAGGGAGACCAGATCCGGGTCGAGACGACCTTCTGGACCGTCCCCCAGGGCGAGTCTCTCTCGCTCGAGCCCTTCCTGATCGCGGAAAATCAGGAGACCCAGGCGGCCGAGCAGATCGTCGAGGGCTTCCAGATCCTCGCGGACCAGATTGCCCTGCTGGGGTGGTGCGCCGACGAGGCGCGCTCCAGCAACTGGACGCAGGCGCAGGACTACTGCTCCCGCGCCCTGGCTGCCGTGCCCGACGCCCGCGCTCCCCGCTTCAACCTCGGTCGTGCCGAGTTGGAACTGGGCAACTACGCGGAGTCGCTCGAGCTCTTCCAGGTGATTCTGGAAGAGGATCCGGGTGATGACGATGCGCTCGAGTACGCCGGATACTCGGCGGCTCAGATCGGTGAGAGCGATCTGGCGCGCGAATACTACACCCGGTTCCTCGAGATCAACCCCGACAACGTGAACGTTCGGGTTCGGGTGGCGCACGACCTGGCGACGGCGGGTGATCCGCGCGGGGCCATGGACCTGCTCGAAGAGGGACTGGAACAGGAGCCCGACCACGTCGGTCTGCTCGAGCAGTACGGCTCGAACGCCTTCCGGGCGGCGCGCCAGCTGCAGGACATGCGTCCGGCCGCGCAGGACGGCGATGCGACGCTGGATCCCGAGGTGGCCGAGCTCTTCCGCGAGGCCGCTCGGGCGCTGATCCGGGTCGTCGAGCTCGAGGGCGATGAGGCGAACCCGACCTTCGTCGTGAACGCCGTGCGCGCCCACCTGCAGCTCAGCGAGTACGACGAGGCGCTGCGGATCGCGCAGATCGGGACCGAGACCTTCCCCGGCAATGCCGCGGTCTGGTCGGAGCAGGCCACTGCCGCGAACCGCGCGGGCAACACCGCTCTTTCGGTGAGTTCTCTCGAAGCGGCCCTCGAGATCAACCCGGAGCTGCCGAACGCGCGCACCCGGATGGGAACCTACTATCTCGAAGCCGGGCAGGTCGATGACGCGATCTCGGCGCTGCGCGCCGCCGCGGATGCGGGAGAGCGGGAGCCCGACGCACTGGCCCGGATCGTCCTGGGACGCGCGTGGAACAACCACCTGAACCCCGAGCAGGACATTCCCGAGGGAATCCGGCTCATGGAGCAGGCGAAGCAGTTCAACGTGTCCTCGGAGCTCAAGGAGGAGCTGAACTTCTTCCACGGCTACGGGCTCTTCAAGCGCGGTGAGCAGGTCGAGGCCCCCGAGACAGTGGAATCGGCCCGACAGGCGCTGCCGATCTTCCGGGCGGCCAAGGAGCAGCTCCAGGCCGCACGCGGTCACGGGGAGCGGAACCCGTCCCTGAACCTGAACCAGTTCCTCGAGAATGCCGACATCTTCATCGAGCGGCAGGAGCGGATCATCGAGCGGGGCGGAAACCGCCGCTGATTCGACTCGGCGCGGGGCCGGACTGACCCCGCGGTCGGCATACGAGCCGACGCACTGACAGGAAACGAAGGACCCTTGCGACGGGGGTGTCGCGGCTCAGGCCGCGGCACCCCCGTTTCGCATGGGCATCTCCGGTCGGAATCCAACCCTTGACCGGCATCCCACCCCCCGCCTATGTTGTCCCAGCGATCACCACTCTATCCCACTCTTACCCACTATCACCCACCGCGGGGGCAGCGTGGCGAGTTTTCTCGGCCGATACGAGTACCAGCTCGACCCCAAGGGTCGGGTCAGCCTGCCGGCGGATTTCCGTCGGGAGGCCGATGGTTCTCGTTTCGTCCTCCTCCAGTGGGAGCCGACGCACCTGACCCTCTTCCCCTCCAAGGTCTGGGAGACGGTCCAGGAGCGGATCCTGGAGCTGCGGCGCACGCGCCCCAAGGCGGCCAACCACCTCCGGCGGATCACCTCGCAGGCGGTGCATGTGGATCCCGACAAGCAGGGCCGGATCCTGATCCCGTCGTGGCTCACGGCGGCGGTCGGACTCGAGGGTGGGGTGCTGGTGACCGGCAACGTGGACCGGGTCGAGATCTGGGATCCCGAGGTCTTCGCCCGCACCACGGCCGAGACCGACGAGACGATGGGCGACCTGGCGCACGAGATCTTCGGATGAGGCGGTGACGCGGACACACGGGGGAGACGACTACCACCTCGCCGTTCTCGTCGAAGAGGTGGTCCGATGCTTCGAAGGGGCCCCCGAGGGGGAGATCTTCGACGGCACGCTGGGGGCAGGAGGGCACGCCGAGGCCCTCCTCGACGCCTATCCGGCGTGCCGGGTGCTGGGGGTCGACCGGGATCCGGAGGCGCTCGCCGAGGCGCGTGCGAGGCTTGGGCGCTTCGGGGACCGGGTGAGGATCCTTCACGCCCGGTTCGACGAGGCGGCGGTGGCGGCGGGGCTGACCGGCCCCACGCTGAGTGGGGCGCTCCTCGATCTGGGGATCAGTTCGCACCAGATCGACGAGGCGGAGCGGGGCTTCACCTTTCGCGAGGGGGCTCCGCTCGACATGCGGATGGAGGGCGCTGAGTCCGGTGCGGGAACCGCGGCCGACCTCCTGAACGAGTGGGAAGAGGACCGGATCTCGCGGCTCCTGCGGAGTTACGGCGACGAGCCACGGTCCCGGGCCATCGCCCGCGAGATCGTGAAGCGACGGGCCGAGAGGCCGATGGAGAGAACCGAGGACCTGCTGGCCGCCATCGAGGCGGTGTACCGCAGGCCTCCCATGGCGAAGGAGAAGGCGCGCGTGTTCCAGGCACTTCGGATCGAGGTGAATGACGAGCTCGGAGCCCTCGAGCGCGCCCTGCCCGCCCTGCGCGATGCCCTCCTGCCCGGGGGGGCCTTCGTCGTGCTCAGCTACCACTCCCTCGAGGACCGAAGGGTGAAGAACGCCTTCCGGGAGTGGAGCCGCGCCTGCACCTGTCCCCCCGAAATCCCGGTCTGTGTCTGCCGCGGTGAACCCCTGGGCACGCTTCTGACCCGCTCGATCGTGCGGCCGTCCGATGCCGAGATCGGGGCGAACCCGAGGGCCCGAAGTGCGCGGCTCCGAGCCTGGAGGAAGGCCGCATGAGGAACTCCGCGATCCCGCTGACCGCGCTGGCGATGGTCTCGCTGCT
>SLBA01000178.1 GCA_007126575.1 Gemmatimonadota bacterium | reverse complement strand
GCGGGAATCCAGGGCTTCGATGAAGGACATTCGGGCCTCTCGGTCCGTCGGGGGGCGGGGTGGCCGACCGGATGCCGGACTCCTGCACCACAGCCCCGGGGTTTCGGGCATCGACGGGGTGAGGCGGGGAAGGGGGGGCCGGGTTCGGGGGCCGCGCCGACCGATGGCGGCGGGTCTCCCGGACCGAAGCGGGATCCGTCGTGGGATTCCGCGCGTTCGACTCCCTTCGCCGGCATGATCCGGATCAGGTCGCTGGATGGCTGCTCTTCAACGGCCATCCTGGCCGTCATGTCCACTGGGAACGTGCGGCCGGAGGGTATGATCTCAGCCCCGTCCGGTCCGAACGGGACACCCCTGTCGATGGAAGGAGGCTAACCCGGCGCGGGTCGGGGTTCAAGGGTGCGTTGACCGATGGGCGATGCCATGTCTACCTTGGGCCTCCTCCCGCTCGGAGCTTCATTGGCCCCGAACGGCCTCCATGTCCCAACCCCACCCCATCCCACCATGGATCGACGCTACCGCACGCCCCTCTTCGCCTTCGTCTCCCTCCTCCTGCTCGGAGGATGCGCGGATCCGGGCGCCGACACGGCCGACGCCGACGCGGCCCCCATCGCCTGTGAGCCCGACCTTGTCGAGTCCATCGACATGGACCGCACCCTGGGGCACATCCGGGTCCTGGCCGACGAGATCGGGCCCCGGGTGGCGAGCTCCCGCGCGGAGCGAGAGGCCGCCGAGTACATCGCCCGGGAGCTGGAGGGCTACGGCTACGAGGTCGAGATCCAGGAATTCCCCCGGGACCAGGTGGTCTCGCGCATCGAGGTCCTGGAGCCCGTGAATCTGCGCGTCCATCCGGCGACGGGCCGGATCGACGACACCCCGGCGTCCGAGTACTTTCAGCTCACCGGCGAGGAGGGGATCACGGCCGAGGTGGTCGACTGCGGCGAGGGGGCGTGCCCGGCCGAGGCCGAGGGGGCGATCGCTCTCTTTGCCCAGGGCGACAGCGACGCGGGCGAGCTGCTGGCCCATGCCGCCGAGGTGGGCGCCGTGGCCGCGATCCTCCATGGCGACGACTGGCGCCGGCACCTCACCTCGGTGGAGGCCGATGACGCGGTGCTTCCCTTCGTGACGGTGAATGTCGAGGCCGGAGAGGCACTCCGGGACGCGGGGGGAGCCCGGGTGACCCTCCATGTCGAGTTCTTCGATACCTCGCAGAATGTGATCGCGACCCGGCGGGTCGAGGGGGATCCCGACGCGCCCGTGGTGATCTTCAGCGCGCACTACGATTCGGTGGAGCAGGCGCCGGGGGCCAACGACAATGCGTCGGGCACTGCGGGAATGATCGAGCTCGCCCGGCTCTATGCGACCGTCGAGACCGATGTGGAGCTTCGGTTCGCCGCCGTGGGCGCCGAAGAGGTGGGCCTCGTGGGTTCCCGCTACTACGTCTCGCAGCTCCCCGATCACGAGATCGAGCGGGTCGCGGCGAACTTCAACACCGACATGATCGGGACCGCCGGCGAGCTTCAGACCCAGCTCTTCGTGAACACCCTCGACGGCGACAACGTGGTGGCCCGCTCGGCTCGGGTGGCCCGGGACCGCCTGGAGCTCCCCGAGGAGAGGATGCGGGCACCCTTCGAGCGGGGCGC
Source organism: Gemmatimonadota bacterium (assembly GCA_007126575.1). Lineage (GTDB taxonomy): Bacteria > Gemmatimonadota > Gemmatimonadetes > Longimicrobiales > Gaopeijiaceae > SLBA01. The sequence continues at coordinate 7,354 of SLBA01000178.1, read as the reverse complement.
CAGCGACCATGTTGCCTTCCACGAAGCCGGGATCCCCGCCGCGAACTTCATCTGGCGCGATCCGGAGACGATCGACCTGGAGCCCTGGTACCACCATCCCCACGACACCCCGGACCGGATCAGCGCCGATCGGTTGAGCACCGCCATGTCGGTGGTGCTTCTCGCGTCGCAGCAGGTGATCTGCGATGCGGGTGCCTTTCGCGATGAGGTGCCCGCGGCCCTCGAGCGATGAGCCGGAAGCCCCGGGTCAGCGGAACACCTGACCGAGGACCGCGCTTCCGAGCCAGAGGCCGGCGACCGCAAGGACGACCCCCAGGACCGCGGTAAGGAAGAGGTGGAGGAGCGCGGCGCGATAGGCTCCCCGCTGGAGCAGCCTGGCGGCCTCGAACATCCACGTGGAGAAGGTCGTGTACGCCGCCAGGAAGCCCGTTCCGACGAGCGTGAGGATCCAGTCCGGGCCACCCGTGCTGCCGAGGACCCCCACCAGGACACCCAGGGCGAACGAGCCCGAGGTGTTGACCACGGTGGTGCCGAGGGGAATGCGCGTGATGCCCCTGGAGCCCACGAAGAAGTCCACGAGGTATCGGGCAATCGCGCCCAGCGCACCCCCGACCGCTACCAGGAGCAGGCTCATCGGGCGGGGCGGAACCGAGTCATCAGTCGGACACCCAGGGCGATGCCGGCCGCCGCGGCCAGGAGCCCGGTCGCCATGCTGAGGGTCAGGTAGAGGATCGCGGTGGGGGTGGCGCCGTCCAGTGCCAGCTCCACGAACTGGACGCTCACGTTCGAGAAGGTGGTGAAGGAGCCGAGCACTCCGGTGGCGAGAAAGGGGCGCCATCGTTCGCCGAGTGCGGGAGCACGCAGCAGCGAGATGAGCACCACCCCCAGCAGGAAGGAGCCGACGACGTTCTCGGCGAAGGTGACGAAGGGGAATCCTCCGGCCTGGTCCGGGAAGGCCAGGATGAAGGCGTGCCTCATGACGGCACCGAGCGCCCCGCCGACTCCCACGGCCAGAATATGCCCGAAGGGGGGCATCCGAAGCCCCCGCCCGCTGCCCGGCGTGGTCTCCTCCTGGGGGGTCAGCCTGCGGATCACGGCAGATCCGGAATCGAAAAGCCCCTCGGTCTTTGCATTGCTGTCATGGGTGCGATCTCCTCCGGGCCGGGAACGGTGCTGTCAGGGTTGGCCGGTCGGCACGCCGACCGCGGTCAGGGTCGACAGCGCCGAAAACACCACAGCACCGACAAAGCCGACAGCGCCGACAGCACCGACAGCACCGACACAAACTAGGAGGAGTAGAGGAAGTGCGCAGGGGAGGGCCCGACGATCGACGGTGAGCTCCGGATGATCCCCCTCGCCCCGGGTTCCTGTCCATCGGAGGTGACACCGGCCGCGCACCCCGTTCAACCCGGCGCGGCCATCCCCCGAAACCAAGGATGGGCAGATGAGAAGGAGAGCGTGGAACCTCTGGATGGTGGTGCCGATGCTGGCGCTGGTGGCCGGGTGCGAGTCGCACCCCGACGGCCTCTCGGGGCCGGATGACCCCCCGGGGCACGACGAGCCGCTGGCGGCCTCCTCGAGCGAACTCCTGGGCGCCTAGGCCATCTGCATGGCCGCCGGAGCCGGTCCGGAGCGGGATCGCGAGCTGCCGGCGCCCGCCCCAGCGACGGTCCTGAAGGAATCCCGGGCGTACCCCGGCCCCTGCGCGCTGCTGATCAACTGCGACGACTTCGTGACGGCCACCCTGCCGGTCCCGTCGCAGTATCTGCCGCAGGACTACGTGGACCTGGGCGCCGCCGAGGTGGCGATGGGAAACCATCTGATCGACCTGAGCTCGCCCGAGTTCACCGGACAGCCGTTCACCCACACCTTCATCTACGGAGCCTGGAACGCCGACATCACCTTCTACGAGCCGATGATCACGCTGGACTGGTTCCAGGGGATGGCCAATGGCACCATCGCCAATCAGTGCTGGGACCTCAAGCTGCCGCAGGCGTGGAAGGACGGGGGCCACTACCCGACTCGGTACTGCATCCGTTATCGGCACAACCGGCAGGACTTCACGGTGTCGCTCGAGGGCTTCGTCTACCGGGAAGCTGGCTGAGGCGGGTGGTGACCGTCGAACCGGTGGCCCGCGCACCCCGGGCTGCCCGGATGAGCTCGGTGGTGCCCCTTCGGGGGTCCGCGAGCGCGGGTCGGCAGTGGGTGCTCATCATGGGCGTGAGGTGAAGCCGACCCGAGGAGTCCCGCATCGCCTCGAGGCGGGCCCGGCTGGGGAGACCTGGCTCGGCATCGTCCAGGATCCGGGCTCGCCGCACCACTTCGGTGAGTGCGGTGGCCTGGGAGAGCGTCAGGGAGCTCTCGATCAGGAAGGCATCGGGCGGACCCGATCGGGGGGGGGCGGCGTCCTCCTCGCCGGTCGCCTGCGGTGCGCTCTCCTCCTCGTCCCCGTCGGGCTCCGGTGCCGTCGTGTTCAGTGACCAGACGGCGTGAAACTCGCCAAGGTCGTCGTCTTTTGCTCTCGTAGCCCACTCCTCGAGCCACCCCTCGACGGCGTGGGCCTCCACGAGCGCCTCGGGATCGATCGGAAGAAGGTCCTGCGACACGAGAAGGCACTGCTGATTCCCCTGGGGGGAACGGAGACCGTCCGATGCACCCGATCCCGCCGCGCACCCTGCGGACACCAGGGCAAGCAGGCCGAATCCTACGCCACGGGCAACGATCGAATGGATGGGGGTCATGCACTCATGCCAGGGAGACACCAGGGAAACAGCGGACAGATCCGGATGATCGAAGGCCCGAACGAGGGAACGCCAAGGTAGGGAGGGCGTTCGGGCCGGGCAACCGGTCGGGGGTGGGAGGGACCGGAAGGGGGCGATCCTTCCGTTCGCGCGTGGGCGATCCCCGCCGGTCACGTGCACCCGCCGGTCACGTGCACCGGGTCGGTGGGGTCGACGGGGCCCGAGATGCCGGGTTCGACCCGGGGTCCGCCCGGTCCGTCGCGCGCGGCTCCGCCGGTCAGCCCAGCCCCTCGCGCACCGCTCCGTGGGTCTCCCACGCCGCGGCGGCGGGGGCCACGACGGCGGCCGTCAGGATCAAGCCCCCTCCCACCCTCAGGAAGATCAGCGCGAGGGTGCCCGGTGCCCCGTAGCCCTCGGGCACCACGACGCTCACGACGAAGAGGGCCGCCCAGCAGCCGACGCCCGCCCCCACGGCACCGACCCCCAGGCCGAAGCCCAGGTACCGGCGGACGATCCGGCCTCGGGTGGCCCCGACGGCGCGATGAAGGGCGAGTTCCGGCGCCTCCTCGCGGACCCGGCGCGCCACGGTCACCACCACGCCGAGCAGGGCCAGGATCGCGGCGGCGAGTCCCGTACCGCGCCACAGCCCCGCGAAGCTGGCGGTCCACTCGGCGACGAGGCGGTCGCGGTCGGCGGGCGAGGTCACGAAGCGCGCGGCTTCCTGTAGCTCCCGGAGCGCGGGGATGCCGGCGGCCATCACCTCGACCCGGGTGGGGGGGATCTGGGTGACGGGCACGAAGACATCCTCGAGCGGCTGGGTGCGGGCCGGCAGCCGGGTCCGCGGGAGGGCATCGACGATCCCCACGACCGTGTGCCAGCGGTCCCGGTCCGCGCCGATCCGGACCCTGCGACCGATCGCCTCGCCGTCCTGGAAGTGCTCCGTGGCGAAGCCCCGACTCACGATCGCCACCGGCTCGGCTTCCAGGCCGTCGGCCCGGGTGAAGCCCCGCCCCTCGAGCAGCCGAATCCCCGCCATCCGGAAGGTGTCGGGGCTCACGGCGTGGTGGACCACGACGTCGCCCTTGTACGGGGCGAGGGCCGGGGGGCTGCCGGGAATGTAGCACACGCCGCACTCCGTGACCGCGTACCTGAGGTGCCCGATGCCCTCTGCGAAGCCGGGCGTGGTCACGCTCACGGGAGCGCCCTCTCCGGCCCGAAGGGGAGAGTCGGGGGCGAGGAGGGCCTCGATCGTCCGGGCGGCCTCTCCCGATGGCGATGCTACGAGGATCCGCGGGAGGTGGGCGAAGGCGCTCCCCTGTTCGGATTCCGCGACCCACAGGCGCTCCGCGCCGACCACGAGGGCCTCGGCCGATGCCAGCACCATGCACACGGCAGCGATCTGGAGCACGGGCACCCCGGGGTGACAGACCTCTCCCCGAAAGGGCTCGGCGAGGCGGGTCTTCGGGTGGAGCGGCGCCCCCGGCATCACCTCGGCGCTCTGCACCACCACGAAGGCCAGCACGACCCAGGCGAAGAGAATCGCCCCGGCGATCCCGAGCCCGATGGCCGCCATCCCCCCAAGACCGAGGACGGGCGTGGGGACCTCGGGGCTCGCCGGCCACAACCCCGACAGCAGGAGGTAAGCCGCCATGGCCGCGCCCGCCCCGCCCAGGAGCGCCTGCCCGAAGGTGCCCACTGCCTCGCGCGCGAGTTCGCCGAGGAGCCGGTTTCGCGGGGCCCCGACCGCTCGCCGGAGTCGCATCTCGGCGCGGCGGCTCACCGTGATCACCCCCGCCACCGCCATCTGCCCGAGCCCACCCACGACGGCCACGAAGAAGAGAAGGACGGCGGTGGTCCGGTGCATGAGTCGCTCGGCGCGGAGAAAGGCCTCCCCGGGCCCCCGTGTCCCGTCACCCCACACGAGCCCATCCACGGGAATCGCGCTTACCGAGAGGTGCGCGAGCCCGTCGACGCCGACGCGGTCCGGCAGCGGGGGCTGGACGAGGAAGGCTACGCCCACGGCCGCCGCCGCCACGAGACCCCCGAGGAGGAGGACATCACCGGAGGGGCGGGGGAGCCTGCGCATCATGGTCGGGGGGCCGGAGGTCACGGAACGGTGAGCTCCGTACCGGCCTCTGCGTCCTCGGGGCCCGTGGCGAGTGCCTCGGCCACGAGCGTCGCGAGACTCTCGGGGGACGAGCGGGACCAGTAGACGCAGGGGACCCCCGTCATCCGGCATTCCCGGCGGACCGCGTACATGGTCGGATGGCTTACCTGCACGATCCAGATCGCGACCACGTGGGCGTTTGCGACCAGGTCGGTCCCCCCTTCACGGTCCTCGTGGACCAGCTGGGCTCCGTGCCCCTCCATGTGCTCGCGAATCGGGTTGATCCGGCCGGAGTCCCCACCCACCAGGATCACGCGCGTGCCGTTCAGCACGCTCAGATCCACCGGGTCCGGGTCGGCCCCTTCGTCGTCGGCGAAGAGCGCGCGTTCGAGGCGCGTCTGCTCGCGCTCCTGCTCGCGGAGGGCGCGTTCGAGCCGCTCGATGCGTCCCTCGAGCCGCGAGGCCACCCGTTCGTGCTCGGCGGTACGGGCCGCGAGGGTCTCCCGCAGCTCCTCGACCACCTGCGCCTGGCGTTCCCGGGCCGTCTGCCGGGCCCGCGCACGCTCGTCTTCCACCGATTCGCGCAGCGTGTCGGCCTCGGAGCGGGCCTCCCGAATCCGGTCGTGCGCCTCTTCGAGCTTCCGTTCCGCCCGCTCGAACTCACGCTGCAGCCGCTCGATCTCTTCCCGGTCGTGCGTGGCCTGCTCCCGCCACTTCTCGTACTGGACGGCGCTCCCGTCGGACAGCTCCGCGGTGGCCAGCTGCGGGTACTGTCGCTCGAGAAGGCGCCGCACACGGGGGGCGATCGCCTTCAGGTGCCGATCGCGGGCGGGGGTGCGAGCCCCGTAGATCGCGACCACGTGCTCGAAGGTGCAGTCGGGGTTGCCGCGGCCGGACTCGGTCCGGGCCGCGCATCGCCCGAACGCCTGCACCGCATGCTTCAGGACGGTCCCATCCGACGGCACCGGCCCCTTTCCCCGCTTCTTGTGGCCCTCGTGGGCCATGTGTCGGGTGTGCAGGTGAGCCTTCTGGAAGAGTTCCTCGATCCCCTCTCCGGGGGCCCCGACGGCCGCCCGATGGATCCCCCACGGGTCCGATGCGGACTCCCCCAGCACCCTGGTCGCAAGGCCCTTGATCCGGAAGCCGTGGCAGATGGCCGCAAGGATCTCGGGGTGGTCCTCGAGGATGCGGTCCCCCACCGACGCCGCGTCCCGGGGCGGACGGAGTCGCTCGGGCGGCGGGGTGAGGTTTTCGGGCTCGATCACGCCCCTGAATCGTCGCCACGCCCCGAGGCCGAGAATGCCGGAAGCGGTCAGTGCGAACACGACGCCCATGATCGTGAACGGGGCCAGGACGAGGGCCCAGCTCCATCCCGGGTCCACCGTGACCTTCACCGCGATCAGAAGGAGAGCGCCGGCCAGGCACAGCGGGGCCACGACCTTGATCAGGATCGCGCCGGGGTTCGTGGACCGGGGCGTGTCGGTGGCGTCCCCTTCGTGGTCATCGGGAGGGCCTGTGCCCGGGGACCCCCGGTCTGTCGCGGCTCTTGCGTTCTTGCTCATCGAGATCACTCCCGCGCCTGCACCCGGATCAACTCCAGCCATGGAGGTCTTCCTGCGGGCCCGTAGGGACCCGTTGTGGGAGACTACAAGGCGCTGAGGCTTGGCGCCACCCGGACGAGCCTCCCACCCACCATGTCGGTTCCGGAGGCGCCCTGTGCTTACCCCGCCTCGCTCCTGTTATCGATCACCGCCGCGAGCGCGTCGGGCATCGCTTCGGCGTGTGTCGTCATGAAGTCTGACGGATCCGGTTCGGCCCGAAAAGACTTGCGCGGTTCAGATGAGGTATCGTAAAGTGGGATGGTCGGGGAGGGGGTACCTCGTCGGCCCTGCGCGTGAACCGATAGACCGGAGGCTGCGGTGATGGAAACGAGTCCTTACCGGAACGGCCCGGCCGGGCCAACTTCTGCGTGGAGCCGGGAGCCGGGCCCTCTCCTTCCTGACCATCATCCCGTTCGCCCATCGGGATGAGCCCCCAGCCATGCGCATTCGCGCCCCCCTGTCGGTCTGTGTCTCTCTGATCCTGTTCGCCCTGGTGGCGGGCGGGTTGGGGGACGCGCACGCCCTTCAGGCCCAGGGGGTCCGGGGGACGGTAACGGATGCAGGGTCCGGGGCGCCGGTTTCGGCAGCGCTGGTGGCGGTGCTGGGAGCGGACGGTGTGCGGGGGGCATCGGTACTGACCGGGGGGGACGGCCGATACACGTTGGAGGTCGCGAGTCCGGGGATGTGGTCCGTCGAGGTGATGCGGTTGGGCTATCGACCGCTGGAATCGCAGGAGGTGGTGGTCGAGGCGGGTGCGTGGTCGATTCTGGACGTGGCGATCGAAGCGGCGCCGATGCAGGTGGACGCGGTCGAGGTCGCGGCCGAGGCCCGACGGGCGTGCCGGGCATTGGACCCGGAGGAGAGCGGCTTGCTGGTCCGCCTGTGGGAGGAGGCCCGAAACGGGC
>SLBA01000090.1 GCA_007126575.1 Gemmatimonadota bacterium | reverse complement strand
GAGGCGCCCGATGCCGCGGAATCGGGCGGGCGTTCGGATGCGAGTATGGGACAGCCCTCGACCCATCCGGGCACGGACGGCCCTCCCCTGACCGAACTGCTGCGAACCGCGCTTTCGGAAGAAGCCTGGGATGCCTTCTCGCGCGGGTCGGCGATCCGGCGGGCGGGGCGCGCGGGGTTTGCCCGGAATGTGTGCGTGGCGATGGGGAACTGGTTGGGGGCTACGGAGGACTCCGACCCGGCCGCGGTGCGGCTGCTCGAGCGCGCGCTTTCGGACTCCGACCCCCTGGTGCGAGGGCACGCGGCGTGGGCGCTGGGCAGGTCGGCGGGAGAGGATGCGCGTGAGCTACTTTCCTTGGCGGCCGCTTCCGAGGCGGACGCCTGGGTGGTGGAAGAGCTGGAGGCGGCGCGGTGGGGGTCGAGGGGGAAAAGCCTGGGCGAGTTGGGGGATGGTGCCAGGTAGGTCACCGCAGTCTGGGGATGGCCACGCCTGCGGCCCGAGATCTTCGTGATGGCAATCCCAACCGCCACCACCCAGTGCTGGAAGATCAGCGTGCGCTCTCCGGGTCGAGCTGATTCCAGGCTTGATCGGGGAGGCTATCGAGGGGGGCCGTAGGGGATCGTTGCTGCGGGATGTGGAGCATTTTCAGAAGGCACTGGGCCTCCAGTCGCCGGGCTACGTGCGACGGACGGAGTTCGACGCGGCGGCTGTTCAAGGACCAAGTGCACCGATGGGAATCACGCCTACCCCATCGGGGCGATGATAACCGAAGCCCGTGGCGACGATCACGCCCAGAGCCTCTGGTGGACCCGACCGTCGCGTATCGACCCTGTCCCTGAAGGTGAGCAGGGACTCTGCGGCTTCGTCCACCCGGCCAACCCCAAGCTTGATCTCGAATGCGGCCCAACGACCATCCGCTGCTTCCACCACCGCATCCACCTCGAGCCCGGTGTTGTCCCGGTACTGGAGGACCTCAGCATCGTTGGCTTGAGCGTAGATCCGAAGATCCCGAACCACAAGGGACTCGAACAAGAATCCAGTGAATTTGAGATCTTTCAGAAGGCGCTCCGGTGTCGCTCGCAGGGCCGCAACCGCCAGGGAAGGATCTACCATGTGACGCTTCGGCGCACTACGGACCCGCGATCTGGAACGCAGGTGAGGGGCCCAAGCGGGTTGGTCTTCCACGATCATCAGGCGCTCGAGCGAATTGAGGTATTCGCCCACGGTGTGGGGAGCCATCGGCCCATCAGGTCCACCGGAATCGGAGGCGATGGTCCGATTGGACACGTATGTGGCGGAGTGGCGGGCAAGGGACTTCAGGAGCCTTCTGACTCGCATGGGATCCCTGCGAACCCCATCCACCTGGCTGATATCCACCCTTTGAATCTCCCCCAGGTAGTCACGCACGGCATCCAGTGCCTCAGGGATCGAATGGCCCAGATGGCCAGGCCACCCCCCACGCGCCATGAGACGCACGACGTCCGCAATCGTCATCCCCGGATCGGAGCTTCGCGGGGGCTCACCATCGAGGAGGGCTCCGAGAGATACATCGGCAGTCGACTCGGAACTCTCGAAAAGGGACATGGGGCGCATCAAGAGCCGCCCGATCCTTCCAGCGCCACTGTGTCGCGTAACGTCGTCCGCAGGCACGGCGGAACCGGTCAGGATGAACTGTCCGCGCTCCGATCGGGCATCCACGGTCCTTCGGACGTGATTCCAGATTTCCGGGGCGATCTGCCATTCATCGATCAGCCGAGGCGTGGGCCCCTCCAGAAGGAGGGAGGGATCGACGGCCGCGGCCTCACGTGCCCGCTCATTCACATCAAGCCGGACCTGGCTCTCCGCTTCTTGGAGTGCGGTTTCCGTCTTGCCGCAGGCCTTGGGGCCCTCGATCAGAACGGCTCCCATCGTCGCTAAACGCCTTCGGAGTTCTTTATCTACGACGCGAGGCAGGTATGCCATCTGGAGGCGGCCATTGCAGAAGGTAAGAGGGTGTCGGTTGCTACCCTACAGGAGGATCGTAGTGGGCTATCTACACAAAAGCAACGGGCGTAGGCACACATTTGCAATTTTCTGGGGTACACAAAAGCAACGCGCTCACACACACGTTTCCAGTCGCTCCGCCCCTGGATGGGGGGTTTCGACGACGGAAGATCGCGGGCCGCCGACGGGTGGCGTGATCTCGGATGGCGTCGTGGGGGTGACCTCGCCGACCGCTATCTATTTTCGTAACGGCTAGTTGTGAGCTCGAAGCGAAAACGGGTGGACCGGGAGAACACCCAGGAGGTGTGTCCATTCAACGTCAGGCTCTCCGACCCCGCCACCGAACCCGGCTACGCGGCGCGGGGGCCGGGGGAGCGTCCTGCCGGGGTCGAGGCCCTGCCGGGCGACCCCCTCTCGACCGATTCCGCGGAGTTGCGTTGGCGCTCGGATGCGAGGACGGGATCGGCTCCAGTTCACACGGGGCCGGATGGGCCTCCCCCGGTCGATCACCTCGCTCGTGTTGCGGGTCGGTGGGATACACGGAAGATTCCCACCTTTCCACCCCCTCTCCCGGAGGGTCCCCTGGAAGAAAGTATCCTGGTCAGCGCCGTCCTCCCCGTCTCCCTGATTGTCATCATGGTCGGCCTCGGGATCTCGCTCACCGTGGCGGACTTCCGCCGGGTGGTGGAGTTCCCCCGGGCCACCATGGTCGGGCTGGGGTGCCAACTGGTGATTCTTCCGGCGGTCGGCTTCGGGCTGGCACTGCTCTTTTCGCTTCCCCCGATCTGGGCGGTGGGGCTCATCCTGATCGCCGCGTGCCCCGGGGGGCCCACCTCGAACCTGATCACCTTCGTCGCCAGGGGCGACACCGCGCTCTCGATCACCCTGACCGCGTTGAGCAGTGGGGTCACCGTGGTGACGATCCCCCTTTTCCTGACGCTCGCGCTCGGGTTTTTCGGGGTCGAGGCCGAGGCGATTCGCGCGCCCGTGGGCGAGGTCGTGCTGCAGATCGTGGCGATCACCGCGATTCCCGTCACGATCGGTCTCTCGATCAGGCACTTTCTCCCGGAGCTGGCCCGGCGCCTGGAACGGGTCGTGAGAGGAGCGTCGGCACTCATCTTCCTGCTGGTCCTCGGGGCGGTCGTCGTCGACCAGCGCCAGGTGATCGCCGATCACTTCCTCTCGCTCGCGGGGGTTACAGCATCCCTCAACCTGGTGACGATGGGGCTCGCCTTCGGAGCGGCCCGCCTCTTCGCCCTGGATTTGCGGCAATCCCTCACAATCTCCATCGAGGGCGGGATCCAGAACGGAACCCTCGCGATCGTGATCGCCATGTCGATCCTCGGTGTCCCGGAGATGGCCGTTCCCCCGGGTGTGTACAGCCTCCTCATGTTCGTGTCGGGAGGGGCCCTCATGTACTGGTTCGGGTGGGTCCGTGCGCCGGATGGCCGCGAGCCCGGGTGAGGTGGTGGGACGGGTCTTGTCATCCCCGCCCGCTATGCACGGGAGGGGAGGACGTCGGTGGAGGGGGACCCCTGGGTCAGATCGGGAATCATCTCAACCCTCCGTCAGTGGCGTCACCTCCCGTAGCCCTTCGCCGCATGAATGGACGGCTTCAGCCCTCCGGGTCGATCCCGTAATCCCGGAGCTTTCGCCAGAGCGTGGTGCGGCTCATCCCCAGGAGGGCGGCAGCCCGGGTCCGCACGCCACCAGCCTGTCGAAGGGCGGTGGAAAGGCGGAAGCGCTGATATCGTCGTCCACCACCAGAATCCGCGCCATCACGCCTCCTTGGCCTGGGGCAGCTCGATCGAGAAGCACGCACCCGGACCGTCGGTCCGGTTCGATGCCCGCAGGCCCCCCCCGGCCGACCGGACCAGCTCTTCTGCGGTGTAGAGCCCCAGCCCCACCCCTCTGGTCTCGACCAGGATCTCCACGTGGGCGCCGTCCGGAGACACTTCCCGCGAATTCAGCACCAGGTTGAGGAGGACCTGCTTCAGGGCGTCGGGCAGGATGGCGGCCCGGATCTGCGCGGACCCCACGATGGTCACCGGCCCCTCCCCGGGTGCCGCTCCCGCTCGGACGAGGCGGCAGTTCTCGCGTGCAACCTCGACGACCGCGGCTTCGATTCGCGTCGGCGAGATCACGGGATCGAGTCCCCCTGCGATCACGAGGAGGGGAGGGAGTGACTCTTCGGAGAGCGTCTGGCTCCCACCGCAGACCCCGGCGATGCAGGCCACCGAGGAGACCTCCCCCGGGGTCCGAAGGGCCAGGGGTCAGGCGGCCGGCCCCATAGGCCTCGACGAACGTGTCCTCGGTCCCCCCGCCTCTTCCTGGACTGCCCGTCTCGCCGAATTCGGCTCGATCCGGGTCACGAGGGCGTCCATGGCGGCCACCGCCGGGTCCGTCACCGGCTGCCTACCGCAACTGCATTTCGGCCCGGAAGCGAGGCGCGTCGTGCCTCTCCAGGTAGTAGACGAACGTTCCGGCGTCGAGGTCCATCTCCATCATCCAGACGTTCGTGGCGGCTTCGGGGAGCATCTCGGCCGTGACATCGTCGGCGGGGAAGTACTGCCGGGTCGGGGTGCCGTCGTGGCTCGCATACCCGCCGTACCCGTGCGAGTCGCCCTCGCCGAGATCCTCTTCGGTCCGCTCGTCACCCAGGTGGTCGTGGAAGAGGTGTAGGCCCCGCTCCCGCTTCTCGAGAACCCATGCGCCATGCCAGTACTCGCCCCCGTTCCGGTAGAGTTCGATCCGGACTCGGTCGTCGGTGCACTCGGATACGTAGTTCCGGAGCCCGGTGTTGACGAGCGGGTGATCCGGGTCATCGTCGGGGTAGACCCCGTCCCCCTCGAAGGTCTCTCCACAGAGTTGCGCGAGGTTCTCGAAGAAGGCCTGATGGACCGGGTCGATCTCCGCCGTGGCGGGGGCCTCGTCGGTGGCGCAACCTGCGATCGCCAGCAGGGGGAGCAGGAGGAAAAGAGCGGTGGAATTTCGCATGGGTTCTCGTCCGATATGAGCAAGGGTACGCGGCTTGTTGTCCGTGTCCGGTCCCACCATAGGCGGATACTGCCCGTATGGGCAATCCCCCCCGGCCCTTCTGCCGCCAGGGGCAGGACCTCTTCGGCGAAACGGGTTCCGTACGAAGTGCCCCGTCCCTCCGAGGGGCGGCCAGGTGGTCAAGGTGGCCGTGGCGTTCGTGGTGGCCCAGGTGGCCGACGTGGCACTCCGGGGCGGTATGGGGGCCTCCCATGCGGTGGCCATGGCCGAAGTGGGGGAGCGGTCCCTTGTGGTCCTCCCCGTACGAACCGGGAGCGGGACGCCAGAGGACGACGGCCTGGTGGACCTCATGGGCGAGGAGGTGCAGGCCCGCCTCAGCCGGGTTCCGGGGATCCGGGTCACGTCATGGACCTCAGCGCTGAGCTACCAGGGGAGCGGAAAGCGGGTGGGCGAGATCGCAGAGGAACTGGGGGTAAGCCACGTGGTGGAGATCACCGCCCAGCGCGTGGATGGGCGCCTGCGGGTCTCGGCGAGGCTTCCGGGACCTCTCCGCCCTCCAACTCCGGCGAGCAGTGGAACTCGATCCGAACCACGTGGATGCCCTGCGTGACCTGGCGAGGCATCACCTCTGCCGGCTCGAGCTATCGGAGGCAGCGCGCCTGGCCCGTCGGCTCCTCCAGGTGGCTCCGGATGGGTGGCAGTCCCCTCTCTCCTCGCCGGGATCCACATCCTGATCGGCGACGACGAGGCCGCCCTCCGGTGGGCCGAGCGGGAGGAAGCCGCAATACCCGAGGGCGATGCCTACGATATCGCACGCATCGCCGCGCGTCTCCGGGTGGCGCAGGCCTTCCGGATGATGGGGGATGCGGCGGAGGTCGACCACTGGCTCGCCCTCGTCGAGGCCGACCTGCCCCGGGTCCGGGCCCGGTGCTCGGGTCGCTGCCTCACCTGGTCCCTGGCCTCGGCCCTTTCGCTCCGGGGGCGAAACGACGACGCGGTGGCGACCCGCCAGGCCGGGCTCGGCGACGGCTGGCTCCACTCCTGCCCCTCCGAAGGCAGCCTTGCGTAAATGTTCCCCACCCTTCGGGACCACGCAGGCTTCCAGGACCTCATGGCCGAAGTGCGAGCCCACCTTGACCGGGAGCGGGAGCAGATCCTCCGGGATTCGTGATCGAAGACATCGAAGATCGAGCTGCTCCTACCGCACCGGCACCCAGAACGGGCTTTGGAACCGCTCACCAGATGGCGTCACCTGCGTCACCACGCCGGCCTCCGGGTCGGTGACGAACACGGCCAGACCCTCGCCCGAGCGCGCGTCGAAGGCAATCCGCCCATCGCGCGACCAACTGATGCCGGACCATGCATTCCCGGCCTCGAGCTCGGCGCGGCCTGGACCGTCCACCTCGAGCACGACGATCGACCGTTCCGGTCCGGACCCGACAAGGAACGCAACGCGCCGGCTGTCCGGCGACCAGCGCGCCCACTGTAGCGGTGATGGCCCACCCGGCACACATGGTTGTCGAAGGTGATCCGGCCGTCGCCCGTGAAGCCATGGTTTCGGAGCATCCCACGCTCGGTGTCCGCGCACCCTCCGTCGTCGGCAGTCGCCGCGGACGAAACGTCCACCGCCGAACCCCCTGACGCCGGAATCACGTGGATGGCTTCTTCGTTCTGTATCGAGATCAGCGCCCCTTCAGGAGACCAGCGGGGGGTGTGGCTGCCCCCCGGGGCGCCCAGGTCGACCAGCTCGGTCCCGTCCGTCCTCATTCGTTTGACTCTCTGTCCGGAGGCATGGTCACTGAACGCCACCCACTCGCCGTCCGGTGAAACGGAGATCGACCAGAAAGGGGAAATTCGATCCGGGTGGACACGCAGGTCCGACGGGTCTGGAAGCCGGTTGGTGGAGAGGTGTGACACGCGCGAAGCGGCCACCGAAGCGGCCACGGTCGCTGCCAACACGGCAGCCTGCGCGGCCTGGATCGCCTCCCGGGTGGCCCCGGGCACCCCGTCGAGCTTGGCGAGCATGGCCAGCGGCTCCTTCCGGGAGCGGAGGAAGGACCTGTCGAAGACGTGCCCCAGGACGCCTGCGCTGTGGGCGAGGGCGAGGACGATCGCCGATCTCGGGTCCTCGGGTACGGGTGCACGGTCGTACGAGGGCGAGCCGGAGACGCTCGATCAGAGCGGCCTCTGGACCCCCGTCCGACATGGGGTAGCGAACCTTTCGGAAGATCCCCAGCACCCGGCCTTCCTCTCGAACGAGAAGTCCCCGATCCACGAGAGCAGGGCGACCTCTTCGTACATCCGGAGTGGGGGGCCTTGGTCATGGGACGTCTTGGTCCTGGGGGTCAGCGCCTCTCAAGTCGGTGGCGATGGATGTAGGCGACATCGAACTCGTCCGTGTGGATCCCGAGCACGAAGTCCTCGCCGACATGCCGAAGCGAGAAGCCCACGGGCATTCCGACGCCCCCGAGGTGTCGCCCATCGGGGTCGAAGACCTGCCAGGTGACGGGGCTGTCGGATCCCGGAAGGGGTGGATCTCGCAGCCAGAGGTGGCCGGAGTCGTCGATCCGAATCTCTTCGAAGGGCGCCCGCATCTCGGGAAAGATGGCTTTCGCCACCCGGTCTCGGTGCTCTTCCGGATCCTCGGCCCGGGAGATCTCCTCTTCGCGCCAGCGGGAGCGGAGCGCCGAGGTGACCACCAGGTCCACGTCGGTGCGCCGGATCAATCCCTCGAGGTTCCCGTCGGGATCGAGGATGCGGATCACGTACCCCTCCTCGTCCGCCCCATGGTACAGGCGGTCGTCGTGAAGACCGACCACGAGCCGTTCGGGGAAGGGAGTCGGGATCATCTCCGCCGATCCGGTCGACAGGTCGGGGGTCGTCCCGGTGTTGCCGGGGATGGTGCCGAGGGAGCTCAGCACCTCGCCCTCGGAATCCCAGCGAACCAGGTCCCGGTCGGTACGTACCCGCTCGAGGAATCCGCCGCCCGTGACTCCGCCCGGCATCCCGACGACGGTCCCGTCGGAGAGAAAGCCGATGGGGGTGCCCTGCATTCCGAGCATGATC
The DNA here is from genome assembly GCA_007126575.1 of Gemmatimonadota bacterium. Taxonomy (GTDB): domain Bacteria; phylum Gemmatimonadota; class Gemmatimonadetes; order Longimicrobiales; family Gaopeijiaceae; genus SLBA01. The sequence goes on along the minus strand of SLBA01000090.1, from coordinate 18,510 downwards.
TGGCTGCCTGTGGGCGGATCCGGCGACTCCAGGGCGCTCATGTCGAGCGCTCGTGTTTCGTCCCACTCGATCCCTTCAGCGCCTGCAGCGAGGAGCGAGAGACGATTCAGATTCGAGTCCCAGATCCCGATCCGGCCGCCGGGAGCCGGGGCCAGCCAGTTCAGGTTCATGATCTCTCCGGGCCCCTCTCCCTCGGGCCCTGCCGTGGACAGCAGCGTGCCCTCGGGGTCGAAGAGGCGGAGCTTCCCGTCTCTCGCCTGCGCATCGCCCACCAGGATCCGGCCATCGGGGAAGGCGGCGACCCCGATCACCCGGCCGAACTGGTAGTCCGGATCGCCGTCGATGACCCCGATGCTGAGATCCGGCTCGGGAGCGATGTCCCAGGCGGCGGCATCGTCGCCCCACTCCGGGCTGTGGTTGTCGACGATGGACACTCCGGCGCTGTCGAAGCGAACCACGGCGTCGGGGTCCTCCCCCCCCGCGTCGCATCCGACAAGGAAGATGAGAGGGAGGGCCCAGAGCCCCGTGACGGTCCCACGAGTCGAGGTCATTCGTTCTCCCGCGCTGTTAAGGTCAGAGCCGAACCGGTGCGGTCAGGTAGAGGTACGTCTCCGATAGTATGCCTCCGTCCGGCTGCTTCGCAACCAGTGCATGCTGAGGCGGGCCGGTCCTCCCACTTCGCCATCAAAAGGGCCGACCAAGGCGGCGGTCGCGCAGGGTCAGGACTGCCGAGAGGGCCCTCCTTGAGAGACTGCGACGCGGATTCGTCAGGTCGGATCGGGAGGGAAGACGAAGACGAGATCCAACTCCCCCCGGATCGGCTCGCCGTTGATCAGTGCCGGGTCGAAGGTCGTGTCCTCGAGACTTTCGAGGACCCGGTCCAGCAGGGCGGCGTTACCCTGGACCGGTTCGACTTCGAGGAGATCACCGCTTGGGGATACCGAGAGCCGAACTCGAAGCCCCACCTCCGCCTGCGAGGGGAGCAGGTATCCTCCTCCGAGGACCCTGGCATTGCCGAGAAAGCGGGGAGGCTCGTCGTCACCGTGTTGCACGTGCGGAAGGCAGCGGAGGCCGGGGAGCAGATCGAGCCGGGCATCGGGAGCGCCGGTCGCACGGACGCGCACGAAGACCGGATGCAGCAGGCTCGGCACCTCGCGAACTCGCTCGGCGACGAGGAGGACGACTTCACCGGACAGCTCGGGATCCGTGTTGTGGTCGGAAAGGTGCACCGAACGGACTGCCCCCGAGCGTTCCCAGGTCACGGCCACGTCGACGAACGACGGGAGGTCGTCGGGAGCTCGCTTCGGGAGCATCGCTGCGATTCGGGCCACCAGGTCGTGATCGTCCCCCGAATCGTCCAGGATCTCGCCAACCTCGCGGAATAGTTGCGGGGACCGGTCGTCTCGGCAGACCTGGTCCCAGTGGGGGGTGAGCAGAAGGAGAGTGCCTTCACCCGGCCCTTCGAATTCTTCGGGGGCGGAGGTGTGGGCGCACCCGGTGGTGAGGGCGACGGCGATCAGGGCCACCTGGAACGTCGGAATTCGGAGTCGGCAAAGGGAGTCCATAATATACTATGTAATGCGTAGTTATGTCTACGCAAGGCAACCGACATAACCCCCAACAGATCGGCCAGCGGTGTTCAGCCGGCGGCAGGCCCGCGCCGAGCAGAACCGTTTCTCCACACTCGACGCCCACTTTGAGAACACATGCGCTGTTCGTGGTCGTATAGACCACTTTTTCCACAACCGTCGAATCGCCGCGAGCGACGGTTGTGGACTCTGTCTCCTGCGACGAAGGCCGGCTGCCAGGCGCCGCTACCGGTCAACGGCTTTCGGCCTCTGCCGCCGGCTCCAATCCGACCCGGAATCCGGTCATGGTCCACGGCCCCCCGACCGGCTCCGAGGTCAGTGGCGTTCCGGTCAGGAGCCAGAGGAGGTCGTCGTGAACGCCGACCACGAACCCCGGCAGGGACACGTCTTCGGCGAGCTTCTCCAGACTCCAACGGTCATAGACGTCGATCCAGTAGTGCCAAGGGGGAATGCCGCCTGCCTCCGGGTGTCGGCGGGTGTGCTCCACCACGATGAGCGAGTCGTGCACCGCCCAGATCGACCGCACCGTACCGAAGCTTCGCTGCCACTCGGCCCCGAGGATCTGGCGGCTCCCCGCGAACTCCCCCGCGGCGGGAAAGGTCATGGTGCCGATGGAGGGGGGGCGGGTCCCGAAGGTGGTCAGCGGCGTGCCGTCCGCCCGCACCTTGAGTAGGGGGTAGTTGACGCTCGACGCCAGAAGCACCGTGTCTCCCACCGGAAAGGACGAGGCGTGAAATTCGCCCAGCACGTAGGGCCTTCCACCCTCCTCCGGGACCTCCATCAGCATCGGCCCGGGACGTCCGTCCAGGTCGTAGGCGCGGATCGCCGGTCCGGATGGTGGAAACCGATGCTCCTCGACCAGCATGGCGCCCCGAGAGGATGCGAGGCGCCGGGCATAGTCGCTGTCGGCCCCCATTTCGAACAGGGTGTCCAGGGCGAAGGTGGTCTCGATCACCGTGATCCGTCCGCTGTTGTCCGAAACCCAGAGACGATCACGCTCGTCCCATGCGACCCCGAGTATATGGCGAAACTCTCCCGGGCCCTCTCCCTCCCGGCCGAACATTCCGACCAGACCCCCCGCGTCATCGAAAAAGAGGATGCGCCGCCCCATTCCGTCGGCCACGGCCAGGTGCCCATCGTGTCGAAAGTCGATCGTCGTTCCGGACCCAATCCCTGCGACGTACGCCTCGTCCGTCTCCTCGAGCGCGATCTCTCGTTCTGCATGGAGGGCCACCTCGTACTCCATCGTGCGCGGGTCGTCCGATCCGAGCGTGCATCCGGACGTCACCGAGACGAGGCCGGCAACCGCAAGGTGAGCCGGAAGCCACGCCCGCATCGAGGGTGAGAGGGTCATACGGCATGCCTCGAGATGGGGGTTTCCGGGGGTGGGTGGAGCGACATCTCACCCGCCCCACGCTCCTGCGTCCATAATACTTTGCCCATCGTTAAAGCGCCACACCGGGTCGAGGTGGGGTGCCCGGCGTCACAATCGGCGGGGCTCGTTCGTTTCGGGAGTGAACCACCGAAGGCGATGGACTCTCGAACGCGAACCCGGGATTCGTCCCATGTACACCTTTTTGCCCGCCCCCGCCCTGGTGCTCCTGCTGCTGCTGTCCGTGCCGCTGGGCGCTCAGCAGCCGACGCTCGATCCTGAATCGACCCCGGTTTTCGTTCAGGAAGGCGACGACGGCATCTCGACCCGATATGCAGCGGTGTCGCTGGTCAACGCGCTTCTGGGCGGGCTGGCGGCGGGAGTGAACATGACGACGATCCGCTCGGACGTCCCGCCCCGCGCTCGCTCGACCACGCAGTCCCACGCGATCACGCTGGGCATGTCGGCCGGGGGCGCATCGATGGCGCTCGGGGTGGTCGGGCTGGTCCGATCGGGCGACGAACGTGCGAAGGGTGCCGCCAACCTGGTCGTGGGTGCGGCCTCGGGATGGGTGGCCTACCGGGCGGCCACGAGCCGCACGGCGGTCGAAGTGCGCCCCTGGCTCGACTCCGGCAGCGACGTCCGGGCCGCACACTCCGTGATGCAACGGACCGACGAACGACAGGCTCCGGTGCCCCGCGCCGGCGTCCAGATCCGTGTCACCTTCTGAGTCGGGGGAGCCGCGCCACTTCGAGCTGGACCGCTTACCTTCCCTCCGGCCGCACCACGTCGAGCTGGTAGGTGAAGAGCTCCACGAGAAGGCCCGCGGGGCCGCCCCGGTGGAAGTCCAGGCGCCACGTGCCCCGCACCGAGTCATGCCCGAACGACTGCACGAGCACCGAGGGCGACCCCGGTTCCACCTCGAAGACCCCGTCGAAGGTCTCGCCGTCGGGCGCGGTGGCGGTGATGCTGTAGCGTCCGGCCTCGGACTCGGTGCCCTGGTTCCAGACGACCAGGTTCAGGCTCCCGTGGGACCCGTCGGTATCGACCTCTACGGATTCGGAGGTGTTCCCGGGGGTGTTGCCAGCCGCATCGCCCATGGTCTCGGCATCCCCATGGTGCGCAGCCGGCACCGCCGGGCCGCGCGCCATCATCCCCAGCTCGATCCCTGCCGGCGACAACACCTCGCCCGCGTACCCGAACCCGTGGTCGGTGACCCGGAACGCCAGCTGAAGCGCCTCTTCCCGGAAATCGGTGATCATCCCCATGTCCGCGTCGTAGACCAGCTCGATGCGCTGCCCCTCGCCGACCATGGTCACGTACGCCCGGCTCCCCTCGACTCGCGTAACCTCGGCGTCGACGTCGAAGCCGTGGAAGTCGGCGCTCCACTCCCGCCCCTCTTCGAGAGGAAAGCGGAGAGCCTCGAAGTCGTCCCACATGACGCGCCACGCGAAGGTGGTCAGCTCGAGGTCGCCCAGCACGGGGATGTGAAGCACGAGGAAGTCGTGCGAGAAGTCATTGGGGGGGATGCCGATGCGGGCCCGGTCGCCCTCGCGGTGGGTCACGACCAGCGTGGTCGGGAAGGTGGCGTCCACCAGCGCCGGATCCACCTCGACGCTCCACCACTCCCCGACGACGAGGTCCGGGGGGGCGGTCAGGGTTCGGCCTTCGCCGGCGGAGGGGACCGGCTCCGTCTGCGCAGCCGGGTCGGAATCGGCCTCGGCGGGCCCGCAGGCCGCGGCCGCCAGGATGGCGACCGACGCCACGCCTGCGAGGGGGATGCGTAGGGACTTGGTCATGGGATTCAGGGTCGAAGGGGAGTGCGCGGCAGAATCCGGCGGATGGCGGGCAGGCCACTCACCACGCCACATGGGCTTTGCCCGAATGGGTAGCATTCCGGGGGGCCGTTCGCCAGAGCTCACACCCGAGGTGATGACGTTGAATGGACCGGAGGGAGGTTGGGGCCCGGCGAACTCGATCCACGGCAACCCATCTGCCTGCGAGAAAACCCCTCCCGATGATCGATCGCTCATCGATCGCTCATTGAGCCGCCGGAGACCCTGGAGACCATGAAACCCGTTCTCGCAGTCGTCTTGATCGCCGCGTTGCTTACTCCGGGAGTGGCGGCAGCTCAGTCCAACACGCCCTCGCTCGAGGGCCTGGTGGTCCGCATCGTGGGGTTTCACGAAGCGGGGGATGTCCGGTGGCCCGTGCCTGCGAGGCGCGAGCTCGTGGCCGTTGAATGCAACTTCGAGCGACTCGCTCGCGAGGCGCAGGTCTTGAAGGTGGTCTCCCTGGCTACGGTGCCTCGACCCGCTCCGGTCGCTGGTGGATCCGATCCCGGATAAGCCCGGCGAGCCAATGCGCCTCGGCGTGGCTCCGCAGAAGGTCGGTTACGTGGATGGGGTCGCCCTCCTGGGTAATCAGCGACAGGCGGTACACGGCCCGGGAGCCGATCTGGCCCCCGGATGCCCGGGCCGTGGCGTCCTTCAGTGTGTGGATGGGGATGGTTGTGGTGGGCCCAAGCCCGAGGGGCCCCGTCCGCAGGGTGAAACTCCCGGACTCGATTCGAAGTGACGTCGACGAAGTGAGCTTCTGAATGCCGATACCCACCAGGATCACGCCCGAGAGGAAGGACACCGGAACCACCCAAAAGGGAGCGTCATCGGCGAGCCACGCCACTGGCACCACGCCCAGGAACAGCAGACCAGTCACCAGCAGGGTCACCCCGAACGCGAACCCGGCTCGGGCACCGACGTGAAGCTCCTGAAGGCCTCCCGCTCCGTCCCGGACCACCCGGACCCCCGGTGTGGAGGGCCCGAGGACTTCTCCCGAGGTCTCCGCCTGGGGGACCGGGGTGTCGATACGGTGTTCCCGATAGGCCAGGAAGGCCGGGGGCGTCGGAGCATCGACTCGGGGAGAGTGCCGAGCGTCGGCTTCAGGTACCTGAAACACGGGTACCGGGAGCTTCGTTTCGTAGTCCACCCCGGGAACCTTCGCACGGACCTCCAGGAACCATACGTGGCTGATGGAGCCTCCACTCGTCGTCGTGGGGGCGTCGGGAGGGATCTCGAAGACCACGGGCACCCGAAGGTTCCCCGTTTCGGGGTCCGAAACGCCACGAATCCACTGCTCGTCCCGGTACCGGATCTGGTGGTCCACGCTCCGGGAGCCGCTGCCGTCACGGGTCACGACCCTCCGGTAGCAGGTCAGGTGCACGGCGAACCCGTCTTCCGGCGAGTGCTCCGAACGAATGCGGGTGCGCAGTCGCCCGGCCAGGTACCCGCCCACCTCACCGGGCAGTGTGTCGAGTTCGAAGACCGAGGTGCCGAAGCGAACCCGCCTCCAGGTCCGCCGGAGAGCCCCCACCAGGAGGATTCCAAGGAGGATGGGAAAGCTCCACAGGAGCACGAGGATCCCATTCCACTGCTCGTCGTCGGCCAGGACCTCACCGGTCGCCCACACCGCACCGGGCCAGAGGACCAGGTTCAGGAGAACGACAAGGATGGGAAGCCCTCGCCGGCCGTCTCCGGTCGCTTCGACCCGTCCCTGGGCCCAGTCCGGGCGTCGAAGCCAGGGCGCGGGTGGAGATTCAGGCGCTCCGCCCTGCCGGGCGCTCCGGCGCAGTCGCGAGACGAGGGTGAGGGGGACCGACACCACGATGAACACACCCACAACCTGAAACATGGAGAAGAGGATCATCCAGAACTGGTCTCCGGGATCGTCCAGGGTGTCCCACAGCCCGAGTACCTCGGGGGGCCAGTACGTTCCGAATGCCTCGTTCAGGGCGTATCCGGACATGAGGATGAATGCCACCCCGATGATCATGGGCGAGATCAGGTTCGCCAGATTTCCCCGCTGTTGTCCGCCGCGTCGACTCGCCATTCTCACCACCCTCCACCGTTCAGGGTTGCCCGGGAGAATTCCCCAAGATCCCACGCCCATCCTGATCCTGCAATGCCGGACGGTTCCGGTGGGTGCCTCTGCAACGTATTCCGACACGTCGTCCCCGCGTCAGCCCCCCTGCGAGCCCGGGGGACAAGCGTGAGCCCGCCGAATGCGATATGATCAGTCTTCGGCCCTCGACTTGGCCGCGCCCGAGCTGCGATAAGGTGTCTGTCGGCGGCACCATCCAAGGCGTGCTTCTCGACGATACCACGGGTCGGCCGCTCCCTCGGTGCGGGGTGTACTGGCTTTCCTGATGATCGGACGAGTGACCCCATGATTGTTCACGACTCGACTCACCACCTTTTCCGGGCTGTAGCGGCCGCACTGCTTGCCATGTCCACGCTTGTCGGGTCGATCGAGGCGCAGGAGTCGCGACCGACCCCTCTGCACGACGCCGATGAGGTCGCAGAGATCCGGATCGACGGCGAGGTGGTCCTGGGGGCACTCGATGATCCCTTCGACCTTTCCTCGCTGTTCGTTCAGGTCGATCGGACGTCGGACGGCTCGTGGCTGGTGCTCTCTCGCACGCATGAGCGCAATCGGATCGCGGAGTATGGGCCCGAAGGACGATTTCGGGGCACAATCGGCGGTCCGGGAGAGGGCCCCGGCGAGTTTCGACTCCTCAGGGCATTCTCCGTCCTGCCGGGCGACTCGATCCTGGCGGTCGATTTCGGGGGAGAGTTCAGCGTGCTGTCACGCGACGGGCAGTGGGTGCGCGGCGGCAGGACCGGGCTCGATCCGCTTGAACTGGTGGGACTCGGAGACGGCCGAGCCGTGGCCGCTGCGAACGCGGCCGCTCCCGGGTTTGCCGGATTTCCCCTCCATCTGATCGATCCGGCGAGTGACAGCGATTTCGTGGTGAAATCACTGGGTAGTCTGGATGGGACGATCGATCCCGGAGCGTTGGACCTCGAACGCCAACGCGTTCCGGTGGCTCGAGCACTCGGCTCGGAGCGGATCCTCTCCGTCGACCGCGTCCACTACCTGATCGAGGAATGGTCCCTCCAGGGCGACCTGTATCGCAGCTGGCGAAAGGGTGGCTCCTGGTTCGAAAGCAACTCGGGCATCACGGGACGCGGCGCAGGCATCCGCGGGGCCGCGGAGTACGACGAGGATCGCATCTGGGTGGTCTTTTCCCACATGGATCCGGACGAGCGGCCGGAACCTGAGACTCCCGTCGATCAGTACTTCGGGCTGACCGACAGCGTGGTCGAACTCGTGGACCTGAACGAAGGCCAGGTCGTTGCGCGTGCCCACCTGCCGGGATGGTCTCCGGGGTTCACCGCCACCGGGGAACTGATCCTGTCGGCGCAGGACGAACTCGGAATGGTCCGACTCCGGATCCTGGAGCTGTTGCCTGGCGACGCTATCCATCGTGATTCACCACCAGGCTGACGCCAGCGTAGTCCGTGTAGCCGCGGAGCATGATGTACCACTGACCAGCGGTCAGGAACGGGGCTGTGAAGGTACAGATCTCCGCGTTTCCCTCGCGCAACGGGCGGCAGTCATAGACGTAGAGTTGAGGCAGGTCTCCGCGCCGGACGTAGAGGTCCACATCCCCCGTTCCGCCCGAGATGGCGACCGTCAGTTGAGCGACGCCGTTCGGCACCTCGATGCTGTAGTACCGCACAGTCCCGGCACCGTCCTCGATTCCGGTCGCAGGCACCCCGTTGACCAGGACCTGGACCTCGGCGACGACGATCCTGAAGACCTGGGTGTGGGAAGCGGACGCCTCATCCGTCACCTGGACCGTGAAGGTGGCGCTGCCCAGCGTTGTGGGCGTGCCGGAAACGGCTCCGTTTGCCGAGAAGGTCAGTCCGGGGGGGAGCGCACCCTCGGTCACCCGCCAGGTCAGCGTGCCGGACCCCCCGGTAGCCACCAGCTGCTGGGAGTATGGCTTTCCGGGTTCTCCCGGGGGCAGGCTCGTGGTCTGGATGGTCGGGGCCCGCTCTACGGTCAGGGTGAGCGCGCGCGTGGCGCTCCGGTCTCCGCGGTCGGTGACCCGGACGGTGAAGGTGAAGCTCCCGGCCACAGCAGATGTGCCGGTCAGGTCTCCCACGGAACCCAGAGTGATTCCCGTGGGCAGCGTGCCTCCCTCCACGAGCCACGTGTACACGCCGTCGCCTCCCGTGGCCACGAGCTGTGCAGCGTAGATTCGGCCCTCGGTGGCCGTGGGCAGACTGATGGCCGCCACACCCACCGGATCGAGGACCACGATGACCAGCTGGCGCGTCGCCTGTTGTCCGGATTCGTCCGCGACCGAGACCGTCACCGCGAAGCTCCCCGACGCCGCGGGCACCCCCGTCAACCGGCCTGCCGACGAGACCGAGAGCCAGCCTGCCGCGCTGCCCCCGGTCACGCTCCAGGTGCGTGACCCTCGGCCACCCACCGCCTCGAGCTGCAGGGCGTACTCGGCTCCCACTACCGCGTCCGGCAGGGTCGACGTGTGCAGCGCGAGCGTCTGGGTCACCGAGATCGCCAGGTCGGCCGTGGCGGTTCGACCTCCGGCGTCGGTGGCCCGGATCCGGAAACTCGATGTCCCGGGCGCCACCGGCACCCCCGAGATCGTCCCCGAGGGGGCAAGGGTCACTCCCGCCGGGAGACTTCCGGCCGTCAGGAGCCAGCTGTACGGGCCGATTCCCCCAACGGCCTCCAGCTGCTGACTGTAGCTCAGCCCCTCCACGGCCTCGGCAAGGCTCTGGGTCTCGATCGAGATGGAAGCGATCGGGTCGATGGGGTTGTCACCGCATGAGACGACGACCATGACGCTCAACAGGCCTGCCAATGCTCGCAGGGCACGGGTGTGCGTTGGCCCGACCCCACAGGGTCCGGTAGCGATTTCAGTCTGGAGAGTGCCGCCTGCGGCGGAACGAATCGGGGGCATGACCGCCTACTCCTGCTCGAGTGGTGTGATGTTCGGCAGAAGTCTGCGCAGGGGCGGTTATCAATCTCTTAAATGGCGGTGCGCTCCCTCCTCGCGAATCGCTCGATCAGGGGGGGCGTGTATGAGATCCCTTGCCGATTGTCCGGACCGCGTCTGGCCTCAGCGCCGCACCGGGCCCAGGTAGCGGTCCAGCCAGGCGTTGCTCTCCCGGATGATGTCGCGGCTATCGGGCACATGGCCGGCCTCGAACACCTTCAGCGCCTTGTGTTCCTCGGGGGTGCCTAGAAACTCGAAGAGGGGCCGCTGAGAGGCCTCGTACGGGATCATGAAGTCCTGCCGCCCACTGATCAGGAGCGTGGGGACACGGACTCGCGGTGCAAAGTTGGGGGCGTGCATCTCGGGCAGGTCCGGATTCGGGATCAATCCACCCGCCACAAGGATGCTGACGGCGAAGCGGTCTTCGATCGCGGTGGCCGCGGACCCGGCATTCGCTCCCGAACTGATGCCGAAGTAGGCCAGGCGCTCCGGGTCGATGTCATCGCGGGTCAAAAGATAATCCACGGTCCGCTGGAGGTCCTTCTGCCGTTGAATGAAGGCGTCCCGCAGTCCCTGAGGGCCCGTGGGCTGGATCCTGCGCTCGTAGGTTCCCTTCAGTACGGGCTGAACCATAACCCGCCCGCTCCTGGGGACGAAGGCCACGTAATTCACATCGGTGGCGGCGCTGTTGCGAAGCCGGAAGGCCGCTCCGCTCGGATAATAGACGACTGTCTGATACGGAGGGGACACGTCCCGGGGGAAGAAGAGGTGTATCGAGAATCGTTCGCCACCGTAGGCCGCGTCGATCGAGACCGTCTCCCGCCGCCAGTAGGGGGACTCGTCGTCGACCTGTTCGAGGCGTGGGTTCAGTGGGAGGTCGTCGTAGGCGAAGGCGTTCAGGAGCACCTGATAGACCTCGTCCGACACCGATTCGAACCCCCGGTCGAAGCGTCCCAGCGGGGAGAATGGCGCGGTCGCCGGACCGGCAACGGCTTCGTCGGACTGGATGCAGCGGAATCCATATGTCCGCTCGCGAGACAGGGGGGACTGCGCGTCCAGGTCGATGAACATGTACCGTGGCTCCTCCCAGCCGCCGCCCAGGATATAGCGACGGTCCTCGACCGCGTTCCAGGTCCACTCCTTCACGTTCCCCGCCATGTCGTAGGCGCCGTAACGGCTGATTCCGGAATAGGTCCCCACTTCGCTGGGGCCACTCCCGTCCAGGTTGCTGGCCCAGAGAATATCGGAGAACATGAGGTCGGTTCCCGAAACCGAACCGGACGCCATCTTCCAGTGAAAGGCGGTGGGGAGTTCCTTTCCGGCCCATCGGCAAAAGGCCACCGCCTCGTACCAGCTGACGCCACTCACGGGGTGGTTGGGCTGACCGTCGGGGTGGCTTCCGAGCTCCCAGGAGGCGGGACCGGGCTGTCCGGTGGCATCTCGCAGGAGCGCGACGCCTTCCTCCCACCCCAACGTCGAGCCCCCCGCGAGAAAGACCTCCTCCCAGAGGGCCCGGTTCCGGTATCCGCCCGCATCCACGAACTCCTGAAACCGGGCGTTGGTCACTTCGAACCGGTCGATCCAGAACGCGCCGAGCTCCACCGAGGTGCTCGCCACCTGCGAGGGGCCTCCCGGTACCCGCACCATCCCCTCGAGGGCCTCTCCCTCGGGAATCAGATCGAACACCAGCGTCTCGGCTTCCCAGGCATTCATTCCCTGTTCGATGGGCTCGAAGCCCGCGGCCTCCACACGCCAGTGGTGGAGGCCTTCGGGAACGAGAATGTCGATCAGGGGCGTGGTCCCGAGATGGTGCCATTCGCCGTCGGGGTCCCCGTAGCTGCGCAGGTGGATGTCGGCGCCTGATGGGTTGGAAGTCACGGTGGTGGGCACGGAACAGTGCGTTCGAGCGTCGCTCAGGAACCGATCGCCCGGAAGGATGGATTCCAGCTCGTTGGCTCGGATCATGGCCGGCAGGCAGTCCTGCGCATCGACGAGGGCCAACAGGGCGGGAAGCTCCACGTTGCGGGCCCAGCTCTCGGCCGTGCTCTGCCGATGCAGCCACCACGCGGGGACGAGTGCGACCAGGAGGAGGGGCGCGGCGAAGGCAAGCCGCCGGCTCCCGAGCCACCGGCCACGACCCCTGCGAGAAACCAGGATGGAAGTCGGGTCCCGCTCGGGGTCTCGCTTCAGAAGAGCGAGCAGGGCAGCGGCGGAGTCGGGTCTGGAGTTCCGATCCTTGGCCAGCGATGCGGTCACGGCCCGGGTCAGCGAGGTGGGCAACTCGGGATCCACCGCTTCCAGCGGCGCCGGGTCCACGTGAAGAACTCCATGCAGTACGGTGTGCTCGTTGTCACCGGGAAAGGGGAGATGTCCCGAGAGCATTTCGTAGAGCACGACGCCCAGGGCCCAGAGGTCACTGCGCCCGTCGACGTCCTCCCCCCGGACCTGCTCGGGGCTCATGTACGCCGCCGATCCCAGCGTGCTTCCCGCCCGGGTCATGGCCGGCCCTCCCGGCACCTTGGCGATGCCGAAGTCCATGATCTTGACCAGGCCGTCCTCGGTGATCATCAGGTTGGCGGGCTTGATGTCTCTGTGCACGATGCCTTTGGCGTGGGCCGCCGAAAGCCCGGCTGCGACCTGGGCCGCGATGGCCGCAGCCTCCCGTGCGCTCACCGCCCCGACCCGGGCCAGCCGGTCCTCGAGGGTCTCCCCTTCCACCAGCTCCATGACCAGGAAGGATCGATCCCCTTCATCCTGAATCGCGTGCAGTGTCGTGATATTGGGGTGGTTGAGGGCCGCCGCGGCCCGGGCCTCCTGAAGGAAGCGGGCCGCCGCTGCGGAGTCCGTCTCCATGGACTCCGGGAGGAACTTGAGGGCTACGTCCCGTTGCAGTCGGACATCCCGTGCCCGGTAGACGACCCCCATGGCTCCGGCTCCGATTCGCTCGAGAAGCTCGTAGCGGCCTCCGGCGGGGGAACCGGTGGAGGCGGGCGATGTCGAAGCCGACGTCGCCGGATCGGTGGTGGATCGGGGGGCCGGCACGGAGGTTCGCCGGATCCCATCCGGCGTGATGTCGAACATCCAGGAGAGGACCACCGCGAGCGGAAAGCCCAGGATTAGCAGGATCAGGACGAGGCGAAGGGTCCAGTCGGGCAGCCCGAGGCCGGGCAGGAAGATGTCGGCAACCTGCGCGACCACGAACGCCGAGGCCACGTAGATGGCGGTGACCCGAAACACCTTCCGCCGCCGCAGCTCGGAGAAGAAGGAGCTGGCCCCCCGTAGGATGTTCTTCAAGGCTGCTCTCCAAATGGGCCATCCAGGAGAGGGGGACTCGACCTCCCCGAACCCCCCGGCTGAAGACGGCAAGATATGGCGGAGCAACTTGGATCGGCAACCAGGGCGGAGCCCGACGGGCGGTGCCAGGCCGGTGTTCGTCTTCCCAGGGGTGGACCCGGACACGCTCACGGAAACGATTCTTCGTGCATCCGGTCACAGTCCTGCAAATCCAACGGTTGGGCGGTGTCGGCGGCTACTTGGCCAGGACATATTTCGATTCAGGTCTCTGCTGGCCCCTGCGGTACCCGGAGCGCAGCCCCCTCTCCTCGCGACCCCTCTCAGGAACGGTGCGAATCACACCCCGCTGGATCCTCTGCAGTGCGATCCTGATTCACGCCATCGGCCTATGGATCGTGGGCTTCGGTTCGCGACAGACCCACCTGGGGAACTTCCTCTTCATGGTCCTGGAGTTTCCCCATGGCGAGGCGGTCCTGCTCGAGCGCTGGTTCGTCAGTGCGTTCCTGCTGACGGCGGTCCTTGCGTTCGTTCGTCCGCGCTGGTGGACGCTCGTGCCGATCGCCGGCTACATCCTATTCGAAGCGTGGGCTGGCTACTTCCAGGGTGGCTACCGATTCAGTGAACTGACCCTGGGCGCGCATGCGCTGCGATGGGCCACGCCCCTTGCCATGATCGGACTGGCCCTTCCCGCCCTGAGCCGTACATGGCAGCTCGCCTGGACCGACTGGATCCTTCGGGGCGCGATCGCCACGGTCTTCGTGGTTCACGGTTGGGAGTGCCTTCAGGGCTACCCGCTCTTCGCCGACCTCATCATCGGGACCAGCCGCAACCTGCTGGGCATCGGCATCGCCGAAGCCACGGCGTTTCGAATCATGACGGTCATCGGGGTTCTCGACCTGGCGGTGGCGGCCGTCATCCTGCTTCGGCCCCATCCGTCGATCCTCCTCTGGGCCGCATTCTGGGGAGGTCTCACAGCCCTTTCCCGCATTACCAGTCTCGGCACGGGATACTACGTGGAGGTCCTTGTCCGGGCCTCTCATCTCCTGGCGCCTCTGGCCGTACTCGCTCTGCGCGCCGAGTCCCCGGCTCATCGGGCCAGCGCTCTCTTTCCCTTTGGTTCCAGAGGTCCCGACATGCAGTTGTCCACATCGACATCGTCCCGTCCACAACCGGCCCTGACTCGCTCGGATGAGTCGCGCAGCCCCGCGTCCTCCGGCCAGACGCCGACCATCGTCCTGGTCCTCATCGCAATCTGCGTCTCTGCCCTTTCGCTGGGCGCGAGCGTGGGGCCCGCATCGGCTCAGGAGACGATCCGGGCGCTGCAGCCGTCCGCCACTCCCATGCACCTCTGGGTGCACTTCGAAAGCGAGCCATCGAGGCAGGCCGTGGTTTCCTGGAGCACCACCATCGAGGGAGAAACGAGCGTCCTGCACCTGGACACCGAGCCACGCGATGGCCAGGTGGGCGCCTACGCCCGGGAGATCCCCGTCACGCGGACGGGCAAATGGACGCTGCTTGATGAGGAGGCCGCCGCCGGAATGGACGCCTGGTACCATCATGTATCGCTCACCGAGCTCGAGCCGGCCACGCGCTACTACATCACGGTCGAAACCGACGGCGAGGCCCTGGGCGAGTACTGGTTCAAGACGGCGCCTGCCGACGACAGGGTGGTCGCAGTCCTGATGGGGGGGGACTCCCGTGTGGGCAATCGGCGTGTCGAGTCCGACAACCCACGCCGCATGATGAACCTTCGCATGGCCGAGCTGCTGTCGGAACATCCGGAGATCGTGGGCCTGGCCCATACTGCCGACTATACCAATCGGGCCTACTGGTCTCAGCTCTACTACTGGCTCAACGATCACTTCGAGACCGCGACCACCCGGGACGGTCGGCTTCTGCCCATCATCCCGAGTCGCGGCAATCACGACCTAGACGTGGGCTTCGAGGAGAAGTTCTGGAATCC
This sequence comes from Gemmatimonadota bacterium, assembly GCA_007126575.1. Lineage (GTDB taxonomy): Bacteria > Gemmatimonadota > Gemmatimonadetes > Longimicrobiales > Gaopeijiaceae > SLBA01. The sequence goes on along the minus strand of SLBA01000090.1, from coordinate 3,424 downwards.
AGAGCGACAGAACGACTTCTACTACGCAACCCACGTGAATTCCGAGGTGGTGCTCCTCGCGTTGAACACCGAGATCAGCCGGGGCGGTGACCAGCGGACCTGGCTGGAGGAGACGCTTCGCGAGCTCCGGCCGCAGTCGCGCTGGATGGGTGCGTTCTACCACAAGCCGGCGTACCCGGCTGTCCGGGACTTCTCGAGTGGTGAGGGCACACGCCGGGCGTGGGTGTCGCTCTTCGAAGAGTACGGGTTGGATTTTGCGGGTGCAGGGCACGACCATGCGCTCAAGCGCACGGCCCCGATCCTGAGGGGTGCGCCCGATGCCGAAGGCATTGTCTACGTGGGGGATGGTGGCCTGGGGGTGAGCTCTCGCGAGGTGGATCCGGACCGCTGGTACTTCCAGGCCGGGGGAATGACCAAGTCCATCGACAATGTGCATGTCCTCCGATTTACCCATGATGTCCTCGAGGTCCGAGCGTGGGGCCGAGACGGCGACCTTCTCGACGAGTTCATGATCCCTCACGACCGGGGCGAGCGGGCTCGACACTATCAGCAGGTTCTGCAACAGGCCCAGGATGCGCAGGCTGTGCAGGACGCCGGGCGAAACCGGTAGCGCCCAAGCCTGGCGCGAGCAGGTCCTTCACCTGACGCCCGACCCTTCGGATCCTACCGGAATCGTGGGGGGGCTCCTAGAAGGCGAGCCCGACCAGCGGTGCCGTGACGAGGGCCAGAAGCCAGCCGGCGAGGACATCTCCCGGGTGGTGCACCCCCAGGTAGCAGCGGGAGAAGCCGATCAGGAGTGCTGCGCCGATGGGAAGGGCCACCAGCAGGATCCCGGCCAGACCGGGCCAATGTGCCCATGAGGTGGAGGTGATCGGAGCGAGCGCGATCGGGAGCGCCATCGAGAGGGAGACGGCGCTGTGGCCGGACGGGAACGAGAAGCGGTCCGGTGCCTCGATCAGGGCCTGGAAGCCGATTCCGAGGGAGGGCCGGGGCCGGGCGATCGCCCGCTTGAGGATCTGGCTGACGACGAAGGTGACGAGTCCCGAGAGCGCGGCGTGCACAGCGATCGCGTGGGGGAGGGAAACCAGGTCGAGCAGGAGAAGGGCGCCGAACAGGGTCATGAACCATGGGTCACCCAGCCGGGTGATGATCAGCATGAGACGATCCAGGTGGCGATGACGCCGGGTCGCAACCGCACGGTGGAAGCGGGCTTCCACCACGCTCATGCGGAGGATCCATCCACTCATGCGATCACCCTGGACCCGTTTCTGGGGGAGGCGACAGGCCGACCGGCACCTTCGGCCGCTTCGTGGTACGTCGACACCACACCGTCCAGTATCGCGCACCAGTCGCGCTGACACGCGTCGAGCCGGCCGGCATGCCCCATTCTAGCCCGATTGATGGGTGAATACACCAGGGAGAGCAGGGCAGCCGCGAACGAGTCCGGGTCATCCGGGGGCACAAGTCGTCCGGTCCGGTCCGGAAGGATCAGGTCACGCACACCGCCACGGTTGACCCCGACGACCGGGAGTCCGCTCGCCATGGCTTCGGTGACCACGTTGCCGAAGGTCTCGGTGTCCGAGGGGAAGGCGAAGATGTCCGCGGCTGCATAGGCCTTCGCCAGCTCTTCGCCCTTCAGAAAGCCGGTCAGGTGCACGTCGGGGTCCCTCCGACCCTGAAGGGAGGCCCTCATGGGACCGTCGCCCACGAGCACCAGCGCGACCCTCACCGGCGAGCGCTCCCGAACGCGCTTGAAGGCATCCATCAGGATGTCCAGCCGCTTCTCGGCCGCGAGTCGACCGACGTAGAGAACCACGACCTGCGCTCCCGGAGCCAGCTCTTCGCGCCGCGAGAGCGATCGATGGCTCGGAGAGAAGCGGTCGCAGTCGACCCCCCTCGGCCAGATGCGGATGCGGTCGTGGAATCCCCGAGACTGGAGCTCGGCACGCGTCGTCGATGACGGGCAGAGGGTGCGGAATGACGCTTCGTGGAATCGGCGGAGGAGTCGCCAGGCGGTCGGGGCCAGGAACCCTAGTCCGTAGCCCGCCGCGTATTCGGGAAAGTTGGTGTGGAAGGAGGTCACCAGGGGCCGACCGGACTTCAGTGCCCAGCGTCGTCCGGCCCAGCCCACGGTGGATTCCGTCGCGCAGTGGACCACAGCGGGGTTGAACGTGTCCAGAACGGCCCGGTTCGATCGTCCGAGGGGAGCGGAGAACAGGAGCTCCGGGTACATGGGGACCGGGACCCCGGGAAGCTCGATGTGAATGAAGGGTTGAGCCGCACTCGTCGAGTCCCTGCCGGGAATTCGCGGTGAGATGAGCGCGACCTCATTCCCTCGACCGGTCAGGTGCTGGACCAGCCGATCGAGTGTGCGCGAAACACCGTTGACCTGGGGCAACCAGGTGTCGGTGAAGAGGGCGACTCGCATGACCGTGCACTCTCTCCGTTGGTCGCTCGAGCGGGACGGATCTGAAATGATCGATCCTGCCTACGGAGGAAAAATGACGATCGCATGCGAGCACGAGGCCTCGATACAGAATCCCCGCAGTCACGAAGACGTCACGAATCGGTGACCTTGGATTTTTGATGCACGACGAGGCGTGTAGGGCACCTCCGCCCCCGCACCGACCGCTACCGGATGTAGACCGGCTGCGTGTATATGGTGCCCTCGGGGCCTTCGAGTTCGGCGCGAACGAACACGCTGCCGGCCGGCACCTGGTCCATCGACAGTTCGAAGCCGCGGTGAATCGTCACCGTGGCATCAGTCGCGGGATCATGGGTCTGCCAGCGTACTTCGGTGACCCGGTTCGGATGATCCACGACGAAGCCGATGGTCTGCCGATCGTTTTGCACATCCACGATGTTGAACGCTCGGCGGTTGTACTGCTCCGACGGCTTCCACAGGTAGAATTCACCCTCGATAAGGGCTCGCTTCACGTCGGGAGCCGATCCGTCCTGGATATCCGGGTGCATGGAGCCCGGCTGGAAATCCTCCAGGAGGATCACGTTTCGGTTCCAGGCGAGGGTGCCCTCGTGGTGCATGTCGTCCTCACCATAGAGCCAGATGGGACGGTCGGGGCCCAGGATATGGACCACCTGGTCGAAGAAGGCCCTGTCGCCGGGATGGCTGTCGATACGATTGTAGATCGATTGGCCGATCATCGAGTCGTACCGCTTGTAGATGTCCACGTACCAGTGCGCGGTCAGGCCCCACCGTTCGATGTACCGCCCGGGATGGTTGAACAGCCCGATCCCCCCGTACTCCCGGATCCGCTCGATCGTCACCCGCTCCGTCGAGGCACCGGTCGTGAGGCTGCTGAAGAGGTTGTTGATATGGTGGGGTCCGGAGATCTCGCTGCCTTCGACCGAGACCATGCCGAGCTCGACGGGGTCGCGATTCTGGTAGGGGCCATTGGCGATCTCG
>SLBA01000038.1 GCA_007126575.1 Gemmatimonadota bacterium | reverse complement strand
GGGCTGATCACGGTGGAGAGGTACAGCCCGCCGCGGGCGTCGCGCGTCTATGGCTACCTGGGGGTGGCGCTCTACGAGGGGTGGGTCCACGGGCTCGACGGGATGCGCTCGGCCGTGGGGCTGCTGAACGACCTCGACGGCCTGCCGGAGCCCGATGGGGCTCCACACGACTGGCCGGTGGTGGCCGCCGCGTCGGCCCACGGGCTGATGGAGCATCTCTTCTTCGGCACCACGGGGTCCACCCTGAACGCTCTCGACGACCTGCGCGACGAACAGGTCGAGCGCCGTCGAGCCACCGGGGTCGCCGACCGAACGGTGGAGCGCTCCCTGGCGTACGGTGAATCCCTCGCCGAGGCGCTCATCGAATGGGCGGAGCGGGACGGGTATCGGGAGACGAGGGGCATCGCCTACACCCCGCCGGTGGGTCCCGACAAGTGGGTGCCCACGGCCGAGTACGGGACCTCGCTCGCCCTGAACCCCGTCCTGAACATGGTCTACCTCTACGACGACCTGGCGGCGGCCGAAGGTCGTGTGGTCCAGTCGCAGTGGCAGAGCGACCGGATGCACCTGACCGCCCGTCCCGGGGCGATCACCGACCACAACGTGGCGATGGAGCCCTACTGGGGTGAGCTGCGCCCCTTCGTGATCTCGGATCCCGCGGATTTTCCCGCGATCCCCCACAAGGCCTACTCCGAGGAGCCCGACTCTCCCTTCCACGACGAGTTGATGGAGGTCTACGAGGTCTCGCTCTCACTGTCCGACGAGCAGATCGAGATCGCGCACTTCTGGGCGGACAACCCCGGGGAGACGGGCACGCCGGGGGGGCACTGGATGAAGATCGCCTCGCAGCTGATGACGCAGCTCGAGCTGTCGGTGCCCGAGGCGCTCGAGGTCACGCTTATCACCTCGCTTTCGGTCGCCGATGCCTTCATCGCCTGCTGGGATGCGAAGTACCGGATCAACCTGGTCCGACCCAAGACCCTGATCAATCGCTGGATCGATCCCCACTGGCAGCCGGTTCTGGTCACTCCGCCCTTTCCGGAGTATCCGTCGGGCCATTCGACGGTCTCGGGCGCCGCGGCGACGTCGCTGACCGCCCTGCTTGGTGAGGTTGCCTTCGTCGACCGCACCCACGAGAACCGTTTCGGTTTCGGTGCCCGATCGTTCGGGTCTTTCGCCGAGGCCGGCCAGGAAGCCGCGCACTCGCGCCTGTACGGCGGGATCCATTACCCGATGGCCAACCAGAACGGCCTGGAGCACGGCGAGCGGATCGGACGGGTCATCGCGCAGCGGCTCCTCGCCCACATGCACGGAGAGTGGATTCAGCTCGACGAGCACCTCGCCGAGCCCCTCTTCGAGCCGATCCCTCCGCCGGGGTGGGACGCGGACTTTCGCCTGGCGGGACAGCGGGACTAGGTCGTGCTGGCGAGCCGCGCGATCACGCCCTCGTCTTCGTCCAGCAGCTCGAGGCCGCCCTCGATGAGCCGGTGGGAGCGGGTCCGTTCCAGGACGTCGAGTATCGCGGACTCCACCTCGCTCGCGGGATCCGGGCAGCCCATGCGGGTCGTGGCCGCGGGCGAGAAGGTGAGCCCTTCCTCGTCGAGCTGGAAGCTCCCCACCAGCCGATTGCACCCGGTGGATCCCGCGACACTCCCGTCGGTCCCGTCGAGGTAGAGGTCGGGGGGCGCGGGCAGCTGATCCAGGGGCAGGGCGCCCACCTCGACGAACTGCCATTCGCGGTTCAGCAGCTCGTGGTCCTCGACCTCGACCGGGTCGCCGGTGCGGATTCCCTCGGTGACCGGGGGGTCCTCCGATTCGATCGGGTCCTCCGGCCGGTCGACGGGGGGCCGGAGGCCGTCCTCGCTCTGAACCTGAGGGGGATCCGGGGCCTCGGGGACCTCCGAGGCCTCCTCCCCACAGGCAACCAGCAGGACGATCGCCCCGATCCCGCAGATCAGCCGGGTCACGACGCCGCCTCGACGGGCTCAAAGATCCCTGTATCCCGGTTTTTCCGTACCTGGTCCCACTCGAAGACGCGCCCGTTCATGGTGATGTAGACCCCGGGCGGGAGCGCCTGCACCGCCGTGAGCGCCCCTCCCAGGTTGAAGAGCCCGTCGGAGCTTCCGAAAGCGATCGGGATCATCGCGCCGGTCAGCACGATCGTCTTGCCCTCGACCCCGTCGGCCAGCGCCTGCGCGGTGTCAACCATGGTGTCGGTCCCGTGGGTGATGACGATCCGCGTCTCGGGCACCTCGCGGCAGTTGCGCATGATGAGTTCCCGGTCGGTGTCGGTCATCTCGAGGGAATCGACCATCATCAGGGTCCGGATGCGCAGATCGAGGCGACAGCGCCCCATCTCGAGCATCTCGGGCAGGTGGGTATCCTTGAAGTAGAGGCGTCCTTCGATCTCGTCGTACTCCTTGTCGAAGGTGCCTCCGGTGATGAACAGGCGGATGGCCATGGGCGCGGGGGTCAGAGACACTAGCGTGGGATCCTGCCGAAATACAGGATCCCTCCTCCCGCGGTCCCCGTCAACAGGTGCCGGTGTCCATCGTCCGTCAGCTCGGCCGGAACGGGCCGGCTGAGCGGATGGGTGTCGAGCCGGAAGCTCTCGTCCAGCTCGAAGGCCGGATCCTCGGCCGTCCCGACGTTGCGGTACAGGAGCGCGCCCGCCTCCTCGCGCCCGATCAGCAGGTCGAGGAGCCCGTCGCCGGTCATGTCGGCCAGGTAGGGGGCGCTGCGCCGCCCGGCGTCGATCTCGAAGAAGGCGTCAGACTCCAGCTCGAATTCGGGGCGCTCCGCGGAACCCACATTCCGATAGTACGACAGCTGTCCCGACGACTTTCCGACGACCAGGTCGAGAAGCCCGTTCCCGGTCAGGTCGCCCAGCGCCGGCACCGCGTGGCTGCCCCGGGTGAGCCTCACCTCCAGATCGGGATCCCGCTCGAAGGCGACCGCGCCATCCGATCCCACGTTCCGATAGAAGTGCACCCCGTCGTTCCAGGTTCCGAGCGCCAGGTGCGCCCGGCCGTCGCCGTACAGGTCGCCGAAGACGGGGGCGTAGTGATAGATGGTCTCCAGGGTGAGGCTGTCGGCGAGCTGGAAGCGTGGCTCCGACGCGCCCCCCTCGTTCATGAACAGGTAGAGTCGCCCGGTCCGGTTATGGACCGGGTCGATCTTGTTGCCGACCGCCAGGTCGAGGAGCCCGTTGCCGTTCAGGTCCACCACGTCGATGATGCTCTCGGTCCCGACATCGACCCCGTTCAGGAAGCGTTCGGTCACCTTCCGGAAGAGGCCGTCGTCGCCCCGGGTGTAGTGGTGCAGGTTGTTCGACGCGGTGAGGTTCGGGTTGAAGGCACCGCCCAGCACCCCCAGGATCAGGTCCATCTGCCCGTCGCCGCTCAGGTCGGCGGGAACCGGCACGTTGTGCCCGCTCGTGCTGATGTTGCCGTCGGGGGTGAACAGGGGCTCCGGAGGGTTGTCGAGGTCGTAGTCCGGGCACCCTCCGGTGTTCTCGATGAGCAGGACGCTCGGCTCGAAGAAGTCCCCCCAGAGCAGGTCGAGGGCCCCATCGCCCGTCATGTCGATGAACGACATCGCGTTGGCCCCGTGCAGCGTCCCGATCTGCCCGATGATCTCGATGTTCTCGAAGCGGTCGGTCACGTGCTCGAAGCGCGGAAATTCGTGCTCGGTCTCGACCTCGCGGTAGTGCGTGATCATCCCGTCGACCCGGCCCAGGAAGAGGTCCCAGCGACCGTTGCAGTCGAGGTCGGCCAGGTGGGGGATGTTCTGGCGGTCCGAGAAGATCGGCCGACCCTCGGGGGTACGGATCGAGTCGACCGCCACCTCGAAGCGTGGCGCTTCGGGAGTCCCTTCGTTCCGGTAGACGCGCATGTAGCTGAAGGGAAGCTCGGAGAGCAGCTCGAGCCGGCCGTCACGATTCAGGTCGATGAACTTGAACCACTCGCCGACCTCGAGGTCCTCGAATCGGTCGGTCCTCCACCGAAAGGCCGGCTCCTCGGGGGTGCCGACGTTCTCGAAGTAGATGAGCTCGCCCGAACGCTCCTGCAGGAAGAGGTCGGGGTCCCCATCCCCATCCAGATCCACGAACTGCGGTCGGGGTACGACGAGACCTCCCAGGAAGGGGTGCTCGTAGGGCTCCCCATCCTCGTCCAGCACCGTGAAGGGGTAGACGTCGCGCACCCATTCGTCCGGCCCCACCGGCTCCCCCGAGGGGGTGGTCGCGCACCCGATCAGGCCTCCCGTCACGACCAGTGCGACGAGCCATGCGGTAGAGCGGATCATCCCCCCCCGGCCCGCATCCCGATTCCGGTCACATTGCGGCCCAGGCGAATCACGCGCTCGATCTCGAGCGTCCCGGTGTCGACGACCACGACCGCGCCGTCTCCGCCGTCATCCTCGACCGGCCCATGCATCGCGTGCGGGTTCTTGTTGTTGTTCGAGATCCAGGCGGTGCCACCGTCCGGTGAGAAGAGGATCGCGTGGGGGGCATCCAGCCCCTCACCCGAGATCCGGGCGACGATCTCCCAGCTCCCGGTGTCGACGACCACCACGTCGTCGGTGTGCTTGACGGGGACCCAGACCTGACTCCCGTCCGGCGTGAACATCGGGTCGAAGGCCATGTGGCCCACCTCGATCGACTGCGCCAGCCGCGGGTGCGCCGGGTCCTCCAGATCGAAGATCAGGAGCTGCCCCGACATCTCGCCCGAACCGGCCATCCAGCGCCCATCGGGCGAGATCGCGAACTGCACGATCGCGTGGGTCGGCCCGTCGACATCGACGAGTTCGACCCGCTCCGAGGCGATTTCGATCGACGCGAGTCGATTCTCTCCCAGGCTGGCCGTGTAGGCGTACTCGCCCCCGGCCCCCATCAGCATCGCGTGCGGCTGCGAGAAGAAGATGTCGAGTTCCTCGGACTCCATGGTGGTCCGATCGACCAGCGCGATCCGCCGCGGGGGACTCACGGCGCTCATCGACCGACTCACCGCGAGCAGGTCGCTCCCCGGGTCCAGCGCGAGCATCCCGGGGGTCTCCATCTGGAATTCCGCGACCACCTGGTGGTTCCGGTCGAACTTCAGGACCCGATCGTCTCCAATGAGCGAGACGTACCAGTGCGACCCGTCGGGCTCGACCTGGATGTGGTGCGGGGCCGAACGCTCCGAGTAGCCCAGCTCTGTGAGCGAGACCGTGTGCACGAGCTCGCGCGTCTCCATGTCGATGATCGCGATCTCGGCCTCGTCCTGCACGCAGACGAAGAGCAGGTTGTCGGAGAGCGCCACGGCGGCACCCGTCCCCCCGGTGGCGCAGGCCACCAGGAGGAGGAGGGCGAGGGGAAGGCTGCGAAGGAAGAGTGAAACACGCATGGGATCCGCCTTTACGGACGCGCCCGCCCGGTCAGGAGACCGGGCGGGGGTCGTGGAATCGGACGATGAAGAGCCCCTCGCCGATGCTCGAGACCGAAATCGAACCGCTCTCGAAGAAGGGGTAGGTGCTCCAGGCGCCCTCGAACATCGGCTCCTGCTCGTGCGTGGGCGCGGTGTCGATGTAGCCCACCTCCTGCGGGTTCTCGCGGTCGCTGATGTCGACGATCCGGAGCCCGCTCGAGTAGTTGGCCTCATACATCAGGTCGCCCACGATGTACAGGTTGTGCGAGATCGCCCGCGAATCGAAGAAGAACTCACCCACGACCTGCGGATCCTCGAGGTCGACCAGGTCGAAGATCACGGTGCGGGTGTTGTCGATCAGTCCCCCCATCAGCGCCAGCTCGTCCTGCATGTAGAAGTACCGGTGGTCCTCGTCGAACCAGCCCTGGTGGACATAGCCCACGTTCGGGTATGCGGCGCGCGACACGGCGATCGGGTCATCCTTGTCGGTCACGTCGGCGACCGACAGGTGGGTCTCGTTCGAGCCCATGCAGATCTCGCGCTCGAAGTAGCGGTCGTCGGGGCCACGGTAGGTCACGCACTGCACGTCGTGCGAGTACCCGGTCCCGGTCCGTCCCGTCTGCGGATCCGCGAAGCAGCCGGCGAACTGCGGGTTCATCGGGTCGTTCACATCGACCATGTGCAGGCCGCCCCCGCAGGTCTCACCCCCCTGGCTCGCCCCGACGATGTAGACATACCCGGTCTCGGCGTTCAGCCCGATGTTGTGGGCGCTGTGAATCCGATCGTAGGTCAGGTCCGGCTCCCAGGTGATCGGCTCCCCGTCGAACTCGTCCAGGCGGCGCAGGTTGAAGACCTGCATCCCGTGCTGGCCCGAGGCGTCGGCCACGATGAAGGCGTGGTCCCGAAACACCTTGAAGTCTCTCCAGGCCGCGGTCGGGGAGCCCTCGGTCCGCAGCACCTCACCCAGGTACACCGGGTTCGACGGGTCCGTGATGTCGACGAAGGCCACGCCGTCGGTCCGCCCCGCCAGGACGATCTCGCGCCCGGTCTCCTCGTCGTGCCAGCCCCAGGTGTCGTTCATCCGGATCCCGCGCTCTCCCCCGATCGCCGGGAGCGGAAGGAAAGAGAGGATCTCGACGTTCTCGCAGTCGTAGATCGTCGCCAAGCCGTCCTCGCACATGACCGACTCGGCCACGATCGCGGGCAGCGCCTCGGGCTCCGAGGCGAGCCTCTCGGCCTCGTTCCAGACCCCCTCGGCATCGCGCTCCAGGATCACCACCGCACCGGCGCCCCCGTCCGTCCCGACCGCGGCCACGGCGGCCACATCCCCCTCGACGGCGATCGCGCTCCCGTAGCGGTTGCTCGGGCTCGTCCACTCGCCCGACAGCCGCTCCACGCCCGTCCACCCCTCGTCGGTACGGAAGAAGCGGTCCACGGCGCCCCGACGGCCCATCCCCAGCGGCACACCGATCCAGAGGGCGTCATCCCCCACCGCCAGCGCTCCACCGAAGCTGGTGCCGACCGTTCCCTGAAAGGAGTGCAGCCGGTCGCGTTCGATCCAGCCCTGGTTGGAGTTGTCGGCCGTGAAGATCATGACCGCCCCGGTGTTGTTCAGGTTCGGGGCTCCGACCAGGATCTCGTCGCCGTGCACCAGCAGGCGCATTCCGAAGACCGCGCCGTCGGCATCACCCCGGGGCGACAGCTCTCCCGCCTCGGCCCACTCGCCGGCATCGGCACGGAAGGCGTAGACGGTGCCGTCCTGCTCCCCGGCCATTGGGGCTCCCACGAAGATCTCGCCGTCCCGAAGGGCGACCGAGGCCCCGAAGCGACCCTCCTCATCCCCATTGTGCGCCGTGAGGCGGGCGACCTGGGCCCACCCGTCCGAGCCATCGAAGAGGAGTGCGGCGCCCGCGGTCTCCTCGGCGCCCGGTGCTCCCACCAGCGCCCAGTCGCCCATCAGGGCCACCGCGGCCCCGAACAGAGCGTCCTCGCCCTCATCGTCGCCGGCCATCTCCCCGACCACCGACCACGTCCCGCCGTCTCGCTGCATCAGGAAGACCCGGTTGATCTCGGGCGCCCCGACGAGCATCCGGTCGCCGTCGATTGCCAGCGCCGAGCCGAAGCTGTCTCCCATCTCGCTGTCGGGCGCCATGAACTGGGCCGTCTCGCTCCAGCTGCCGTCCGCCCCTCGCTCGTAGAGGTAGACGATACCGGGGCGCAGGGAGTTCTGACCCTCTCCGACGAGCACCTGCCCGTCCGAAATCGCGAGCGCCCCCCCGAATCCGGACATGAAGGCCGACTCGACGATGTCGTCGACGTCGGATCCGAGCGCGGGGTTGAGGCTCTGGGCCGTCACCGGTCCGGCCACCAGGGCCAGGAAGGCGACGGCAAGGGCGGATTGAAGCAGCTGTTTCATGCGTTTCTCCATATCATGTGGATCACACGGGCGGTGGACGGCGGACCCGCTTTTGTCCCGCCTCCCAGTCCGTTACTCTGAACGTGGGTCGGGTGGCGCGGGCCAGGCCCCGGTTTCCGGGTCTCAACCTCCTACACAGGGACTACCGAAAGAGGTTCCCGCCCAATCCACCCAGGGTCCGACGCGGACCTCGACTCCGATCCAGACTACGACGCGGACATCCATGCGGATTCAGGTACTTCTCTTCGGCCCCCTCTCGGCCGAGCTCGGGCAGAGTTCGATCGAGGTCGAGCTCACCGGTGATCCCCCGACCTGCGGCGACGCCCGCGAAGCCCTCGCGCGCACCCACCCGTCGATCGCCCCCCTTCTGCCCTCCCATCGCTTCGCCCGCAATCAGGAGATCGTCGCCGACTCCGAGCCCATCGCGGCCGACGACGAACTCGCCCTGATCGGGATGGTGTCGGGCGGATGATCGACGTCCGCATCCTCGACGGCCCCCTCGCCCCCTCCCGCCCCGACTGGGAGCTTCCGGGCGCCGGCTCGGTCCTCAGCTTCCGCGGCGTGGTCCGTCCCCTCGAGGCCGGAGACCCCATCGCGGGCCTCCGCTACGAGACCTACGACCCGATGGCCGAGCGCATGCTCCGGGCGCTGGCCGAGCGGGTCACCGAAGCGCACGGGCTCTCGGCCGTCCGCGTCCTCCACAGCCGGGGCTTCGTCGGGGCAGGGGAGTGCTCCTTTCAGTTGGACGTGGCCTCGCCCCATCGCCGCGAGTCGCTCGACGCGATGGACGCCTTCATCACCCTCATGAAGGAAGAGGTCCCGATCTGGAAGCACCCCGAGGCCGAGGCCCCCGCATCCCCCCTGGCCGACCCCTTCGAGGCGCTGGCCTCGCTGATCCACACCCTGAGCCCGGTCGGCACCGAGTCCGTCCCCCTCGCCGATGCCACCGGGCGCATCCTGGCCCGGGAGCTTCGGGCCGACCGCGACCACCCTCCGGCGGACGTCAGCGCGATGGACGGCTTCGCCCTCCGCCTGGCCGACCTCTCGACCGACCCGATCCCCGTCGAGCACGAGGCCGAGATCGGCACCGCGATCCGCACCCTGGAGCCCGGCCGCGCCATGCAGATCTTCACCGGCGCCCCGGTCCCCCACGGCGCCGACCTGGTGGTCCGCCGCGAGGACGTCGCCGAAGAGGACCGCACCATCCGGCTCCTCGTCGAACCCTCATCCCTCTCGGAGGGGCTCTTCATCCGTCGCCGGGGCGAGAATATCCGCAGTGGGGACCTCGTTCTTCCTTCGGGGAGGGCCATCTCGCCCCCCGTCCTCGGGGCGCTGGCCACCTTCGGGG
>SLBA01000180.1 GCA_007126575.1 Gemmatimonadota bacterium | reverse complement strand
CGGATCCGATGACCCGCAGGTCGCCATCCACCAGAACGAGCGCCAGCGCACGCTGGTCGTGGAGTACGGGCCCATGGATGTGCCCGCGGGCATCGGCTACGAAGGCGAGCTCGTCACCATCTCGGCCGAGCTCGAGCTTCCCATCGACGGCTGGGTCCGATCCTTCGACATCGAGCTGGTGGCCAACGGCCAGACACTTCCCCAGGGTCTGCTTCATCACGCGGGGCTGTTCGCTCCGGACCGACGCGACCTGTTCAGCCCCGTCATGGAGCGGGTGGTCGCCTTCGGCCAGGAAACCGAGGCGATCGAGCTTCCCGGCCGGCTCGGGTACCGAATCGAGCCCGATGAGCCCCTCATCCTCCTCGGCGCGATCTACAACACCGGCGATACCGCCTTCGAGTCGGTCCAGCTGCGGCTGACCATGGTCTACGCCGAGGCCCGACGCGACGCTCGGCACGACGACGTCCTCCCCATCTATCTTGACGTCATGCCCCCGGGCAACCGGGTCTACGAGATTCCTCCGGGGAGGTCGAGCCGGAGCCTCGAATGGAGTCCGGCCGTCGACGGCCGCGTGCTGGCGCTCGGTGGTCACCTGCACCAGTACGGAGAGGCCCTCATCCTCGAGGACGTCACCGCGGGCGACACCCTCTGGGTGGGCCAGGCCTTCCACGGCGACGACCGGGAGCTGCTGGGGGTGTCCCGCGAAATCTTCCACCGGGGCCAGCCGATGCACCGGGATCATGTCTACCGCATCACCGCAGTCTACGACAATCCGACCGGCGAGCCGATCCGGGGCGCGATGGGCAAGATCGGAGGGCTCTTCATGCCGGAGCGGGGCCAGTCGCTTCCCCTGATCGATCACTCGCACCCCGAGTACATCGAAGACTGGCACGCCATGGTGGACCACGAACACGAGATGGACCACGTCAGGGCGGCCGAGCAGTCGGCGCCCCTGGAGCGTGACGGGGGCTGAGGTCTGGCCTCATCGACCCCGCGCGCATATTCTGATCGGGTCAACGTATATGCTCGTCCACCCAGCCGGGGGTTGCACCATGATCCGATCCGCCATTCGTCCTTCACGGGGGTGTCGGGGAGGCCTTCTGGGCCTTCTCCTCCTCCTCTCCCTCGCGGCCTGTGAGGCTCCCGCCGACGGCGGACCCGGCGAGTGGCAGGCCGAGCGCGAGACCGTGGACGGAGTCGAGGTGGTCCGGACGGTGAGCGGGAGTGTCTGGGCCGAGCCGATGGAGCTGGTCGAGGAGATCTCGATCGGGGTCCTGGACGGGGACGAGGCCTACATGTTCGGCCGGATCCACGAAGTGGCTCCCGATGGACGCGGGGGTGTCTACGTCTTCGACGGACTCGCCCCTGCGCTCCGGCACTACGACGCCGATGGGCGCTATGTCCGGACCCTGGGGGGGCCGGGCGAGGGGCCGGGCGAGTATGGGGATGCGGTGCTTGGGATGGGGCGGCTCTCCGATGGCCGCCTGGTCCTTCGAGATGCCCGAAACGGTCGCTTCAACATGTACGATCCCGACGGATCCCCGGCGGGGCAGTGGACGCTGGCGAGTGGCCTGTTCACCAACCGGGCCACCTACATCGACACGGCCGATCACATCTATGCCCGGATCCTGACCGGGCCCGTCGAGCCCGATACGCCCTGGCCGATCGGACTGCTCCACCTGTCGCCCGATGGCGAGATCCTCGACACCATCCCGAGCCCTCCCTTCGCGGGCGAGCCGACGGGTGCCGGCGGTGCGATGATCCCGTCGAAGTACTGGGACCTGCATCCGCACGGCTACATGGTCGTGGGGGTCAGCGATCGCTACGCGGTGGAGCTGCGGAAGCCCGAGGGCACCCTGCGCATCGAGAAGCCGGGAGACCGTATCCAGCTGCACCCCGAGGAGCGGGCCGAGCGCGAGGCCCTGCGAGCCTACATGATCGAGCAGCAGGGTCAGTTCATGACCTCCGAGCCTCTTCCGACCCCGCGAATCAAGCCCTACTTCCGCAATATCTACGCAGGCGAAGACGGCACGATCTGGGTCCTCGTCCACCGCGAGGCGTCGCCCCGCGAGAGTCGGCCCGAAGATGACGAGCGGGATCCAGATGGGCCGCCCCTCTCACTCTGGTCCGAGCCCACGGTATTCGAGGTCTTCGAGGCCGACGGGACCTTCCTGGGCGAGGTCCACGTCCCCCCCCGAACCACCCTCTACACCTATTCGCTCGACGAAGTCTGGGCGGGTCGAAGGGGGGAGTTCGACGAGGTCTATCTGGTCAGGATGCGTCTCGAGCCCAGGGGGTAGCGTCAGGCCCCCGGAAGGCCTCCCTGCGAAACAGGTAGTAGAAGATTCCGGTGAAGGCGCCCCCCAGGTGTGCCCCATGGCCGATGGGCAGGCCGCCGTCATCCATCTGGGCGATCAGCCCCCAGATATCGATCCCGATGAAGGCGAGTGCGGCCACGATCGCCGGGATGGGGATGATGAAGAAGAGCAGGACGCGAGCCTTGGGAAAGGCCAGCGAGAAGACGAGAAGGAGACCGGCGATGGCGCCCGAGGCACCCAGCGCGGGCATGTCGCCGCTCTCCATCAGGAAGCGCGAGGTGGTCGCGTGCGCGACGGAGCCGACGAGGCCCGCCAGCAGGTAGAAGGTAAGGAACCGGCGCCATCCCAGCATCTGCTCCAGGGGCGGCCCGAAGCTCATCAGGACGATCATGTTGATGAGCAGGTGGAATATCATCGTGTGGGAGAAGACCGAGCTCAGGAGGACCCAGGGGCGCCCTCCGACCACGTGGTCCCAGCTGACCAGGAAGTGCTCCGCCATGAACGGGGTCGGAAGCCCGATCCAGCAGAGAAAGACGACTACGTTCACGAAGACCAGAAGGTTCGTGACGGTGAGGGGGGTCCTCTGCTCTGTCATCGTGTCCACTCACGCTCGGGGATCTCGCACGCTGCGCACCTCTTCAAAGCGAGCACAATCTTGCCCATTATTGAAGTCCACACGAGGATTCACTGAAGATCAGGGAGACAGTCCGTTGCAGAACCCCATACGAGTTTCGGTCACCGGCGCCGCAGGTCAGATCGGGTACGCCCTGCTTCCGCGCATTGCCTCAGGTGAGATGCTGGGGCTGGACCGGGAAGTGATTCTGCAGCTCATCGAGATCCCTCCGGCCATGGATGCGCTGAGGGGCGTGGCCATGGAGCTCGAAGACTGCGCCTTTCCCCTGCTCCGGGATATCGTCCTGACCGATGACCTGGACCGCGGCTTCGAAGGGGCTCACCTGGCGCTGCTGGTGGGTGCCAAGCCGAGAGGGAAGGGGCAGGAGCGGGGAGACCTGATCCGCGAGAATGGCCCCATCTTCGTCGGTCAGGGCCGGGCCATCGCCGAGGTGGCCGATGACGAGGTCCGCGTGGCCGTGGTCGGAAACCCCGCCAACACCAACGCCCTGATCGCCATGTCCAGCGCCCCGGGTCTGCCCCGCGAGCGCTTCACCGCCATGACCCGGCTCGACCAGAACCGGGCGATGGCCCAGCTGACTGGCAAGGCCGGGGTCCCCCTGACCGACGTCACGAACGTCGGGATCTGGGGCAACCACAGCGCGACCCAGTACCCCGACTTCGAGAACGCCCGCATCGGGGGCCGCCCGGCCGAGGAGGTCATCGGGGACCGCCGCTGGCTCGAGGGTGACTTCCTGACCACGGTCCAGAAGCGTGGAGCGGCGATCATCGAAGCGCGCGGCCAGTCGTCGGCGATGTCGGCGGCCAGTGCCCTGGTCGACCACGTCCGCGACTGGATGGGCGGCGAGGCCACTCCCGAGGGCGACTGGGTCTCGATGGCGGTCCCCTCGGACGGGTCCTACGGGATTGACGAAGGGCTGATCACCAGCTTCCCGGTCCGCACCGACGGCAAGGGCGGATACGAGATCGTCCAGGGCGTCGAGCTCTCCGACTTTGCCCGTGGCAAGATCGAGGCGTCCGTCGCCGAACTGCAGGAGGAACGCGAGGTCGTTCGGGACCTCCTGTAGCGGTCATTCCGCCGACTCTGTTCGCAGCGGGATTCCTCGTTCCTCGGTGGGTCCGATCCTGCGGGGATCGAGGGCGGCCACGGTGCTGGCCTGTGGCCCCTCATCCCCAGCCGCGGCGGCGTAGCGCACTTCTGCGCCGATCTCGAGGTCGTCGTAGTCCAGATCCACGAGCGCCCGCTCGTGAAAGTAGATCTGACGACCTTCGCGGGACTCGAGGAACCCGTATCGGACCCCTGAGTCGTCGGTGAGAAGTCGGACGACCCTCCCATGCGGAGGCAGCCCCTGTGACTTCGTCATCCCGCCCCGCTGCAGTTCCTTCTCCTTCTTGAGCAGCTTGCTGCCGGTCTTGAAGGCATCCTTGACGGTCTGGCCGAGGGGGCGGGGCTCCCCGCCTCCGGCCGGGCTTTCGTCGACGACCAGGGACTTTCCGGGGATCCCGATGTCGAGCCTCACCCGGTAGCTGTTTCCGGTCCGGCGATCCGGGGTGTCGTCTGCGACCATGGTCCGACAGGACACGAGGCGAGGGTAGATTTTCTCCAATCCATCGATGCCGTCGAGGATCAACTCCTTGAGGGTATCGGTCGGCTCGACGCCGCGAAATGCGATCTCCGGGGGTACGTCCATTTCATCTCTCCCGTTGGCTGTGAGGTTCGTACCTACCTACAAACCACGGCGCATTTTGGTTCATGGGGGGATCGGGAGTCGCCCACCCGCGCCGGTGCGGTTGCTCGCAGGATCGGTCTCGGCGTATTCTGGTGAGTCGAGTGTGTGGGCTGCAGGACTTCCTTGCGGGATGGACGAGGGTGAGATGGACGGGAGCCCCGATCGATCGGACCTGGACGTGTTCTTCGAAGAGGCCTATGACCGGCTGAAAGGCCTGGCGCTTCTCGAGCGCGCGCGCTGGCAGGGCAACGAGACGCTGGATGACGCCCGAGTACGGGGCGCCCGAGCAGGTCCGGGGAGAGCGAACGACGACGGCGACCGATGTCTATCAGTTGGGGGTCGTCCTCTACGAACTGCTCACCGGACACCACCCGATCCCGCCCGCGACCAGCGGCTCGGCCTACCTGGCGGAAAAGGCGGTATGCGAGGTCGAGCCGACCCGCCCGAGTCGAGTCGTTTCCCGGCAGGTATGGATGCGGCAACCGGGAGGCCGGCTGTGGGGGGACCTGGACGCGATCGTGCTGAAGGCGCTCGAGAAGGACGCGGCCAGGCGATACGGGATGGCCGAGGGGTTCGCCGACGACATCCGGCGCTACCTGGCGGGGCTTCCGGTGGAGGCGCGGGAGGGAAACCTGCGCTACCGCGCGCGAAAGTTTCTCGTCCGACATCGTATTCCGGTGTCCACCGCGGCTGGAATCCTGCTGATTCTTGCGGTCGGGGGCTGGCTCCACGTCGAGAGGGTGGCCGAGGAGCGGGACGTGGCCCAGCTCGCGGCGGTGAAGGCGCAGACCCTGACCGACTTCATGCTCGAACTCTTCGACGCGGGGCACCCGGAAGAGGCGCGCGGAGAGGTCCTGACCGCTCCGATGCTGCTGGAGCGCGGCGTCGAGCGGGCCGACGCGCTGGCCGGTCAGCCGGCGGTTCAGGCGGAGATGCTGGCCACGGTGGCGCGGGCCTACCTCGGTCTGGCCGAGTACGATCGCTCCGAGGAGCTGTTTCGTCGATCCCTCGCGATTCAGGAGCGGGATCTGGGGCCCGATCACCCGGACGTGGCGTACAGCCTCGCGCACCTGGGGTGGTTGCGGGCGTTGCAGCAGGATTTCGACGCGTCGGCCAGGCATTTCCGGAATGCGCTGGCGATTCAGCGGCAGGTGCTGAGGCCCGACGATCCGGATCTGACCAGCAGCATGCAGGGGCTCGGGCTCGCACTCAACGGACTCGGAGAGCTGGACGCCGGGGTCCAGGTGATCGAAGAGGCGCTCGAGATCGGAAGGCGGAGCGGAAACACCGAGCATGTGGCATTCGCGAACGGGCTGAACGACCTGGCCATCCTGCGTCGCACGGCGGGGGACTTCGAAGGGGCCGAGTCCCTGCTCCGCGAGGCCATGGCCCTTCGCCAGAGGCTTCTGTCCGAGGGTCACCCCGATCTGGGAAAAAGCGCCCAGTACCTGGGGTCGCTGCTCCACAGGATGGGGGAGTATACGGAGGCCGAGTCCCTGTACATCGCGGCGCTGGCGAATTGGGAGCGGAGCCTGGGACCGACTCACCCCGCGACTCTCAGCACCATTCGAAGCCTGGCCGAACTCTACGAGGACTGGGAGCGGCCGGAGGATGCGGAACTCTACACCGCAACGCTGACGCTGCGGGTGGACACCCTGCTCTTCACGAAGCGTTGATCCCCTCCCTCGCCGCCCGTACCCTCGGCTGGAGCTCCGCGTCGGCGTCGGCCCACAGATCGGCGAAGCGCTGGTGGTACTCGCGGGCTCGCACGGGATCCCCCACCTCCTCCCACAGCTGTCCCAGCTGTTCAAGCACCTGGGCCCGCAGGAACGAGACGTAGAACCCCTGGTCGGGGCTGCTCGCTTCCAGTGATCGCTCGAAATAAACGATGGTGGAGTCGGGGTTTCCGAGGAGCCGATGGATCTCGCCGACCGCGAAAAGCTCTTCGGGAATCGGACGAGGATCCGCTGCCTTGCGTCGGTGATGGGCGAGGGCCCCTTCGAGGTCCCCCGTCTGAAGGGCGATCAGCGCCCGCAGGCTTTCCTCCGTTTCGACCAGGAACTCCGCCAGCGTCTCTCCTTCGACGATCCGCTCCCAATCCCGTAGGTACTCCTGAGCCCGTTCCACCTCCCCCGCCTGCGCGAGAAGCGCTGCGGCCTGCAGGTGCGCACCCTCGACGTATGCCTCGTCCGGGATCGGGTTTTCGGCCAGGAAGTCCTCCATATTCTGGACGGCCCTGGCCGTATCCCCTCGAACCGTCAGGTCGAGCAGGACCCTGAACTGGAAGCCGATGCCTGGCCCGGTCCCCATCCCCTCGCGCTCCTGAAGGTCCCGGAGCTGGTCGATGTAGCCCTCTGATTCGACCAGTCGCCCTCGGAGCGCCGTAACGCCCGCGAGCCCCCACAGCGCATTGATCCGCTCTCCCGGATTCGCCCGAGGGTGCTCGAGCACCCGCTGCAGGCTGGCCTCGACGGCGTCATACTCCTGTCGGACGAGGGCGAAGTTTGCGGCCTGGATCTCCGAGACCGCCAGATCGGGAAAACGCGAGCGCAGGCCGGCGAGGGTCCCCTCCGCGGCCTCGAACTCACCCAGAGCGGCCTCCTGATTCAGCAGGTTCGTATAGTAGATCACCGTCGTCGAATCGAGTTCCAGCGCCCGCCGGAAGAGCCTCGCCGCCTCCTCGCGCTCACCTCGCCTGGCATGGAGGGTCGCCAGGTTGTTCAGCGCCGTCTGGTCGTTCGGATAGGTGTCGAGGATGTTCCGATAGGCCCGCATCGCGCCATCCACATCATCCAGCACCGCC
This sequence comes from Gemmatimonadota bacterium, assembly GCA_007126575.1. Lineage (GTDB taxonomy): Bacteria > Gemmatimonadota > Gemmatimonadetes > Longimicrobiales > Gaopeijiaceae > SLBA01. The sequence goes on along the minus strand of SLBA01000180.1, from coordinate 1,700 downwards.
GAATGATAGTTGGCCCGCGTCAGATACCGCTCCCGCTCCGTGAGCCGATCGCTCAGCTCGTAGGCGCGGGTCAGGGGCACCTCCCACTGCTCCCGTGGACGATTCTCGTTCAGGTGCGTGACGCCGAGCTTCCGCCAGGCCATCGCAAAGGTCGAATCTTCGGCGATCGCTTCTTCGAGGAGGGCGATTCCGGCATCGAAGTCCCTCTCCCTGTCGATTGCCTGAAGCGCTTGCGAATACCTTCGGAGCGCAAGGAGGGACGAGGTCGAAACCTGCTCGAGGGGCTCGCCACTGCGAATCGAGCGCAGCGATTCCCCGATCCGCTCGCGCATTCGGTTCGAAAGTCGGTCGACCGCCGGGATCACCCCCGCCGAGTCCGAGACGGTCTCGCGGAAGGAAACGAGGGCCTCTTCGGTGTCGGCGGCCACCAGCCGGATCGAGATGATCGAACTCGCACCGGCCTGGTTGATCTCGCCCATCAGGATCGCCTTGATCCCCTCACGGAGCGCGAGCTCCCGGGCGAGTTCGGGGGTGAGCGACGAGTCGGGCGGGCGCTGCATCCGGATCAGCCCTTCGCGCACGGCACCCGGCGACACCACGCGGACCATCGGGGACTGCTCGAAATCGATCCGGAAGGCCTCGGTGACCGCACCCACCAGAAGGTCGTCGCCGGTGGGAGCCTGGAAGTCGGCGATCAGGATCGCCTCTTCGCGGTCGAGGACCCCTGCGGCGACGAGGGTCCCGACCGGCCCGATCCCCAGGACGCGGGCGGCCATGAAACCGCCGACGGCCAGTGCGAGCACGAGGCTGGCCCCGATTCCCAGCAGCGTCGTGTTCTTCCAGGTGGCGAGGCTCCCGAGGGGCTGGGTCCTCTCGCTGGACTGGACGAGAGCGGTGACCACCGTGGCCGGAAGCCCCACGATGAGCAGGACGACCAGCCCGAAGAAGGTCCAGTCCGGAAGGCCCAGCCGCTGGATGAAGATGTCGCCCACCTGAAGCACGGCGAAGCTTCCCCCGGCGTATACGCCGAGGAGCTCGGGCACCCGCGCCTTCCTGAGGCGACTCCAGAACGAGGTGGTCGACATCGCTGATCTCTCAGGGGGTTGAAACTGCGCTCCTTCAACACAATATCACGCTGCGGGCGGCGAAGACAATCGTTCGCATCCAGGTCGCCAGACGGTGCGATTCCTGGGAATCGTCCACCGGCTCCGGCCCAGATTCCCATGCGGTCGATCTCACCCTCTCTGCGGCCTCCCCCATCGCCCCGCCCAAGGCACATCCGTCCCAAGTTGCCATGGACGGATTTCGGCGTTCGCAGTGGGGCGGGTCCGGGATCCCCTCCGCAGTTCTTCATGGAGGCCTTTCGGGGCCCTCATGACACCCTTCGGCCCATCTTCAGTCCGCGTGAGACCTGCGAAGTCGACCTTTCCCGTTCAGTGGCATTCTCAGAGGTCGCCGCCCCCCCCGGATAATATTTAAGGGCGAGATGCGGAGTCCCTGATCCCTTTGTGGGACAGGGGTTTTCGGTGATTGTCCAACGAGCGGGAGGATGATCGCCGAGTTCGATCGGCGGAAGGGATGGGAGCTCGACGGCCACCGCGACTGCGCCGCCTGGCTCGTGAACTTCACCGGGATGAGCCGGGTCACCGCACGCGAGCGGGTCCGGGTCGCCCGCAAGCTGGTGGGCCTGCCCCGGATCT
>SLBA01000185.1 GCA_007126575.1 Gemmatimonadota bacterium | reverse complement strand
GATGGTCCGCATCCCTGCCACCCTGCCCCCCGAGGTCGGCGCGCTCCTGATCAAGGTCCTGGACGCGGACGATCCCGCCGGCCATCCGGCGTGCGCTGTGGGCCCGCGACGGCGGCTGCGCGTTTCCCGGATGCGGGCTGCGCTACGTGTCGGCGCATCACATCCCGCACTGGGCAGAGGGCGGAGCGACGAGTCTGGACAACCTGGTCCTCCTCTGCCCGTCCCATCACCGTGGGGTCCACGAGACCGGCTTCACAGTCAAGCTCGGCCGCGATCGGCCGCCTCGGTTCTTCAATCGGGTGGGGGTCCGGATCCCGGATCAGGCGCCCCCGCCGGCGCTGGGGCCGGATCCGGTCGAAGAGACGCTCCGGACGCACCGGCTCCGGGGGGTGGATCCGGACGACTGGACCGGCGTCTGCCGGCGTCAGGTATCCGACGAGAACTGGCTGCGCCTTCAGGAGGCGCTCGATCCGTCGTGGCCCTGATGTCCGGGATCGGTCAGGCCGGGGCTGAAGCGGGTGGAATGCCTCGATGCTATCATTCGTTGTCGAGTGCGACGTGACCCTCGAAAGGCGGGACCGATGTGTCGATTCGTCTATTACCAGGGCCTTCCGATCCGGATGGCCCAGTTGATCACCGAGCCGAAGCACTCGCTCATCCATCAGAGCGTCCACGCACGCGAACGACGTGAGCCTCTGAACGGGGATGGGTTCGGGGTGAGCTGGTACGTGGACGCCCGGGAGCGCCCGGGGCTCTTTCGCTCGATCACCCCGGCCTGGAGCAGCCAGAACCTCCAGGAGATCTCTCGGGTGGTCGAGAGTCCGCGCATCCTTGCCCATATCCGGGCCGCGACGCAGGGAACCGGGGTCTCCGAGGCCAACTGTCATCCCTTTCGGATGGGCGATCTGACGTTCATGCACAATGGGGATCTGGGCGGCTTTCCCCGATATCGGAGACGGCTCCTCGAAGGGCTTTCCGACGAGGCCTTCGCGGCCGTGCGCGGGACCACCGACTCGGAGCACTTCCTTGCGCTGCTGTGGGATGCGAGCCGGGAGCTGCCCCTTGCCGACGCCCTCGAGGCGGCCCTGATCCGCGTGATCGAACTCTGGGAGGCCTCGGGGACGGACGATCACATCTACCTGAACTGCGTGGTCACCGACGGTCGAGATGCCGTGGCCTGCCGGTTCACCACGGACGATCCCGAACATGCCGACACTCTGTACCTCCACCAGGGACAGCGGTACGAGGCGGAGGGGGATGTCGCCCGACTGGTCCCCTGTCCGGAGGGTCAGTCCTCGGTTCTCCTGAGCTCGGAGCCCCTCACCCCCCCCGACGAGTGGACGCCGGTCGCAGTCGGCGACCTCCTGGTCATCTCGACGGACCAACGCATCGCCACCCGGCGGCTCCTCGAGTCGTGATCTACCGGCTCCTGGCCGACCTGACCCTGGTCATCCACCTCGCGTTCATCCTTTTCGTGGCCTTCGGAGGGCTTCTGGTCGCGCTGAGACCCCGGCTGGCGTGGATCCATGTCCCCACCGTCCTCTGGGGGACCTCCATCACCCTGATTGGATGGCGATGCCCTTTGACGCCCCTCGAAGACCACCTCCGCCGGCTCGGAGGGCAGGCCGGGGTCAGCGACAGCTTCGTCGAGCACTACCTGATCTCGATCATCTATCCACAGGGCATCGGTCAGACGGGGTGGATGCTGCTGGGGATCGGGGTCGCGGGGCTCAACCTGGCGATCTATGGGTGGATCGGGTACCGGAGTCGGCGGGCGGAGTGAATCGGGGGGATGCGGCCTTGCATCGACAGATCGCGATTACGAACTTTGGATTCTCTTCAGTGTCCGAAGCCCCGAGGGACGCCCACATCATCAACCGAAGTACGAGGAGCAAGACGTGTCAGACAGCGCCAGCAAGTGCCCGTTCTCAGGAGCCCGTACGACCCACGAGGGACCATCGCCCGAGAAGTGGTGGCCGAACCAGTTGAACCTGAGGATCCTCCACCAGAATCACCCGGATGCCGATCCGATGGGCGGCGATTTCGACTACTCCGAGGAGTTCGCAAAGCTCGACATCGAGGCGTTGACGAAGGATGTGGATGCCCTCATGACGGATTCGCAGGATTGGTGGCCGGCGGACTACGGCCACTACGGACCCCTCTTCATCCGGATGTCGTGGCATGCGGCGGGTACCTATCGCGTCGAGGATGGACGCGGTGGGGGTGGCACGGGCGCGCAGCGCTTCGCCCCCCTCAACAGCTGGCCGGACAACGCGAATCTGGACAAGGCGCGCCGGCTCCTCTGGCCGATCAAGCAGAAGTATGGCCAGAAGCTCTCGTGGGCCGACCTGCTCGTCTTCGCGGGCAACCGGGCCATGGACACGATGGGGCTCAAGACCTTCGGCTTCGGATTCGGCCGACAGGACATCTGGGCGCCCGAAGAGGACATCTACTGGGGACCCGAGAGCACGTGGCTCGGCGACGAGCGTTACAGCGGCGACCGCGAGCTCGACCGGCCCCTCGGCGCCGTGCAGATGGGTCTGATCTACGTCAACCCCGAGGGACCCAACGGAACCCCGGATCCGGTGGCGGCGGCCCACGACATCCGGGAGACCTTCAGCCGGATGGCGATGGATGACGAGGAGACGGTCGCGCTGATCGCCGGGGGGCACACGTTCGGCAAGGTGCACGGCGCCGCTCCCGAGGAGCACCTCGCACGCGAGCCCGAGGCGGCCGGCCTCGCGGAGCAGGGCCTCGGGTGGAAGAACGACTACGGGACCGGCAAGGGCGCGCACACGATCAGCAGTGGCCTCGAGGGTGCCTGGACTCCGGAGCCGACCCGGTGGGACAACGGCTACTTCGACATGCTCTTCAAGTACGAGTGGGAGCTCCAGAAGGGCCCGGGTGGGAAGAGCCAGTGGGCTCCCAAGGATGTCGAGTACGACGATCTCGTGATCGACGCGCACGACCCGACGAAGAAGGTCCCCCCGATGATGCTGACCACCGACCTGTCGATGATCCGGGACCCGGAGTACCGCAAGATCTCGAAGCGGTTTCACGAGAACCCCGACCAGCTCGCCGACGCTTTCGCCCGCGCCTGGTACAAGCTGCTGCATCGGGACATGGGTCCGATCGACCGCTACCTCGGGCCGCTCGTGCCGGATGAGGAGCTCCTCTGGCAGGATCCGGTCCCCGCGGTGGATCACGAGCTGATCGACGACGCCGATATCGCCTCGCTGAAGGGGATGATCCTGGATTCGGGGCTGTCAGTGGCCCAGCTCGTGACCGCCGCCTGGGCGTCGGCATCCACCTACCGCGACACCGACAAGCGCGGCGGCGCCAACGGCGCGCGGATCCGCCTGGCTCCGCAGGCCGAGTGGGACATCAACGTCCGCTCCGGCGTCCAGCACGTCCTTTCGAGGCTCGAGGCCGTACAGGCCGACTTCAATGAGCGGCAGGCCGGCGGCAAGCGGGTCTCGCTGGCGGACCTGATCGTGCTGGGTGGGTGCGCCGCGGTCGAGCGGGCCGCGAAGGCGGCGGGGCGGGACGTCGAGGTCCCCTTCACCCCGGGTAGGACGGACGCCACGCAGGAGCAGACCGACGTCGACTCCTTCTCCTACCTGGAGCCGGCCGCCGACGGATTCCGGAACTACCTGAAGGAGGGAAACCGGATCCCGTCCGAGCACCTGCTCCTCGACCAGGCGCACAAGCTGACCCTGTCGGCGCCGGAGATGACCGTGCTGATGGGAGGAATGCGCGCCCTGGGCATCCATGCCGACGAGTCCGCAGACGGTGTGTTCACGGACCGCCCCGGAACCCTGACCAACGACTTCTTCGTCAACCTTCTGGACATGGGGATCGAGTGGAAGGCCGTTGGGGCCGACGAACAGGTGTTCGAGGGCCGGGACCCCTCCGGGCAGGTCCGCTGGACCGGCACCCGGGTCGACCTGGTCTTCGGCTCGAACTCCCAGCTGCGGGCGCTCTGCGAGGTCTATGCGAGCGCGGATGCGGACGAGAAATTCGTCGACGACTTCGTGGCCGTGTGGGACAAGGTCATGAACCTGGACCGCTTCGACCTGAACTGATCGGGAGGTGCCCGGGGGGTCAGCCCCCGGGCACCATCTCGCGGATCGTACCGTCGTGCTTGTTCAGCAGGAAGAAGCGGTGGTCCGGCCCGGTTCCGAAACGAAGGTCGGTCCGGGAGGCGGGATCCCGGCCCTGATCCAGATTCTTCTCCTGGATCAGCTCCAGGAAGGTCCGGATCTGACCCTCGTGGCGCAGCAGTACCCGTCGGATCCCCTGGTTTCCGCCTTCGGGGAGGACATCGGCATCGAAGTGCAGGATCTCGCCGCTCACGAAGTCCCCGAAGAGGACCCGGTCGCGCAGCTGCGGGATGTGGTCGGAGCGGAAGACATGGATTCCCGTGACCGCGACCCGGTCGGCCATGAGAGGATCGTTGCGTGAGTACTCGACGACGGGGTAGTGGACCTCGGGATCCCCCCTGGGGTCCGCGAGACTGACCTCGGAGCGGCTGATGAACCGGTAGCTCCCCTCCCAGTCGGCCCATCCCATGTTGCCGCCGGCGGGGACCAGGCTGACCCATTCCACGATGTTCTGGCCGATGTCGGCCATGAAGAGGTTCCCGTTGGCCGGATCCCACCCGAAGCGCTGCGGGTTGCGCATTCCGTACGCGTAGATCTCGTCCAGCGCGTTCGGATCCCCCACGAAGGGGTTGGATGCGGGGATCCCGTACTGCCCGTTGGCGCTGTTCGAGCCCAGGGGGTCGATCCTCAGGATCTTTCCGAAGCCCTGCGTCAGGTCCTGCGCCAGCCCCAGCGGATCGCCCCCGCTTCCCCCGTCCGCCGAGCCGATGTAGAGGAGGCCGTAGTCCGGATCCCCGTCCGAGACATCGGCACGAAAGGCGATGAGCCCGGCGTTGTGGTTGCCGAAGGGTTGTTCGAAGCGGGCCAGCTCCCGGGGCGGATCCCCATCATACCGCTCGGCGGTGGCGTCGTGAGCGGTCCACTCGTGCAGCACCGTGTGATGGGTGTTGTCGCCGCCCTCCGGACGAAAGTCGGCCGTGGGCTGGTTGTCGCGGACGTCCGACCAGGTGTAGAACTTCCCGTACCCGTCGGCTCCCTCCACTCCGAACTCCGGATGGAAGGCGAAGCTCTGGAAGCCCCGTTCGCGACCCGAGGCCTCGACTCCGACCTCCCGGTCGATGTCGACGTAGAGCCGGACCTCGCTGCCGTCGTAGCTGACGCTGTAGATCGGCCCCCACATGTCATTCACGAAGAGGCGTTCAGTGGCCGGTTCGTCGAAGAGGACCATCATCCTCGCCACGCCCCGGGCGTGATCCGGCACCGTGGCGAAGTCCCGGACGTCGACGACCACCGGCTCGTCCTGCGGGATGGGGTCGGGGAAGGGGTCGTTCGTGGTCTGCTGGGCGGCCAGTGGGACGGCGGAAACGGCCAGGACCGGGAGCAGATGTAGGAACGCGCGCAGCATTCCGGCCTCCTTGTGATGGGGGACGCGTGACAACGTAAAGGGTCATTACCCCCGGTCGCGAGCGGTTCGGCCCACCTTGCCCTTCGGAAAGGGGCGGGAGTACGTTGCCCGCATCCTTTCACCTTCGGGAGACCCGTACCATGGACAACAGATATCGAAGATGGGCCGGGATCGTGATCCTGGCCATGGTGTCGGTGGGCTGCGGGAGCGATGAGCCCCGCGTCTACTTCGTGCAGCCGCAGGACGGCGAGACCCTGACCAGCCCGGTCGAGGTCGTCTTCGGCAGCGATAACGTCGAGATCGGCGCCGTACCGGACGAGGTGGATCAGCCCCGCCCCGACGTCGTCCACTACCACCTCGGATACAATGCCGAGTGCCTCCCGCCGGGGACCGTCATTCCCCAGGCGGACCCGTGGATTCACTTCGGGGATGGAGGCAACGAGATCGAGGTGGCCATGGAGCCCGGCGTCCATCGCCTGAGCGTCCAGGCGGGTGACGACGAGCACCGCACCCTCGAGGGGCTGTGCGAGACGATCGAGATCACGATCGAGCCGGAGGGGTGAGCTCAGCCGGAGGTGTGGTTGACGAAGCGCTCGTGAAACTTCTCGAGGCCTTCGGGTGAGCCGATCAGGAAGAGGCGACCGCTCTCGGGGAGCTTCTGGTCCGCCCGGTGGGTCGTGCGCACCGTGGTCTGATCTCGAACCGCCACGACCGTCAGCCCCGTACGCTCCCCGATCTCGGATTCCGCCAGTGTCTTGCCGGCCAGCGAGGGGGGGACATCCTCTTCGATCAACTCGACGCCCTCTCCGAGAAGGACGAGGGGGCGGTTGCGGGCCCGGGCGGTGATCGTCTGGACCGCGAGCGAGGCGTAGCTGAGGACCAGGTCGGCACCGGCACGGCGAATCGAGTCCACGTTCCGCTCGTGGGTGACGCGGCTCACGATCCGGGTGTTCGGATTCAGCTTCCGGCAGTAGACCGTGAGGAAGACGTTGGTGGCGTCGTCGTTCGTCGTGAGCAGGACCGAAGGCGCCTCTTCGATTCCCGCATCCAGGAGCAGCTCGCGATGGGCCGCGTCGCCCACCACCATCCGGTCCGGAAGCTCCTCCCATTCGCGTGCGAGCTCGGCGTTTCGTTCGACGAGGTGGACGGTGACTCCCTTTCGCTGGAGCGCCCGCGTGGCGGACCGACCCACCTTTCCCCCACCGATCACGATCACGGGGTTCCAGTTGGTGTCGTAGATGTACAGCAGTTCGTCGAGCTCGTCGAGCCGCTCCCGTGACCCGACCACGACCAGGATGCAGTGATCCGTCAACTCGTGCTCGGGGTTCGTGGGCTGGAAGCGGCCCCCCTCCCAGAGTCCGATCAGGTTCAGGCCGAGGGACTCGCGGAGCCGGGTCTGACGGACGGTCTTTCCGACCAGGGGCGTGTTGAGGATCGGAAACTCCGCAATGAGCAGGTCTCCGAAACTGCCGATGACGTGGGTCTGGGCATGTCCGGCGTTGATGCGGTTGGCGAGCTGCTCACCGAGCTGTCGCCGCAGGGGGATCACCGAGTCCGCTCCCGCGAGGTGCAAGATGTCTATCGCATCTTCGGAGCTCGCCAGGGCAAGAATCGGAAGATCCGGTGCCACTTCGCGAGCGGTGAGGATGATGTTGGTGTTGGTCCGGTCGTCCTGATTGGCGACCAGCAGGCGCGCCGACTTGGCGTGGATCTTGTAGTAGGTGTCGATCGCGTCGAGATCACCGTACACGACCTCGATACCATCCCGGGCGAGGGACGCCGCGCGCTCCGGGTCGGGACACAGGAAGACGTATGGGATCTCGTGGGCTCGGAACTGCGCCACGAGCCCGGGGCCGAGCAGATCATAGTCGGAAACGATGACGTGGTTCGAAGTGCTCTGTTTGAGTTGACGGGGGGCGCGAAAACGGACCTGCGCCTCGAACCAGGGGGCGTAGAAGTACCGGATGAAGATGAAGGGAAGGACGACGAGGAGGAGGATGACGCCGCTGAAGAGGACGATGACGCTGAATGCGCGACCGAGGTCCGTCTCGAAGGTGACATCGCCGAAGCCCAGGGTCGACATCGTCACCAGGGTCCAGTAGAACCCGGTGAACCAGGAGTGATCCTGGCCCTCCACACGGATCATGACGATATGGAAGAGGACCGTGAAGAGCAGCATCACAGCCAAGAGAAAGGCGAGGAACTTGAGCAGGACACCAACATTCTGGCGCACCTCACCTTCTTCCATCAGAATGGCCAACTGGGTGCCCAGGGTTTTCAGCACAGCGCCTCACGAGTCAAGACAACAGGGACCGGAATCGACGCATGAACCTGTGGCATCGACCGATGAATAGACAAGGGAACCGACGAATGAACGATTTCGAGGGACGGCGATGATCCTCCTGGTGGAAGACGACGATGAAGCCCGGATGGCGCTCCGACGGGCCCTGGAGTGGCACGGACACGAAGTGCTTCCGACACGGACCGCGACCGAGGCGGAGCGCGTGTTCGATGAACGGGGGGCATCGATTCAGCTCCTCGTGGCGGATGTCGTCCTCCCCGACCGTTCCGGAGTGGATCTGGCCGGTCGACTCGCGCAGCGCCGAGCCGGGCTGCGGGTGCTCTTCCTTTCCGGGTACGACCGACGGGAGCTTTCGCTCGATGTCGAAGGGATCGGCCCGTCGGCCTTCGTCGAGAAGCCGGTCACGATCCGGCGGCTTGGAGATGAGGTGAGGCGCCTGCTCGACACTCCCGCGGTCACCCCTCCTCGAGGTGAAGGCGAGGGATCTCGCCCGCGTCCTGAAGAGCAGCCGTACCCCGCCCGGAAAGAGACGGGTTGGCCATGAAGTACCCGTGGGCCGAGAACGCCCGTTCATCCGGGACCCGGCGTCGGTAGGAACCGTCGGACTGAAGTTCCCAGCTCTGCGTGTTGTCCTTGAAATTCGCGACCATGATCTGGTCGAGAATCTGCCGGTGGACCGTCGGGTTCCGGATCGGAATCATGAACTCGACCCGGCGGTCGAGGTTTCGGGGCATCCAGTCGGCCGACGAGATGAAAAGCTTCGCCTCTCTCGACGGCATCTCCCGCCCGTTTCCGAAGGCCATGATTCGGGAATGCTCCAGGAAGCGCCCCACGATGCTGCTCACCCGGATGTTTTCCGAGAGGCCGGGCACGCCGGGTCGGAGGCAGCAGATGCCGCGCACGACGAGCCGGATCTGCACCCCTTCCCCCGAGGCCCGATAGAGGGCATCGATGATGGGGCCGTCCACCAGCGAGTTCATCTTCGCCCAGATCGTGGCGGGCCGACCCGCGCGGGCGCGCTCGATCTCGCCTTCGATGAGCTCCGTCAGCCGCGACCTGAGGTCGAAGGGCGCGATCGTCAAGTTGGACATCGCCCCCGGCCGCGCGTAGCCGGTCAGGAAGTTGAAGACCCGCGCCGCATCGTGGCAGAGATCGACATCGCAGGTGAACAGGGAGAGATCGGTGTAGATCCGGGCGGTCAGGGGATGGTAGTTGCCCGTTCCGAAGTGGGCGTAGCTGCGAAGTCCCTGTCCCTCCCGCCGGACCACGAGCGAAAGCTTCGCGTGGGTCTTCAGTTCGATGAAGCCGAAGACGACGTGGACGCCGGCCCGCTCCATGTCGCGGGCGAACCCGATGTTGGCCTCCTCGTCGAAGCGGGCCTTCAGTTCGACAAGAGCCGTGACATTCTTTCCGGCCTCGGCGCTCTCGATCAGGGCCCGCACGATCGGGGAACCTTCGCTGGTCCGGTAGAGCGTCTGCTTGATCGCCACGACATCGGGGTCCTGTGCGGCCTGGCGCAGGAATTCGACCACCACGTCGAAGCTCTCGTACGGGTGGTGGACCAGGATATCCTTGTTTCGAATCGCCGCGAACGCATCCCCCCCGAAGTCCCGAATCCTCTCCGGGTACCGGGGGGTGTACTCGCTGAACTGCAGGTCGGGACGCTCGTCCGTGATGATCTGGCTCAGGTGGCCGAGCCCGAGCAGGGTGCCCGCCTCGAAGATCTCCTCATTACGGACCCCTAGCTCGTTCGCCAGGAAGTCTCGGAGCGACGGTGAGATTCCGGCCGAGACCCGAAGGTGGATCACGGTGCCGCGCCGCCTGCGCTGGAGCGCGGACTCGAACTCCCGCATGAGGTCCTCGGCTTCGTCCTCGATCTCGACGTCGGAGTCACGGATCACGCGAAAGTAGGCGAGCTCCTGCAGGGAGAAGCCGGGGAAGAGCTCTTCGAAGTGGGATCCCAGGAGCTCCTCGACCCGAAGGAAGCGGACCTCGCGGCTCGGCAGGCGGATGAAGCGGGGCACCTGCGCCGGAATCGGCAGGAGGGCCGTCATCGGCGAACCGTTGTCGCGGCGGACCAGCGAGAGCGCCATCGCGTATCCCAGGTTCGGCAGGAAGGGGAAGGGATGCGCCGGGTCGCAGGCCAGCGGGGTGAGGACGGGGAAGAGCTGGTCCTCGAAGAAGGATCGGGCCCAGCCCGCCTCCCGCTCGGTGAGGCTTCCTGCGGGGACCACGGTCACCCCCTCGGCTTCGAGGGCGCTGCGCAGGCTCATCCAGCGCTCCTGCTGACGCTTCATCAGCGTCACCGAGGCCGTGCGGATCTCGCGAAGCTGGCCCGCGGGCGTGCGACCGTCCTGGGTGCGACGGGTGACCTCGCCACGGAGCTGGGCTCGCAGCCCGGCCACCCGCACCATGTAGAACTCATCCAGGTTATCGGCCGATATCGACAGAAAGCGGAGCTGTTCGAGGAGGGGGTGATCCTCGTTCGAGGCCTCGTCAAGCACCCGCTCGTTGAAGGCCAGCCACGAAAGCTCCCGGTTAAGGAAGCGGTCGGGATCCTCCCGTCGGATGACGGCGGGTCTGTCGGGCTGAAGTGTCTTCACCTATTGTCTCCAGAAGTTGATGCCGGATGGTACCGGAATCCCCGGCGTCAGGTACAGGGGCTCCATGTAACAATGTCAGATCAGGAGGGTTCATGACGATTCGATTCCCGGGGGCGGTGCCCAGCGTCCTCACGCTTTTCTTGCTCCTGATGCCCATCGGGCTGCAGGGGATGCAGTTGATCACCCCGGAGGACTATGCGCGTTTCGAATCGCTGGGGCAGGCCTCCTTCTCGGCGGAGGCACGGCATCTGGCCGTGACGGTCTCCCGGGTGGATGACGACGGCGAGGTCCGACTGGTCTCCCTGGACGGAGGAGAGGCCCGCGTCTTCGAACTGGCGACCGGGCATTCGATCGCCCCCGCGGGGGCCTGGATGGCGGTGGTCACGGGCCCCCCTCAGGAGGAGCGCAGGCGGCTGCAGCGGGACAACACCCCGGTCCGAAACGACCTCCTTCTGGTGAACATGGAGACCGGCGAGGAGACGAAGATCGAGAAGGTTCAGGGGCATTCCTTTTCCGATGACGGGCGATTCGTCCTTCTCAACCGGTACCCCCCGCAGGGAGGCGATCGGGAGAGTTCGGGGCGCGACGTGATCGTCCGGGAGCTCGATACGGGCATCGATGTCAACTTCGGGAATGTGGCGCAGGCCTCGTGGGCGGACGACCACCCGATTCTCGGGATGGTGATCGACGCGAACGACATGGCGGGCAACGGGATCCGCCTCTTCAATGCCGAGACGGGAGCGATCCGCACACTGCACACGGATGCGGCCCGATTCTCGGGGATGAGCTGGCGGGACGAGAGCCTGGACCTGGCGGTCTTCAGGCGGGATGTGGATGAGGATCGCGGCGACACGATCTACACGGTCCTGGCGTGGCGGGATGCCCTCGAGGGTGACCGGCAGGTCCTCGACGGCGCCGTCGAGGGGGAGCTGGGGATTCAGACGGTGCGGGGGATCACCTGGGCCGATGACGGGAGCCGGATCTTCGTCGGCGTGCAGCCCCGGGACCCGGTCGAGGTCGAGGACGAGGACGAGGGCGAGGAGGACGAACGCAACGGCAACGGCAACGGGGCGGACTCGGTGCCCGGCCTCGAGATCTGGCACTCGCGCGACATCGATCCCGTGCCGCAGCAGCGGGTGCGGGCGAACATGGAGCGCAACCGGAGCCACATCCTGAGCTGGGAGCTTGGGATGGACCCCGTCCTCCTCGGCGGGGGGGACTCGGGAGAGACCATCTCGCTGCTCCCCGATCACACCGGGGCCATCCTGCAGGACGATACGCCGCACGGATTGGCCCGGATGTTCGGACCGATCTACCGAGACGTCTATCATGTCGATGGCTCGAGCGGGGAGCGGAGGCTCCTGGCCGAAGAGATCGAGTTCTTCTCGGGGGTGAGCCCCGAGGCGACCTGGGCGATCTTCTTCAGGGATGATCATTGGCACACGATCGAGCTCGCGACCGGCGAGATCCGGAACATCACCGAATCGCTGCCCACCACGTTCACGAACGAGAACCGCGACATCGTGGTCCCGCAGAAGCCCCCCCACGGACTCGGGGGTTGGGTGGAGGGGGATCGGGATGTCCTCCTCTATGACGAGTACGATGTCTGGCAGGTGGCGGCCGACGGGTCCGGAGGGGAGCGGCTCACGGTGGGGGCCGAGGACGAGGTCCGCCACCGGCTCGTTCGGCTGGACTGGGACGAGCCGGCCTTTCCGGCGGATGGGCCTCACCTGGTCTCCCTCTACGGGGAGTGGACCAAGCGCTCTGGATATGGCCGGATCGAGGCGCCGGGCCGGGTGGAGCGCCTGATCTGGGACGACCGGATGATCAGCCGCCTCTCGCGGGCCGACGACGAGACGACACACTTCTACATGACACAGCGCTACGACGAACCGCCGGCCTTTCATGTGGTGGATGGGGACTGGGGGGACCCGCGACGGGTGGTCCAGAGCAACGCATTCATCGACGAGTTCCGGATCGGCCGCTCGGAGCTGGTCGATTATGAAAATGACTGGGGTGTGCCGCTCCAGGCCGCCCTCTACTACCCGGCCGATTACGAGGAAGGTCGGGAGTATCCGATGATCGTGTACCACTACGAGCGACTCTCCCAGGGGCTGCACGGCTGGACCAACCCGTCCGACCGAAGCGCCTACAATACCCGCGCCTTCACCCAGAACGGGTATTTCGTCCTTCAGCCCGACATCGTCTATCGCCCGCGGAATCCCGGGCTTTCGGCGATGGAGTCGATCCTCCCCGCCGTCGATGCGGCGGTGGCGACCGGAATGATCGACGAGTCGGCGATCGGGATCACCGGCCATTCGTGGGGTGGGTATCAGACCACCTTCGCGGTGACGCAGACGGACCGCTTCGCCGCCGCGGTCGCCGGGGCCCCGCTGACGAACCTCGTCTCGATGTACCTCTCCTTCTACTGGAACACGGGGAGCACCGACGCCCGGATCTTCGAGATTTCGCAGGGTAGGATGGAGGTGCCGTGGTGGGAGGACTTCGAGTCGTACCGCCTGAACTCGCCGGTGCACCATATCGAGGCGATGGACACCCCGCTCCTGATGATGTTCGGCGATGAGGACGGGGCGGTGGAGTTCAACCAGGGGGTCGAGTTCTACAATGCGGCCCGTCGGGCGGCGAAGGATTTCGTGCTCCTGGTCTACGAGGGCGAGAACCACTCGCTGGCGGAGCGACCGAACCAGGAGGACTACCACCGACGCACCCTGGAGTGGTTCAACCACTACCTGAAGGGAGCCGAGGCGCCGGCCTGGATCACCGAGGGAGTACCCTACCTCGAGCAGCAGGAGAAGCTGCAGCGCGGACCGGCGGCGGGGCGGCGGTAGGATGATTGATCCAGGGGTCCATTACAGAGGAGAGGTACGATGAAGGTGAACTATTGCAGAGGGCTGATGGCGGTCGGATTGCTCGTCGCATTCGGGGGGCTCGCCGGGTGCGGGGAGCTGGGTTCGTCCGGGGCCGAGGTGCGGGTCTATCTTCAGAACACGGGGGGGCCCGGGGGCGGGGGGCCGGTGACCGATGCGATGGGGCTGGCGGGGTTCGCGGGGGACGTCGATGTCAGGGTCGTCGCGCTGATCCAGGATGACGGGGGATTCTGGACCGATGTGACCAGCTCGGCGCAGGAGCTGACCTTCACCCTGGGGGAGGATTCGGGTCGGATCGAGCTGGGTCGCCGAAGCCTTGCACCCGGGACGTACTCGCAGGCCCGGCTGATCTTCACGCGCGTCGAAGTGCAGCTGACGGACGCCCCCCCGGGCTTCGCGATGCCGCCGGATGGAACGGTCCGGGTCCAGCTGGGCTCGGGAGACCGGGTGCCCGTGACCCGCAACGCGACGATGATCCTGACGGGGGATGAGACTGTCGAGGTGACCTTCGACCTGGGGGCCGAGACCTGGCTGCCCGGTGCGATCGACGGGGTCGTGGGGACCACGCTCTTCTCGAGCGCGGTTTCGGTGCAGGTCAACTGATACCGGAGCGGCTTGATCGAGATCGGGCAGCCGCTACCTTCCGACGGTCCGAAAACTGCTTCCCGAGCCCTCGTCCGCATGATCCGAGTCACCTTCCTGGGAACGGCCGCCTCTCGCCCGACCGTGGCCCGAAACGTCAGCGCCCTCATGGTCCAGCGTGAGGGGGACCACTGGCTCTTCGACTGCGGAGAGGGCACCCAGCGCCAGATGATGCGGTACGGGACGGGGTTCAGTCTGGAAGGGATCTTCATCACCCACATGCACGCGGACCACTTCCTGGGGGTCATCGGCCTGCTTCGGACGCTGGCGCTGCAGGGGCGCACGGACCCCCTCCCGGTCCACGGCCCCCCGGGCTCCGAGAGCCTGCTCCAGACCGCGATCTTCCTGGGGCAGGGGCGGCTGCCCTTCGACGTTCCGATTCGCGAGATGGTTCCCGGTGAGCGCGTGGTGCGCGACGAGTACGATATCGAGGCCATCGCGGTGAGGCACGGGACCCGGGCGGTGGGGTATCGCCTGCGTGAGCACGACCGCCCGGGCCGTTTCGATGTCGAGCGGGCTCGGGCGCTGGGCGTGCCCGAGGGGCCGCTCTTCGGGCGGCTGCACCGGGGCGAGACGGTGGACGGGGCCGAGGGACCCGTGCGTCCGGATGACGTGGTCGGACCGCCCCGCCCCGGGCGCCTGGTGGTCTACACCGGCGACACGCGTCCCTCCGAAGAGGTCGAAGCCGCCGCGGCCGGGGCCGACCTGCTGATCCACGATGCGACCTTTGCCTCGGACGAGGCGGATCGGGCCCGCGAAACGGGTCACTCGACGGCGGCCGAGGCCGCGGGGGTGGCGCTGAAGGCGGGCGTCCGGCGCTTGGCGCTCACGCACCTGTCCTCGCGGTATTCGGCCAATGCCACCCCGTTGGAACGGGAAGCCCGTGCAGTGTTTCCCGAGGCGGTGGTCGCCCGTGACGGACTCGAAATCGAACTTGAATACGAGCAGGAGGAGGAGACGTGATCTGGGAGGCGGAGGACCCCGAGGTGATGGGGCCCGGATGGGAGGAACGCAGGGACGTCCGGGAGGAGAGCCGGGAGCACTGGGAGAGGCGGGCGGCCCAGTGGGCGGCGCTCGCCCTGGCCCGCGAGATCTTCGGGGAGTGGACGCAGGCGAGCCTGGCACGCTACCCTTCGCGAGGCGCCTTTCGCGGACTCCTGACGCTGCGGGTCCCCTTCCTGGGGCTTGAGGATCACCGGCAGCGGGAGCTCCTGTTCACCTCGCTCGCCGCCCGGGATCCCGTGCTCGAGCAGGTCCCCCTCCTCTTCGTCTTCGAACCGGTCGCCCGGATCCGGACGGTGGGCCGATGACGACCCTTCGGACCCCGATCCTGATCGTGGGGCTCGGGGTGATGGGGGGCTCCCTGGCGCGGGCGCTGCGGGCGCATGACGTCGAGGTGATGGGGATCGATCCCGACCCGCTGACGGGAGCTCGGGCGCTGCAGGACGGGGTGATCGACCGGTTCGATGCCGGGGGCGAGGGGTTGGTGGGGGATGCGGGATGCGTGGTCTATGCGGCCCCCCTGCGGGTGACTCTCGGTCTTCTCGAGGAGCACGCGCCCCGGATCCGTCCCGACGCGGTTGTGACCGATGTCGTCTCGCTGAAGGCGCCCGTCGTCGAGCGAGCTCGCCAGGTGGGGCTGGGAGACCGCTTCGTGGGGGCGCACCCGATGTGTGGGTCGGAGCGTTCGGGCTTCGCGGCGTCGAGTGCGACGCTGTTTCAGGATGCCCGGGTCTACCTGTGCGGGGAGGGTGACGGGGGCCCGGTCGAGACCCTCTGGAGGGCGGTGGGGGGGACCCCGGAGTGGATTGACGCGGCCGAGCACGATCGGATGATGGCCTGGGTGTCGCATCTTCCGCAGCTGGTGGCGAACGCGCTCGCGGGAGCCCTTCACGCGGCGGGCTTCACCCCGGAGCAGATGGGGCCCGGCGCCCGGGACATGACCCGCCTTGCGGGCTCGAATCCCGAGATGTGGGAGGACCTGCTGCGGGCGTCGGCGCCGGTGACCGGGACGGGACTGACCTCGGTGACGCGGGCGCTGCAGGTCGTGGGCGACCTGCTCGCGAGGAGGGATGTGGACCGGGTCGTCGAATTCATGCAACGGACCCGGGCCTGGCGAGTGGCCGAGGACGAGACGTGACCCGCGTACCCGGGGACAAATCGATCAGCCACCGGGCCCTCCTGCTCGGGGCGCTGGCCGAGGGCGAGAATAGGCTGACCGGACTGTTACCCGGGGCCGACTGCCGGTCGACCCGCTCGGTGCTTCGCCGCCTCGGGGTGGAGCTGCCCGAACTGCCGGAGGATGCCGGGCTCCTCACCTTCCGGGGCGTCGGAATCGACGGGCTGAGAGTGCCGGGCGGGGGAGCGCTCGACTGCGGCAACTCGGGGACCACCGCGCGCCTCCTGCTCGGACTGCTGGCGGGAGCCGGGGTCCGGGCCACGCTCACCGGCGACGACTCGCTGCGCTCCCGGCCGATGCGTCGTGTGACCGAGCCCTTGAGTGCGATGGGGGCCGAGTTCCGCGAGGAGGGGGAGGAGGGGAGGCTGCCGGTTCGCGTCGAGTCGGGCGTGCGTCACACCCTGGAGTATCGGACGCCCGTGGCGTCGGCGCAGATCAAGAGCGCGCTCCTCCTGGCGGGGCTGGCCGCCGGGGTCGCGGTGACGGTGAGCGAGCCCGACCGATCCCGGGATCACACCGAGCGGATGCTGCGGATGGCCGGCGTACCCATCCACGAGGAGACGGTCGGTTCGCGGTGGAAGGTCTCGTTGCCGGCTCCTCCGGCCGGGCTCTCGCGCTGGACGCTCTCTCCCTTCACGATGGATGTGCCGGGAGACTTCTCGTCGGCGATCTTCCTGATCGCCCTCGGCCTGCTGCGGGAGGGAGATCCACTCCGGCTGAAGCAGATCGGGATCAACCCCACCCGCACCGGCGCCCTTCCCGTACTGGAGCGGATGGGAGCCCGGATCCGGTACGAGTCGACGCGGGGTCTGGATGGGGATGTGGGCGAGCCGGTGGCGGACCTGGTCGTCCGCGCGGGGTCTCTGAGCGCCACGACGGTCGGAGCGGCCGAAATTCCGTCGCTGATCGACGAGGTGCCGATCCTCGCCGCGGTGGCATCGCGCGCCGGGGGGCGGACGGTGTTCCGCGGAGCTCAGGAGCTTCGGGTGAAGGAGTCGGACCGGATCCATG
Source organism: Gemmatimonadota bacterium (assembly GCA_007126575.1). Classification (GTDB taxonomy): domain Bacteria; phylum Gemmatimonadota; class Gemmatimonadetes; order Longimicrobiales; family Gaopeijiaceae; genus SLBA01. The sequence goes on along the minus strand of SLBA01000185.1, from coordinate 9,767 downwards.
CGCTGGTGTCGAATCTGCGGGGACTGGGGATCGAGGTCGAGGAGTTTCCGGACGGGCTGGCCGTGACGGGCTCGGAGCGTCCCCTCGAGGGCTCGGTCGCAACGTACCATGATCACCGGATCGCCATGGCTTTCGCGGTCCTGGGGGCGCTGCCCGGGAATCGGATCGAGATCGAGGACCCCTCGCTGGTCGAGATCAGCTATCCGGGGTTCTGGGAGGCGCTGGGGTGACGGGGCCGATGGCCGTGGTGACGATCGACGGGCCCGCGGGGTCGGGAAAATCCTCGACGGCCCGTGCGGTCGCCCGCGCCCTCGGCTACCGCCATCTCGACTCGGGCGCGCTTTTTCGCGCCGTGACGCTGGGGCTCCTGCGCAGCGGGATTCCCGAAGAGGAGTGGTCCGAGGTCAAGCTGGCCCAGCTCGAGGAGATGAAGATCGAGCTCGTCCCCTCGGGGACCCGCTTCGATGTGGAGATGGACGGCATCGTGGTCGACCGGGAGCTCCGGAGTCCCGATGTCACCCGCCGAGTGCCGGGGGTGGCCACGATCCCGGCGGTCCGCGACTGGCTCCTGCGGCGGCAGCGGGCGGCTGCGAAGGGCGGGGGAGTGGTGGTCGACGGGCGGGACACGGGAACCGTGGTCTTTCCCGATGCGGCGGTGAAGGTCTTTCTCACCGCCGGGATCGAGGAACGGGCCCGGCGGCGGCTTCTGCAGGACGAGGGTGCGGAGCCCCCGACCAGGCGCGACGTGCGGCGCGAGGCGGAGCGGCTGGCCGATCGGGATCGACAGGACGAGACCCGCGAGATCGCGCCGCTGCGGCGTCCGGAGGGGGCGATCGAGGTCGATACGACCGGGCTCTCGTTCGAGGAACAGGTGGCGCGGGTGGTCGAAGCGGTCCGCGGATGGGGTTGACCCGCCCGCAAGGGCTTCGGTACTTTTGAAGTTCTCTGCCGCAAGCGCTTCGGCGCCTCGGCACCCTGTCATTCACCAGGAGGGACATCCCTCCGCCGGCCCTCACATCCCGTCCGGGACCGTGAGGAGAGAAAAGCTCCCCATGACCAAATCAACCGAATCCGATCCCACCACGCCCTCCACCGACGAGGCCTCGCTCGAGGACATCGCTGGAGACCCGTCCGCCGTCGTGACCGTCGACCCTGAAGAGGTAGACCGCGAGGCGCCCCGCGTGGGCATTTCCCCCGAACTTTCGATGGACCCGTACGGCGACGAAGATCTGGACATGTCCAGAGGCGACTTCGCGTCGATGCTCGCCGAGTTCGATGATGACCTCCAGGACGTCAAGGAAGGAGACATCGTCCAGGCGCGGATCCTCAAGCTCACCGAGAATTCGGTGATCCTGGAGTTCGGCTTCAAGTCCGAGGGTTCGGTCTCGCTCGACGAGTTCAAGGATCCGGACGCGCTCGAGGTGGGCGACGAGGTGGAGGTCCTGCTCGAGAGCCTCGAGGATGACGACGGAGTGGTCGTCCTCTCGAAGCGGAAGGCGGACTTCCTGCGGGTGTGGGAGAAGATTCGCGCGGCGCACGACGCCGAAAAGCCGGTCAAGGGAACGCTGGCCCGCAAGATCAAGGGTGGTGTCACGGTCGACCTCATGGGCGTCGATGCCTTCCTCCCGGGCTCGCAGATCGCACTGCGCCGGGTGCCGAACATCGAGGACCTGATCGGCGAGACCTACGCGTTCAAGATCATCAAGCTGAACAAGCGGCGCCGGAACATCGTGGTTTCGCGCCGTGTGATCCTCGAGTCCGAGCGCGAGAAGAAGCGCGACACCCTGGTCAAGGAGCTCCTGGTCGGCCAGGTCCGTCAGGGTACGGTCAAGAACATCACGGACTTCGGTGCCTTCATCGACCTCGGCGGGCTCGACGGACTCCTCCACATCACCGACATGTCGTGGGGCCGCGTGGGTCACCCCTCCGAGGTGGTCAACATCGGAGAGGCGCTCGACATCAAGGTGCTCGACGTGGACTGGGATCGCGAGCGGATCTCGCTCGGGCTCAAGCAGCTCCTTCCGTATCCCTGGACCGAGATCGATCGGAAGTACCCGGTCGGGGCCCGTGTCCGCGGAAAGGTGGTCTCGATCACGAACTACGGGGCCTTCGTCGAGCTCGAGAAGGGTGTCGAGGGGCTGGTGCACATCTCCGAGATGTCCTGGACCCGCAACATCCGTCACCCGTCGAAGCTCGTCTCGATCGGCGACGAGATCGAGGCCGTGGTCCTCAAGGTCGACTCCGACGACGAGAAGATTTCGCTCGGGATGAAGCAGATTGAAGAGGATCCGTGGCTTTCGCTGCCGATGAAGTATCCCACCGGCACGAAGCTGGTCGGGAAGGTGCGCAACCTCACCTCGTTCGGTGCCTTCGTCGAGATCGAGCCGGGGATCGACGGACTCGTGCACGTCTCCGACATGTCGTGGACGAAGCGGGTCGAGCACCCCTCCGAAGAGGTGCAGAAGGGACAGGATCTCGAGGTGCAGGTGCTCGACATCGATGCCGAGAACAAGCGGATCTCGCTCGGGATCAAGCAGCTGCAGGATGACCCGTGGCCCGCGATCTCGGTGCGCTTCGCGCCCGGCGTCGAGTGCGACGGGACCGTCGTGCGGGTCCAGGACAAGGGTGTGGTGGTCGATCTGGGCGACGACATCGAGGGCTTCGTGCCCGCCTCGCACTCCACGGTGGACAACTCCGAGCAGCTCGAGGAATACTTCGAGGCGGGCGACCCGGTCGACCTGAAGGTGCTGGAGTCCGACGCCGCCAACCGCCGGATCGTGCTCGAGGTGCTGACCGCACCGGAGCGCAAGCCGCCGCGGGAGGAAGAGGTGGAGGAGGTGGACGAGGCCGAGGAAGAGGTCGAAGTCGTGGCCGAGGCGGATGGGGCCGAGGAAGAGACGGACGTCGTGGCCGAGGCGGATGGGGCCGAGGAAGAGACGGACGTCGTGGCCGAGGCGGATGAGGCCGAGACCGTCAAGGAAGCGGAGTCCTGAGCCCAGCTGCACCCCTTCGCCCTCTTGCGGGGTAGAGTCCGGAGTCACTTCCGGAATCCGGGCCGCCCGGGCGTTGACGCCCGGGCGGCTTTCGAATTTGCTGAACCGCGCTCCCTGGAGAACCTTCGATGCAGCCAGCCTTCTCTGGAACCGCACCCCTGCGGCTGATCCTCGTCGTCGTGGCGATGGTCTCGCTCGCCGGCTGTACGCTCGTCGGCACCCCGCCGGCGGAACCGCCCGCACCGACCGTGGCCGAGGGCGCCTCGATCGGGGATGGAACGGCCGGGGCGGAGGCGGATGCGGCCACGGCGCGACTCCTGGGTGAGGCGGAGCGACTCCTCGACGATGGAGACGCCGCAGGGGCTCTCGCCCGTGCTCGCGAGGTCCAGACCCGCTATCCCTCGGCGCAGGGCTCCGCCCGCTCCCTCCTGCTCGAGGCCCGCGCGCAGGGGCAGCTAGGGGAGTTCGGCGAGGGGCTCCGGGCGGCCGAGGAGTTTCTGCGCCTGGCGGAGCCGGAGCGGGATCCGGTGGACGAAGCCCGACTCGTGATCGCGGAACTCAGGATCGATGGAGATCTGGGGGGCGGGGTCGAGGCGCTCTTCGAGCTTCCGGAAGCGTTGGATGGGAACGTCCGCGTGAGGGGGCTCGAGCGGGCGCGTTCACTGTCGCGGGAAATGGATGATCCGCTCCTGCGCCAGCTCCTGGACGAAGCTCCACGGCACCCGTGGCTCCTCCCCGTCTTCCAGGCCGAACTGGCCGAACGGCGCATCCTGATCGGGGACCGGGACTCGGCCCTGGAGCTGGTCGCCTCGGCCCGGGCGCTGGATCCGGACGCGCGCGAGCTCGAGCGGCTTCGCGCGGTCGAGGAGGATGAGGTGGATGCCCGGGAGGGTCTGATCGGCACCCTCGGTGCGGTCCTTTCTCTCGAGGGATCCCCCTCGCTCAGGGGCCTGTCCGAACAGATTCGCGATGGGATCGAGGTCGCGCTTCTCGAGGATGGGGTGCGCGGGGCCGTCCAGTTCGCCAGGGAGGAGGATGGAGGGGTCGGGACCGCCTCAACCCGGGCGCTCGAGTCGCTCGGTGCGTCGAGGCCCTTCGGGGTGGTGGGGCCGGTCAGCCCGGTGGGCTTTCGCGAGGCGGCTCGCGCGGGGGGGACGAATGTCCCGATGATCTCGCCGACGTCCGATCTCCCCTCGGGTGCGCGCGAGGGGATCTATTCCCTGACGGGTGTGGACCCAGAGGCCACCCGGGCGCTGGCCCGACTGGCGGTCTCGCAGGGCTATCGCTCGGTTTCGGTCCTCCATTCCCGGAGCCCCGACGAAGAGGCGGAGATGCGCTGGTTCAGCGAGGCGCTGAGCTCCGAGGGGGGACGGGTGGTCCAGACCCTGTCGTACCCCGCGGGGGCGAACGACTTCAGGAACCAGATCACGCAGATCGAACGCGAGCGGCCGCAGGCGCTGGTCGTGCTGGCCCCCCCCGGTGACCTCACGGTGATGGCGGCCCAGCTCGCCTTCCTTGGCGAGGACCTCGAGGATGAGATACCGATCCTCGGCAACTCGGCATGGGCCTCCGACCAGACGCTCTCGAACCTCCCGACCTCGCAGACGAACGGGATCCTGAGCGTCGCGCCGCACGCGGGTGAGGGCTACGGGCCGCGATGGGATCGCTTCGTCGCCGGCTACGAGGGGCACTTCCGCCGGACGCTCCGGGATCCGGTCCCTGCGCTGGGGTACGATGCCGCACTCCTCCTGATCGAGGGGGCTCGACTCGGAGGTGGAAACGCTTCCGAGGACGTGATCCGGGGAATGCGGCGGATCGAGGGCTTCGAGGGCGCGACCGGCACCTTCTCGGTGCGGGACGGCCGGCTGGTCCGGACCCATTTCCCCGTGCGGCTTCAGAATGGCGCACGGGTTCCACTGACCAACTGAAGCGGGAGCGAGACCAGATCCATGTCGATGGATGAACGGCTGTCCGAGCTGCAGGAGCTGAGAGAGCGGGCCCTGATGGGGGGAGGGGAGGAGAGGCTGCGGGCCCAGCATGACCAGGGCAAGCTCTCGGCACGGGAGCGGCTCGACCTGCTTCTGGACGAGGACTCCTTCGTCGAACTCGACCGCTTCGTCACCCATCGTTCGACCGATTTCGGGCTCGAGGATCGAAAGATCCTGGGCGACGGGGTGGTGACCGGCTACGGGACGATCCATGGCCGCCTGGTCTACGTCTACTCGCAGGACTTCACGGTCTTCGGGGGATCCCTGTCGGAGACGCACGCCGAGAAGATCGTGAAGCTCCAGGACATGGCGGTCAAGAATGGTGCGCCGATCATCGGGCTGAACGACTCAGGGGGAGCCCGGATCCAGGAGGGCGTGGTCTCGCTCGGTGGGTACGCCGACATCTTCCTGCGCAACACCCTGAGCTCGGGTGTGATCCCCCAGATCTCGGTCATCCTGGGACCCTGCGCGGGAGGGGCCGTCTATTCACCCGCGATCACGGACTTCGTCTACATGGTACGGGGGACGAGCTTCATGTTCGTGACCGGACCCCACGTGGTGAAGACTGTCACGCACGAAGACATCGACATGGAGGGCCTCGGGGGCGCCGACGTGCACGCGGGGACCTCGGGGGTCGCACACTTCGCGCACGATTCCGAGCCCGAGTCGCTCGAGGCCGTCCGAGAGCTCTTCCAGTTCATCCCGCAGAACAACGCCGAGGGCCCACCCGAGGGAGGGGGAGAGGAACCGCCGGAAGGGTCGGCGGACGCCCTCCTCAAGCAGGTTCCGGACAACCCGAACAAGCCCTACGACATGCGTGGCGTGATCGGGGCGGTGGCGGACGGAGGCCGGTTCTACGAGGTGCATCGAGACTACGCCGGCAATCTCCTGGTCGGATTCGCGCACATCGGTGGGCATGCGGTCGGGGTGGTGGCGAACCAGCCCGCGGTCCTGGCGGGGGTGCTCGATATCGACGCGTCGGTCAAGGGAGCGCGGTTCGTGCGCTTCTGCGATGCCTTCAACATCCCGCTGGTCGTGTTCGAAGACGTGCCCGGGTTCCTGCCGGGGGTGGGGCAGGAGCATGGGGGGATCATCCGTCACGGGGCGAAGCTCCTCTTCGCCTTCGCCGAGGCGACGGTCCCGAAGATCACGGTGATCACGCGCAAGGCCTACGGTGGCGCCTACGACGTGATGAACTCGAAGCACATCCGTGGGGACCTTAACTTCGCATGGCCCTCGGCCGAGATCGCGGTGATGGGACCCAAGGGTGCCGTCGAGGTCCTCTTCCGGCGCGAGCTCGCCGACGCGGACGACCCCGAGGCGGCGACCGAGGCCCGGATCGAGGAGTACCGGGAGAAGTTCGCCCACCCCTACATCGCGGCTGCTCGAGGGTATGTCGACGACGTGATCGATCCACGGGAGACCCGGGACCGACTCGTGTCGGGCCTCGACATGCTGCGCAACAAGCGCGACCGCAATCCTCCGAGCAAGCACGGGAACATCCCTCTCTGAGGGAGCCTCGATGCGACACTGTGCCTTCTGTGGCGACGAACTCGGAGAGGGCGTGCCCGACGCGCCGGTTTCGGGGCGCCGGCATGCCTATGACCCGGACAAGGGGCGACTTTGGGAGATCTGCGGTCGCTGCCTTCGCTGGAATCCCGTGCCGCTTCCCCTTCGGTGGGAGACCCTCGAGGGGTGGGAGCGCGCGGTTCGTGACCGCGGGCGGGTCAGGCTCCGCAGCGACCAACTGGCCCTGATCGAGGTCGATGACGGCGAGGTCGTGCGGGTGGGCACCCCGCCCTTCGCGGAGTGGGGAGGGTGGCGGTACGGCGATCGACTCCCCGCATTCGGACCGCGGCCGGGATTCTTCCGTCGTCTCCTGTTGTCCCTTCCGCCGGCCCCGCTCGAGGGGTACGACCCATATGGTCTGACCGGGCCCATGGGTGGTGTGGGGGGACGGGACGGGCCGACGCACTGGCTGGCCTCGCCCTTCATGGAGCAGGCGCAGCCCCTGACCCTCGCCTTCGCCTCGGTGCCCTTCGCGCCCGAGTGCCCGTCCTGCGGCGCCCCGATGCCCCTGCAGCCATGGGACTTTCAGGACGTGACCTTCCGACCCGGTACCGAGGGGGGCGACTCCCGGACCGCGGCGACGATCGAGGCCCCCTGTGCGCACTGCGGGACCCGCGTCCGGCTGCCCCTCACGCAGGCCCGCCCGGCGCTCCGGATGGGGCTCGGGATCCTGGACTCGGGCGAGGAGGCGCGAAAGCTGGGAGAGCGGGCCGGAGAGGGGCTCGACCAGGTCGGTGGGGGCGCCGCGTTCCTTCGCGGCCTGGGGAGGATCGGGGTCCCCCTCGGCGAGATGCGACGGGACGAGCGAGTCGCCCTCGGAATCGTCCTCGACCAGAGCGCCGAGACGGACGCCCTCGAGGCCGAGTGGCGGGAGGCCGAGGAGATCATCGCGGTCATGGACGGCGAGTTGACCGAGGTCGAAGGTTTCCAGGCCTTCCGTCAGCGCATTCTCGGTCCCGAAGGTTGATCCATGAGCATTTAACGAAGGCGGTCACCCCGCCTTCTCTATTCCAAGCACGTCGGACTTACCCTTTGATCTCCACGCATTCATGACGATGACAACCGATCGCCCCTCCCGAATCGCCCTCGTTGTTCTCCTGCTCGCCCTTGCCGTTCCGATGGCTCTGGCCGCACAGGACCGGATGGAGTCCGACCCCTACGTGGTGGGGACCTCGCAGCCCCCGCTCGAGGAGGGGCGCGAGCTGATCTCGATGACGCTCGACGACGCGATCCAGATCGCCCTCGACAACAACCTGGATCTGCGGAGCGCCCGCCTGGCGCCGCAGATGCAGGAGTACACGCTGCGTGCCGCCCGCACCGCGTTCAACCCGACGCTGACCTCGAGCCTGGGGCACAACAGCTCCACCTCGCAGTCGACCAGCCAGCTCGAAGGGGGAGGGACGACGACAACCGATCGTCACACCTTCAACGTCTCGCTGGGCCAGCCGATGCCGTGGTACGGGGGCCAGCTGAACGCGAACTTCAACAACGCGCGCACGGCAACGGACAACATCTTCGCCACCCGCAACCCCAGCTACAACTCGACGGTCAGCTTCAGCTACAGCCAGCCGCTCCTGCAGGGGCGCCGGATCGACAACCAGCGCAACGCGCTGAGGACCCAGGAGATGCAGCGCGAGATTTCGGATGTGCAGCTGCGCAACCAGATCGACAACCTGAGCGCGCAGGTCCGGGTGGCCTACTGGAACCTCCGCTCCCAGATCGAGCAGATCGAGATCCAGCGGCGAAGCCTGGCTCAGGCCCGGCAGCTGCTCGAGAACAACCGGATCCGGGTGCAGCAGGGCACGATGGTCGAGATGGAGCTCGCGCAGGCCGAGGCGCAGGTCGCGAGCGCCGAGCAGGCGCTCCTGAATGCCGAGATTCAGTGGCGCACGCAGGAGCTGAACTTCAAGCGCCTCCTTGCGTCGGGGGCCGACGACCCGATCTTTGCGGTGACGGTGAACCCGGTCGACCTGCCGGAGTTCGAGCAGCAGGAGGTCGACATCGATGCGGCGATCCGGACCGCGCTCCAGAACCGTCCCGACCTCATCCAGCAGTCCATGCAGCGCGAAATCTCGCTGATGGATCTCGAGGTGACGCGCGACAACGTCCGCCCCAACCTGAACCTGACGGCGTCATACTCGCTGCAGGGTGTGGGGGGAGATGTCTTCGAGCGCGAGGGCCTGGGCGGTGAGCCCCGGCTCGTCCAGCCCGGAGGCTACACGGATGGGCTCTCGTCGATTGCGAACTTCGACACCCCGACCTTCAACCTCCAGCTCAACTTCAGCTATCCACTCGGGACGCGGGCGTCGGAACTGAACCTGGAGCGAGCCCGCCTTCAGGTCCGCCAGACCGAGATGGCGCTGGAGTCGCAGGAGCTCGCGGTGACCACCGAGGTCACGAATGCGGGGATGGCGGTGACGAACAGCTTCCTTCAGCTCGAGGCCGCGCGTCGCAGCCGCGAGGCGGCCGAACGGAGTGCCGGGGCGGAGCTGACCCGATTCAACGTGGGGGCTTCGACGAACTTCCAGGTCGTGGCGGCCCAGGACAACCTCACCTCGATCCGGCTCAGCGAACTGCGGGCGATCATCGACTACCTGAACGCGATCGCCGAATTCGAGCGGGTGCAGGGTCTCGGGTACTGACGGGGGGGTTACGAGACCCTGCCTCCCGTCGTAGTTTGAAGGGCTGTCGAAAGACCCTTCGAACCTGACCCGGGACCCGCTGATGGAGTCCGTCCTCATCGCCAACCGCGGCGAGATCGCGGTTCGGATCATTCGCGCCTGCCGGGAGCTCGGCATCCGCTCGGTCGCCGTGTACTCGGATGCCGACGCCGACGCCCCCCACGCCCGACTGGCCGACGAAGCCTGGCGGCTGGGGCCGGCGCCCTCGTCCGAGAGCTACCTGCGCGTCGACCGGATCCTCGATGTGGCCGCCCGATCCGGGGCCGCGGCGATCCACCCCGGCTACGGCTTCCTGGCCGAGCGGGCGCCCTTCGCCCGGGCGGTGACCGAGGCGGGGCTCGTCTTCATCGGCCCCACGGGCGCGACGATCGACGAGATGGGTGACAAGACAGTCGCCGTCGATGCCTTCGAGAACAACAACCTGGTGCTGATCGACGAAGGGCACCGGGGCGCCAGCTCCGGCGAGACCGGCACCTGGATGCGCTTCCGAAATGCTTTGTGCGAGCAGGGTTTTTCCTTCGAGTACTCCGCCACCT
>SLBA01000082.1 GCA_007126575.1 Gemmatimonadota bacterium | reverse complement strand
TGCCGGGCACCACGGAGCCCCTTTCGGGTGCGGATGAGGCCGAGGAGGTGGCGGCGTCGATGGGCTATCCGGTCCTGCTCAAGGCCGCGGCCGGGGGGGGCGGGAAGGGGATGCGGGTCGCCGAGGACCCCGAGAAGATCCGCCGCTCCTTCGAGGCGGCCGCCCGCGAGGCCGAGAGCGCCTTCGGGGACGGGTCGATCTACATCGAGAAGTATCTGACGCGCCCCCGCCATATCGAGATCCAGGTCCTGGGCGACACGCACGGGAACGTCGTGCACCTCGGCGAGCGGGAGTGCTCGATCCAGCGGCGCCACCAGAAGCTCGTCGAGGAGGCGCCCTCGCCGGCGCTGGATGCCGAGACCCGTCGGCGGATGGGCGAGGCCGCGGTCACGGCGGCTCGCGCCGTGGACTACGCGGGAGCGGGGACGATCGAGTTCCTCTGGCAGGACGGCGACTTCTACTTCCTCGAGATGAACACGAGGATCCAGGTGGAGCATCCGGTCACGGAGCTGATCACCGGGATCGACCTGGTCGAGTGGCAGCTCCGGGTGGCCCGGGGCGAGCGGCTCCCCTGGAGCCAGGACGAGATCACCTTCGAGGGGCACGCGATCGAGTGCCGGATCACCTCGGAGAATCCGGACGAGGGTTTCCTGCCCTCGACCGGCCTCATCCGGCACCTGGAGCTTCCCGGAGGGCCGGGAGTCCGCTGGGATGGGGGAGTCACGTCGGGGATGGAGGTCGGGCTGCACTACGATCCGCTCCTCGGAAAGCTGATTGTCTGGGCTCCGACCCGAGAGGGCGCGATCGAGCGCATGCGTCGGGCGCTCGGGGAGTTCGCGCTCGTCGGGGTGGACTCCTGCGCTACCTTCCACTCCCGTGTGATGGCCGAAGAGGCCTTTCGGGCGGGAGATCTCTCGATCCGCTACCTCGAGGAGCATCCGGAGCTGACCCGGGCCCCTGAGCGTACGGATTCCGAACTTCGCCTCGCCGCGGCCGCGGCCGTGCTCCTCGAGGAGGAGCGCCGTCGCGAACTGGCGCCCCCGAGAATCGGAGCGGGATCCGGGGGTCGAGCGCGCAGTGACTGGCAGCGTGTCTTTTCTCCGCACGGAGAGGCTCGCTGATGCAGGACGGCCCGATCCTCGAGATCGAGGGGCTGAGCTCCGAGGGCGCCGGCGTCTCCCGGCTGCCGGACGGGCGCACCGTCTTCATCCACCGGACCGTGCCGGGAGACCGGGTGCGGATCGAACTCACGAAGAGCAAGAAGCGGTGGGCCAGGGGACGCCTGCTCGAGGTCGTGGAGCCCGGCCCGGCGCGGCGCGAGCCTCCCTGCGCCTACGCGGGCCGCTGCGGGGGATGCACCCTCGAGCAGATGGAGTACACCACCCAGCTCGAAGCCAAGCAGACCCGGATCCACGATGCCCTGACCCGTATCGGGGGCCTCGAGGCCCTTCCGGCGATCGAGATGCACGCATCGCCGCGGGAGTTCGGCTACCGGAACCGCGCCTCGTTCTCGCTCGTTCGCGGGGGCGGGGACCGGGTGTACGCCGGCTTCCACGCGCTCGAGGATCCGGGGCGGATCGTCGACCTCGCCGGTGACTGCCGGCTCCTCGAGGCCTCGCTCGGAGCGCTCTGGGACGAGCTGCGGGATCGCTGGGGTCCGGGCGCCGCCCGGCTTCCCGACGGTCGACGGCTTCGGCTGACCCTGCGAAGCCTCTCGGACGGGACGGGGTTCCTGTTGGTCGAGGGGGGTGTCGAGGGGGGCGACGCCGCGGCGCTGGTCCACGAGATCGAGGGCCTCCGGGCCGTCTGGGCGGCGCCGGAGCAGGGGGACCCCCCGGTCCTTGTCGCCGGCGAGGAAGCCCTCTTCGAGCACTGGTACGGAGAGCGGATCCCCATCCGTCCGGGAGCCTTCCTGCAGGTGAATCGCGACGCGGCCGAGCACCTTCACGACATCGTGCTGCGCGAGGTGGGGCGACCCCGCGGGCTGCGGGTGCTCGACGCCTACTGCGGGTTCGGGGTGTACGGGCGCCGGCTGGCCCGACACGGGGCCTCGGCGGTGGGAATCGAGCTCGACCCGCAGGCGATCCTGATGGGAAGGGCCGAGGTCGTCGAGGGCTTCGAATTCCTCGAAGGCCGCGTCGAGGACCGGATCGCCGAGGGCCTCCCCGCCGATCGGGTGATCCTGAACCCACCGCGCGCCGGTGTCGAGGAAGGGGTCATGGAGGCCCTCTCGGCCCAGCCCCCGGCCCGACTGATCTACGTGAGCTGTGATCCGGCCACCCTCGCCCGCGATCTCGCGCGGCTGGAAGGGGCGATGCGCCTGCTTCGGGTGCAGGGCGTGGACCTCTTCCCGCAGACCCCGCACGTCGAGACCGTGGTCACACTGGAAGCCCTCGGATCCGAGGAGAGATGACGATGGAGTTTTTCGTACACATCGGAGACCGTCGGCTCCGGGTCGAGCGACACGGCTCCGAGATTCGGGTGGATGGGGAGCCGGTCGAGGCCGAGCTCCAGGGGGGGCGGGCCCACCCCGTGCGTACCCTGAGGGCCGCTGCCCGCACGCACCGGCTCATCGCCACGCGAAACGGGAAGGGACGCTGGCGGGTGGATCTGGATGGGGAGCGCCACGAGTCCGAGGTCCTGGATCGGGGGCAGGAGGCAATTCGTGCCGCCCGGATGGCGGCTGGAGGCGCCGGTGGACTCTCTCCGCTGACCGCGCCGATGCCGGGGCTGGTCCTGCGCATCGAGGTGGAGGTCGGGGACCGGGTCGCCGAGGGGGACGGGCTCGTCATCGTCGAGGCGATGAAGATGGAAAACGAGCTGACGGCGGCCGCCCCGGCCCGGGTCTCGGCCGTGCATGTCTCCGAGGGGACGGCGGTCGAGAAGGGTCAGCTTCTGATCGAGTTCGAGGAGCCGGAGGACGACGGATGAGCGACGAGGAACAGCGCACGGACTCGGGACTCCCCGTCGACCCCGTCTACGGGCCCGACGACGTGACGATCGAGCCTGATGACCTCGGAGCTCCGGGCGAGTACCCGTACACTCGGGGCGTATACCCCAGCATGTATCGCGGTCGGACCTGGACGATGCGCCAGTACGCCGGCTTCGGGACCGCGGCCTCGACCAACGAGCGCTACCACTATCTGCTGGAGCGGGGTCAGACCGGGCTCTCGGTCGCCTTCGACCTGCCCACGCAGATGGGGTACGACTCGGATCACGAGATGGCGTCGGGCGAAGTCGGTCGGGCCGGGGTGGCGATCGACTCGATCGAGGACATGCGAACCCTCTTCGACGGGATCGACCTGAGCCAGGTGTCGACCTCGATGACGATCAACTCCACCGCGGCGATCCTCCTGGCGCTCTATGTCGCCGTGGCGGAAGAGAAGGGGGTCTCCGGGCAGGCGCTGTCGGGGACGATCCAGAACGACGTGCTCAAGGAGTACATCGCACGGGGCACCTACATCTACCCGGTCGACCCGTCGCTTCGGCTGATCTCCGACGTGATGGCGTACTGCGCGGCCGAGGTCCCCCGCTGGAATACGATCTCGATCTCAGGCTACCACATTCGCGAGGCGGGCTCGACCGCGCCCCAGGAGGTGGCCTTCACCTTCGCGAACGGGCTTGAGTACGTGAAGCGCGCGGTCGAGGCCGGAATCGAGGTCGAGGCCTTCGCGCCGCGGCTCTCCTTCTTCTTCGCGGCCCACAACGACTTCTTCGAAGAGATCGCGAAGTTCCGGGCAGCCCGGCGGCTCTGGGCCCGCCTGATGCGCGAGCGATGGGACGCCTCGGATCGGGCCTGCCGGCTGCGCTTTCATACCCAGACGGGGGGCTCGACCCTCACGGCTCAGCAGCCGCTGAACAATGTGGTCCGGGTCACCACCCAGGCCCTCTCGGCGGTCCTGGGGGGCACCCAGTCGCTGCACACCAATGGGTATGACGAGGCCCTGGCCCTGCCGACCGAGGAGTCCGCCCGCATCGCGCTCCGGACGCAGCAGATCCTGGCGCATGAGTCGGGGGTGCCGCGCACGGTGGATCCCCTGGCCGGAAGCTGGTTCATCGAGGACCTCACCAATCGGATCGAGGCCGAGGCGCGCCGCTACCTGGACGAGATCGACGAGCTGGGGGGCGCCGCGCTGGCGGTCGAGTACATGCAGGAGGAGATCCACCGGGCCTCGTATCGATTCCAGATGGAGGTCGAGAGCGGGGAGCGCACCGTGGTCGGGGTCAATGCCTTCCAGGAGGAGGAGCCGACGATTCCCACCGACCGGACCGACTACTCTTCGCTCGAGAAGGAGCAGAGAAGCGCGGTCGGCAGGCTGCGCGCCGAGCGCGACCCGGCGAAGGTCGAGGCGGCGCTGGGTGCCCTGCGTCGGGCGGCGCGGGGATCCGGGAATCTGATGCCACTCATCCTAGAGGCCGTGAAGGCCCCCGCGACGCTCGGCGAGATCTCGGACGCCCTGCGTGCGGAATGGGGTATGTACCAGCCGGGCGGCTGATTATCTTTACAGGCTCCGGATCCAGGACTCCTCGCAGACTCAAGCCATGCCGACCTACGAATACCGATGCCCCGAGGGGCACGAGTTCGAACGTTTCCAGAAGATGTCCGATGAACCGGTGGCCTCGTGCCCCGAGTGCGGGGAGGCCGCCGAACGCCTCCTCTCCGGGGGCGCGGGATTCCTCTTCAAGGGCTCCGGGTTCTACATCACCGACTATCGGTCCGACTCGTACCGGGCCGCCGCGAAGGCCGACCGTTCCGGCAAGGAGGGCAAAGCCGGGACCGATGGGGCGAAGAAGAAGCCCGAGGGTGGAGCGACGGGTGGCGGATCGTCTTCCGGTTCGGGAGACTGATCCCGATGCCGCAGGAGCAGATCCGATCCAGCCTTTCGGTGATCCTGGAGGAGATGGGGGCCTCCCCCCCCTCGATCCATCTCGAACGACCGAAGGACCCGGACCACGGCGAGTGGGCCTCGAATGTCGCCATGACCCTCGCCTCGACCCTGCGGCGGTCCCCCAGACAGATTGCCGAGGAGATCGCCGCGGCCTTCCCGACCGGGGCGCAGACGGGTGTGGCCTCGGTCGAGGTCGCGGGTCCGGGGTTCCTGAACTTCCGGCTCTCGACCGACGCCGTGACCCGCACGGTCGCGACGATCCTCGAGGAGGACGCCGATTTCGGCCGGCAGGCGGTGTCGGACGAGGCCCCGGTCCTGGTCGAATTCGTCTCGGCGAACCCGACCGGACTCCTGCACCTGGGGCACGGCCGGCAGGCCGCGCTGGGAGACGCCCTGGCCTCGCTCCTGGAGTGGGCGGGCAACCGGGTCAGCCGGGAGTTCTACTACAATGACGCGGGCCGGCAGATCGAGCGCCTGGCCCTGAGCGTACAGGCCCGCTACCACCAGCACTTCGGTCGCGAGATGCCCCTGCCGGAGGATGGGTATCGCGGCCGGATCGTCTCCGAGATCGCTGCGGAGTTCGCCGAGGCGGAGGGCGAGCGGTGGCTGGACGACCCCGAGGGTGCCGGGCTCGAGCGGATGCGCGAGTTCGCCGTCACGCGTCTGCGCGCCGAACAGGACCTCGACCTGAATACCTTCGGGGTGCGCTTCGACCGGTACTTCCTGGAGTCGTCGCTCTACACCGAGGGGCGGGTCGAGACCACGGTCGAGGGCCTGCGGGAGTCCGGACTCGTGTACGAGAAGGACGGCGCCGTCTGGCTGCGCACGACGGAGTTCGGCGACCAGAAGGATCGGGTCATGATCAAGTCCGACGGCTCGGCCACCTACTTCCTGCCGGATGTGGCGTACCATGTCACCAAGTGGGAGCGGGGGTTCCACCGAGCAATCAACGTGCAGGGCTCGGATCACCACGGGACGGTGGACCGGGTGCGGGCCGGCCTTCGGGCCCTGGGGCTGCCCGAGGGCTACCCCGAGTACGTCCTGCACCAGATGGTCACGGTGGAGCGGGGCGGGGAAGAGGTGAAGTTCTCGAAGCGCGACGGTGACTACCTGACGCTGCGCGACCTGGTCGACGAGGTCGGGCGCGACGTGACGCGGTACTTCTTCCTGATGCGCAAGCCCGAGGCCCACCTGGTATTCGACCTGGACTGGGCGGCCGACGAATCGGACAAGAACCCGGTGTACAAGGCGAAATACGCCCACGCCCGCGTGTGCTCGATTCTGCGGAAGGCGGGGGGGGCGGCGCCGGACCCGGATGCCTCGCTGGAGCTCCTCTCATCCGAGATCGAGCGGGAGCTCATCCAGCAGCTGGGATCCTTCCCGGAGCTGGTCGAGCGGGCCGCGGCACACCGCGCGCCGCACCTGGCCTGCGACTGGCTGGAGCACACCGCCGGGCAGGTCAACGCGTGGTACCATCATGGCAACCCGGCGCGCAACCCGGGCGGTGCCGTACTTGTCGACGATCCCGATCTCCGGGCGGCGCGGCTGGCGCTGACCGGGGCGATCCGGGTGGTCCTTCGCAACGCGCTCACCCTCCTTGGGCTGGATGCCCCCGAGCGGATGGAGCGGGCGGAGTCGGACGACGAACCAGGGGAGGGCTGAGCGATGTCGGATCCGATGGATTACCGGAGTGCGGGAGTGGACCTCGAGAAGGCGGAGCGGGCCAAGGAGGGCATCCGGGGCTTCCTGGAGTCCACCCGTGACCCGAACACCCTGTCGGAGCTCGGCCAGTTCGGGGGGCTCTACCGGGTCCCGCCCGAGGCGCTCGAGCCGGTCCTGGTGTCGAGCGCCGACGGGGTCGGCACGAAGCTCAAGGTCGCCTTCCTGACCGGACGCCACGACACGGTGGGGCAGTGCCTCGTCAACCACTGCGTGAACGACATCCTGGTCCAGGGGGCCCGCCCCCTCTTCTTCCTCGATTACCTGGCGACCGGAGAGGTCGCCGAAGGGGTGGTCGAAGAGATCGTGCGGGGCGTGGCCCTGGCCTGCGCCGAGAACCGCTGCGCCCTCCTGGGTGGCGAGACGGCGCAGATGCCGGACTTCTACGACGAGGGGGAGTACGACCTGGCGGGCTTCATCGTGGGGATGGTCGAGCGCCGTGCGCTGATCGACGGCTCCCGCGTCGAGGCGGGCGATGTCCTGATCGCGATCCCCTCGTCGGGGCTCCACACGAACGGCTACACCCTGGCCCGTCGCATCGTCTTTGATCGCGGGGGGCTCTCGGTGTCGGACCCGATGCCGGGGCTGGACGGAGAGACCGTCGGCGACGCGCTCCTCAGGGTGCACCGGAGCTACCTGACCGTGCTCGAGGGGGAGCTGAACCAGGGTTCGATACGGGCACTCGCGCACATCACGGGGGGCGGCATCGAGGGGAATCTGCCCCGAATCCTTCCCCCCGGGCTCGGGGCCGTGATCGACCGGTCGAGCTGGGTGATCCCCCCGATCTTCGAGTCGCTGGCCGAGATGGGCGGGGTCGAGGAATCCGAGATGTTCAGGGTGTTCAACATGGGTGTCGGCATGCTGGCGCTGGTGGCTCCGGACGAGGCCGATGCCGTGCTGGGTCGGCTTCGGGAGCGGGGAGAGGACGCCTGGGTCATCGGGGCGATCGAGGAGGGGTCCGGTGTCCGGCGAGTCTGAGCCGGCGCGCCGCGTCGGGCTCCTCATCCTGGCGCTGATCGGGCTCCTGTGGGCCCAGCCGGCGGCCGGGCAGGGGGCTGCCGCGCTGGCCTCGTCGTGCGCCGGTGGAGGGCCCGCGGCGGTCCAGACGACCTGCGCCGACGCCGCCCTCGCGGCCCTGGCGCTCCAGCACGGATACGGGCTGGTGATGGCGGCCGGGGGGCCCGTCCCGGCCTCTCCCAGCACGGCGGGCAACCGGCTCCAGGGGTCGCCCCGGTGGATCGTGGATGCCGGGCTGGGCTGGAGTTCGTTTCGCCGCCCCGATCTGACCGACGGGCAGCGCCGGGTACGGCGCACCGTGGCCGCGGCTCCCCGGCTCAGCGTGGTGGCGGGGGTCTTCGAAGGGTTCGCCCCCGCCCCGACGGTGGGGGGAATGGGGGCGGTCGACCTGGTGGGCGAGGTCCGCATCCTCCCGGTTCCGGTGATGGATGGGGTCTCGGGCCGGGTCGCGAGCTTCGGGGCCGGCGTGAGGGTCGGGGTGCTGCGGGAGTCGTTCACCTTTCCCGGGGTCACGCTGACCTTCATGCACCGTCGCGCGGGCGCCCTCGACTATCGGGGCGAGGCCGAGCCGCGCGCCGAGGCCCGCATTCAGCCCCGGGTGAGTTCGCTGCGGGCGGTGGTGGGCAAGGACCTGTGGGAGATCGGGGTGTCCGGAGGGGTCCAGTGGGATCGCATGCGAGGCGACGCGCGGGCCCGAGCCCGGGTCGGCGGCCAGGATTTCGCCTCGGGGGCCGTATCCCTGCCCGCCTCGCGGAGCACCTACTTCCTGGGGCTCAACCGGACCTGGGTGGTGACGCAGCTGACGGGCGAACTCGGGTGGACCCCGGCGTCCGGGAGTGGCGAGGGCCTCCAGGGCACCGGGCCCTACTCCGATCCGACCTCCGGCCTGACCGGAGCATTGAGCGTGCGGATCACCTATTGATGGATGGCGAGGATGCACGTCACCTGGACCGGGCGCGGGTGCTCGGGGAGCGGGGATGGGGCCGCGTGCACCCGAACCCGATGGTCGGGTGCGTGGTCGTGGCGGGAGACGAGGTCGTGGGCGAGGGCTGGCACCGGGAGTTCGGCGGGCCGCACGCCGAGGTCGAGGCGCTCCGTGCCGCCGGGGAGCGTGCCCGCGGGGCGACCGCGTTCGTCTCGCTGGAGCCCTGTCGGCACGAGGGAAAGACGCCGCCGTGCACCGACGCCCTGGTGGCGGCCGGCGTGGCTCGCGTGGTGTTCGGGGCGAAGGACCCCGGGGAGCACTCGGGGGGAGGGGCCGGGGCGCTGCGGGAGGCCGGGGTCCGCGTGACCGGCCCCATGTACTCCGACGTGGAAGCACGGGCCATCAACCCGGGCTTCTTCCACCGGGCCACCGACCGTCCCTGGACGGTGCTCAAGCTGGCGATCTCGCTCGACGCGGCAGTGAGCCGGAGTGCCGATCGCCCGACCCCGCTCTCGGGACCCGAAGCGTGGGCCCGGGTTCACCGGCTCCGCTCGGGGATGGACGCGATCCTGGTGGGAGCGGGGACGGTCCGCGCCGATGCGCCCCGGCTCACGGTCCGGGGGGATTTCGAGCCCCGCACCCCCCCGATCCGGGTGGTGGTCGATCCGGGAGACGGCTGGTTTCGCAGGGCGCGAGCCTCGGGGCTGGCCGATTCGCCGGGATCGCTCCTGGATCCCGAGGCGCCGCCGGTATGGGTGGCCGTGCGCGAGGACCGGGCCGAGGCCCGCAGCCAGGAGATGGAGGGGATCCGGGTCCTTCCCGTACCCGGAGACCGGACCGGACTCGACCCACGGGCCCTCCTGTGCCGTCTGCGGGAAGAGAAGATCGACCGGCTCCTCTGTGAAGGGGGGGCAGGGTGGGGGCGGGCGCTCCTCGACGCCTCGCTCGTGGACCGGCTGATCCTGGTCACCGCTCCGGTCTCGCTCGGTCCGGGGGCGGTGTCCGCACCCCCCTTCGCCGAGGCGCAGTGGCGCCCGGCCCGGGATCCAATGCGGCTGGGGGCCGACATCTGGTGCGAGTGGGACCACTGCGACGAAACGGAGGTGGGGTGATGTTCACGGGAATCATCGAGGCCGTCGGGGTCGTGACCCGGGTCCGGGAGCGGGACCGGATCCGCGCCTTCACCATCGGGACTCCCGAGGGGTTTCTGGATGGGGTGATGCCGGGCGACTCGATCAGCGTCGATGGCGCCTGCCTGACCCCGGTCCGGGTCGAGGACTCCGCCTTCGAGGTCGAGGCGATCGGGACCACGCTCGGGCGAACGCGGGCCGGAGGCTACGCCGAGGGGAGTCGGGTCAATCTGGAAAAGGCGATGATCCTGGGGGGGCGGCTTGATGGCCATCTCGTTCAGGGGCATGTGGATGGGGTCGGTGAGCTCATGTCGATTCGAGATAACGGGGAGTTCTGGATCCTGGAGTTTCGGATCCCGACCGAGGTGCACGAGCTGACCCTCCTGCACGGATCCATCACGCTGAACGGGGTGAGCCTGACGGTGAACGAGCTCGGCGAGCCGGACCGGATCTCGGTCGGGATCATCCCGCACACCTGGAATCACACCACCATGAGCACGCTCGAGCCCGGGGACCCCGTGAATGTCGAGGGGGACCTCATCGGAAAGTACGTGGGTACCGTCCTCCGCCGGGTCGGGTTCGAACGACCCTCCAGCTCTTGAAACCGAGGCACTCAGATGCCCTTTGATCACGTCGAAGACGCTCTGCAGGACATACGGGACGGAAAGATCGTGATCGTGGCCGATGACGAGGACCGCGAGAACGAGGGAGACCTCGTCTGCGCGGCGTCGGCGGCCACTCCCGAACTGATCAACTTCATGACCCGCTTCGGGCGGGGCCTGATCTGCGTGACCCTCACGCCCGAGCGGGCCGACGCGCTCGAACTGCCCCCGATGACGGACACGAACACCGATCCGCACGGGACCGCCTTCACGGTGTCGGTCGACGCCGACCCCCGCTTCGGGGTCACGACCGGGATCAGCGCCCAGGACCGCGCCAAGACGATC
The DNA here is from genome assembly GCA_007126575.1 of Gemmatimonadota bacterium. Lineage (GTDB taxonomy): Bacteria > Gemmatimonadota > Gemmatimonadetes > Longimicrobiales > Gaopeijiaceae > SLBA01. The sequence continues at coordinate 16,305 of SLBA01000082.1, read as the reverse complement.
GAGATCCTGGTCGACGAGGAGTCGACCCCCGCCGACCTGAGGCGGCCCGGGCACATCTTCCCCCTGCGCGCGGTGCCGGGGGGGGTCCTTCGTCGCGTCGGACAGACCGAGGCGAGCGTGGACCTGGCCCGCCTGGCGGGGCTGCCACCGGCGGGTGTGATCTGCGAGATCCTGAACGCCGATGGTTCGATGGCGAGGCGGCCCGAGCTCGAGGCGTTCGCGAAGGAGCACGACCTGCGCTTCATCACGGTCGCACAGCTCGTCGCCTACCGCCTGTCGAAGGAGCGGCTCGTGCAGCGGGTGGCCACCGTCCACCTGCCCACTCCCTTCGGCGACTTCCGCCTGATCGGCTACGAGAACACGCTCGACGACCGCGAGCACATGGCCCTCGTGAAGGGCGATCTGGACGGGCTCGACGACGTGCTGGTCCGCATGCACTCGGAGTGCATCACGGGCGACGTCTTCGGCTCGATGCGCTGCGACTGCGGGGAGCAGCTGCACGCCGCGATGGAGCGGATCGAGGAGGAGGGGACGGGGGCGGTCGTCTACCTGCGCCAGGAGGGACGCGGGATCGGCCTCCACAACAAACTTCGGGCCTACGAGCTGCAGGAGAAGGGAGAGGACACGGTCGAGGCCAATGCGAGCCTGGGCTTCAAGCCCGACCTGCGTGACTACGGGATCGGGGCCCAGATTCTGCTGGACCTGGGGCTGCGCCGGATCCGGATCCTGACGAACAATCCGAAGAAGATCGTGGGACTCGAGGGGTACGGCCTGCAGGTGTCGGGCCGCGAGCCGCTCGAAGTGACCCCGGGCAAGTACAACGCCCGGTACCTGGAAACCAAGCGACACAAGCTGGGGCATATCTGATGGTCGAATCCGATTCGGACGGGACCGGACACCGCTACGGGATCGTGGTGGCCCGGTTCAACCCGGTGGTCACTGAGGCCCTCCTCGAGGGGGCGATCCGGGGATTTCTGGACCACGGGGTGGCCGAAGAGGCGATCGAGGTGCATCGGGTGCCGGGGGCGTGGGAGCTCCCGCCCGCCTCGGCGCGCCTGGTGGAGCGGGGTGGGATCGACGGGATCGTGGCACTCGGCTGCGTGATCCGGGGCGAGACGCCGCACTTCGATTTCGTGGCCGGAGAGGCCTCGAGGGGGTTGGGAAGCCTGGCGATCACGGCCTCGATTCCCGTGATCTTCGGGGTGCTCACGACCGAGACCCTGGAGCAGGCGCTGGTCCGGGCCGGCTCGCAGTCGGACGACTGGGCGGACAACAAGGGCTGGGAGGCCGCCGTGGCCGCGATCGAGATGGCGAATCTCTATCGGGCGCTCCGATGACGGGCGCCCCGAGGGAGAAGCTGGCGGCGCGCGACCGGATCGACCGGAGCCGGGCCCGGGCCTGGGTCCTGCAGATCCTCTATCGCCACGAGGCCGAGGACCGGGAGCGACCCCTGCACGATGTCCTTGCCGGGGTGGCGCGGACCCGGAGGATCGCCGAGTCGAGGCTGCCCATGATCCAGAGGATCCTGACCCTGCTCGACGACCACGAGGCCGAGATCGATGAGGCGCTGACCGGGGCCACCCGCAACTGGCGTCTCGACCGGCTCTCGCGCATCGACCGCTCGATCCTGAGGCTCGGGGCGGCTGAACTTCTCTTCAGCCCCGACGTGCCGGGTCCCGTCGCGATCCAGGAGTCCGTGCGGCTCGCCGAGCGCTACGGGGGCAACGAGTCGGCCGGGTTCGTCAATGGCGTTCTCGATGCCGTGTACCGCACGTGCGACTCCTCGTCCTGAACTGGCAGGATCGGCTGAACCCCCGTTCCGGGGGGGCCGAGATTCACCTTCACGAGATCTTTGGGCGGCTGGCTTCGGCCGGCTGGACGATCGAGCTCGTCTGCTCGGGGTGGGCGGACGCGCCGTCGTTCGACGAGGTCGACGGGATCCGCGTTCACCGGGTCGGCGGTCGGCACTCGCACTGGCTCCGCGCTCGGAGCGAGGCGCGCCGGATCCTCGCCGAGCGTCCGGTGGACCTGTTGGTCGAGGACCTGAACAAGGTGCCGCTCTTCACACCGCTCTGGAGCCCCGTGCCGGTCGGGCTGGTGGTGCACCACCTCTTCGGGCGCACGGCCTTTCAGGAGGCGGCCTTCCCCCTCGCGGCGGCGACCTGGCTGCTCGAGCGGCCGATTCCCCGCGTCTACCGGGGCGTGCCCACGATCGCGGTCTCGGAGAGCACCCGCGAGGACCTTCGGGACCGGGGACTCGAGGGCCCCCTCGAGGTCATCCCCAACGGGATCGACCTGGACTGGTTCCACCCGGATCCGGACACCCCGCGCTTTTCGGAGCCCACCCTCCTGTACCTGGGACGGCTCAAGCGGTACAAGCGGATCGACCTGATCCTCGAGGGGGTCGCCGAACTCGTCCGGCGCGGGACCGAGGTACGCTGCCTGATTGCCGGGAAGGGCGACCATCGGACTCCGCTCGAGGCCCGGACCGATCGCCTGGGACTGACGGATCGGGTGCGCTTTCTGGGCTTCGTGAGCGAGGAGGAGAAGCGGGAGCTTCTGCGGCGGGCCTGGGTACATGTATGTACATCACCCAAGGAGGGATGGGGTATCGCGAACCTCGAGGCGGCGGCCTGCGCGACCCCCACGGTGGCCAGCGACTCTCCCGGTCTCCGGGACTCGGTGCGGGACGGATTGACCGGGATCCTCACGCCCCACGGAGACGTGAAGGCGCTGGCCGACGCCCTGCAACGGCTGCTTTCGGACTCCGGGGAACGCGACCGGCAGTCCACCGAGGCCCGTCGCTTCGCCGAGGGGTTCTCGTGGGACGCGATGGCCGAGACCATGGGCCGCTCCCTCGAGGGCATGGTGGTGCGTACCGGGCGCCCGGCCTAATATGGTGAGTCCGATCCGTTGACCCCCGATCCCGATGGAGGTGTGATGCGAGTCCAGACAGTGGCACGAAAGTGTGATGTTCCCGCGCCGGTCCTGACCCGTGCCACGGAGCAGCTGCAGAAGCTCTCCCGCTTCGATCCCTCGCTGCAGTCGGCCGAGATCATCTTCGAGGCCGAGGGGCATCGGAAGTCGGTCGAGGCGATCCTCATCCGGGAAGGGGCGACGCCGGCGGTCGCGCGGGGCCAGGACACCGAGTTCCGGCCTGCGCTGGACCAGATGCTCGAACGCATGCGGCGGATCCTGACGCGCGGCCGGAGCCAGGTCACGGATCACCGCGGCCCGCGCATCGCCGACGTCGTGGATTCCGAACGGCGCCCCGAAGCGAGCGTGGAGTAGCCCTTGCCCACTCCCACCCTTTCGGTGGACCGGATCGCCCGCGTGAAGGGGCGGAGTCTTCCGATGGAGCTGCTGACCCCCGAGCTCTCGCTCGAACGGGAGTGCCTCGACCCCGACATGTCGAGTCCCGGACTGGCGCTCGCCGGGTTCGTGGACCGATTCCCGACTGGGCGGATGCAGGTGCTGGGACAGACCGAGATGACATTCCTGGAGGGGCTCGATCCCGAAGTGGCGAGGGATCGACTCCGGATCCTCTTCTCGCAGGATTTCCCGGCGGCCTTCGTCACGAAGGGCCAGGAGGTGCCCGAGGCGCTTCTCGAGGAGGCCCGGGCCCGCGGGATCCCGGTCTTCGTGACCCCGCTTTCGACCAAGGACTTCTATCGTCGCATGAAGCCGTTTCTCGAGGTCGAGCTGGCTCCGAACACCTCGGTCCACGGGTCGTTGGCCGATGTCTACGGGGTGGGCCTCCTCTTTATGGGAAAGAGCGGGATCGGGAAGAGCGAGTGCGTGCTCGACCTGGTCGAGAGAGGGCACCGTCTCGTTGCCGACGACCTGGTCATGGTGAGCCAGCGGGGAAACGATGTCCTGATCGGAACGGGCCACCGGCTCCAGAAGCATCACATGGAGATCCGGGGGGTCGGGATCATCGATGTGCCTGCCCTGTTCGGGGTGCGGGCGATCCGTCAGCAGAAGCGGATCGAGGTCGTGGTCCAGCTCGACGAATGGAGCGAGGACGGGTCCTACACCCGCACCGGTCTCGATGCCGACACCATGGAGATCCTGGGGGTCGAGCTTCCGCGGGTCACGATCCCCCTGAATCCGGGAAAGAACATCACGGTGATCTCCGAGGTGGTCGCCATGAACCATCTTCTCAAGTATTCCGGGGTCGACTCTGCCGCCGCCTTCGACCGGAAGCTCAAGGGCGCGATGCTTCCCGTGGGAGAATATCTGGAGGAAGACTATGAGTGACGGCGGGGAGGATTCGACGGTGGAGGCGGCGCGCGGGATTCTGCTCACCCACGGCTCGATGTGCCATGGGATGGTCGACGCGGTCCGGCGGATCGCCGGGGGTGACCCGGACGCCCTGGTGGCGGTCTCGAACGACGGGAAGAGCCCCGATGCGCTTCTGCAGGCGGTGCTCGAGGTGGCCGGTCCGGGGCCCACGATCATCTTCACCGACATGCCGTCGGGAAGCTGTGCGATCACCGCCCGCTTCATCTGCCGCGACCCGGGCAACCGCACCGTGCTCTTCGGGACCAACCTGCCGATGCTGCTCGACTTCATCTTTCATCGGGAGCTGCCCCTCGATGAGCTCGTGGAGCGGCTCACCGAGCGCGGGCGGTCCTCGATCCGTTCTCTCGAACGACGCGACGACCATGCCGATCGCACTGTACCGGGTTGATGAACGGCTGATCCACGGGCAGGTGACCGTGGGGTGGGGGAGTGTGCTTCAGCCGGATCACTACCTGGTGGTCGACGACGAGCTGGCCGCCAGCGAGTGGGAGACCGAGCTGTATCGACTCGGACTGCCCCCGGGGGTCCGGGCCAGCTTCCTGACCACCGAGGCGGCACTCGACGAACTCGAGGGCCTCCGGAACGCGTCGGAGGTCACGGTCCTTCTCACCCGCTCGCTTCCCGCGATGGCCGCCCTCTCTGCCCGGGGTGACCTGGACGGGGTGAAGGTCAACCTCGGGGGGCTGCACGACGCGCCGGGGCGGCGGAGGGTTCTGACCTACCTGCACCTGGACGAGTCCGACGTCGAGGCGATCCACCGGCTCGACGAGGCCGGCGCCCTGGTCACGGCCCGGGATCTGCCGAGTACCCCGCCCGCGGGACTCGATCGACTCCTGGACCCGGGCGAATGACCCCGACCGAGTGGATTCTCCTGGTCGGACTAGGAACCTGGGCCACCCTCGACGTGACGGCGTTCGGGCAGTTCATGGTGTCTCGGGCCTTCGTCAGCGGGACGTTGGCCGGGGCGGTCCTGGGCGACCCCGTGACCGGCGCGATCGTCGGGGGGATCCTGGAGCTGCTCTTCCTGGGAAATCTGGCGGTCGGGGGGGTGGTGGTCCCCGAGCCCGGGCCCGCGGCCGTTCCCGCCGTGGCCGTCGCGCTCTCGGCTCCCGATGCGACCGGCGGCCTTATCGCGCTGGGTGTCGCTCTCGGGATCGTGTGGGCCTGGGTCGGGGGACGGAGCACGGTGCAGCAGCGCCGGCTGAATGATCGGGTCACCACCCGGGCCTGGGCGCGAGGTGGGGGGGAAGGGGAGCTGGCCAGGGCCCAGTTCACAGCGCTGGGACTCGAGGGCCTCCGTGGAATCGCGCTCACGGCCATCGGGCTGGGTGTCGTCACGCTGGCGGGGATCGGGGGGATCATCGAGTTCGCGGGTGCCCGATGGCCTCTGCCTACCCCCGAGACCATCGCGCTCCTGGTCCTGGCCGGGTTGCTGGGCCTGGGTTCGCTGAGCGGGATGGCGGCCTCGCGTTCGGGTCGCCCGGATACGCACCGACCTCTGATACTGCTCGGAGCGGGGCTGCTCGTGGGAGTCGCCCTCGCGCTCGCGATCACCCCGGCGGGGACCGCATCGTGAGGCTTCGTCTGACCCTGCGGTCACTTCTGATCCAGGCCGCGTGGAACCCTACCGATCTGCTGGGTACCGGATTGGCGTGGGGGCTCGGGGGCTCCCGTGCGACCACCGAGGGCACCGAGCCCGACTCGCCGGACGACCGGGGTGCGCGCTGGCACTTCAACAGCCACCCGTACCTCGCCTCGGTGGCGATGGGAGCCCTCGAGGCGATGCGCCGCGCCGGGGCCACGCCGGACGAGCGGGACCGCTTCCGGATGGCGCTCCGGGGCCCTCTGGGTGCGATGGGCGACGCCCTGGTCTGGGCGGGAGGCCTGCCCGCTGCCCTCCTCCTGGGCGGGACGGTGTGGATCCTCGGCGGCGCCCCCGTAGGCGCGGTGGTCTTCTTTCTCGCTCTGTATAACGGGCTCCACCTGGGCCTGCGGTGGTGGGGGACGGGGGTCGGGCTCCGGCACGGTCGTGCCGTGGCGCTGGCCTTTCAGCGGGCGAATCTGGGTGGATGGGCGGAGCGGGCCAGAGGTGCGGCCGTGGTGCTCGCAGGCGTGGTGGCGGGGGTGCTGGCGGTGGTGGCTGTCGAGTGGCTGGACCGCCCGCTCCCCTGGATCGCGGCGGGGGGGATCCTGGTCGCCATCGGCCAGCGCAGGGGAATGGCCCTTTCGGGATCCCTGCCGGCTGCGTTCGCCCTTGCCCTTGTCGTCCTGATCTTCGGGCTGGCTCCGCTCTTCGGTGGCCCCTGACCCTGTCGGACCTACATCCTACACTGCACGGGAATGTCGATGAATGAAACTCCGGTCCAGGAACGACGCGTCCGCATCGCGAACCGCATGGGAATGCACGCGAGGCCCGCTGCGGCGTTCGTGAAGCTCGCCGGACGCTTCAAGTCCGAAATCGTTCTTGCCCGCGACGGGCTCGAGGTCAACGGCAAGAGTATCATGGGTGTCCTGATGCTCGCCGCCGAGCAGGGGGCCGAACTCACGATTCGAGGCGAGGGGCCCGATTCCGAGGAGGCCCTCGAGGCGCTCGGAGACCTGGTCGAAGACGGCTTCGGCGAGGCGGGAGAGGAGCCATGAGTGTGACCCTCGACGGCCTGCCGGCGTCGGAAGGGATCGCCTTCGGGAAGGTCCACCTGCTCAACTGGGCGATCCCGGACGTACCGCATCGGACTCTGCCCCTGGACGAGGTCGAGGCCGAGGTCGAGCGCTTCCATCGCACCCGCGCCGAGGTGAAGGCCCATCTCGAGCGGATCCAGAGCGAGGCGGCGGATCGCCTGGGCGACATGGAGGCCCGCATCTTCGATCCCCAGATCCTGATGCTCGACGACGCCGAGGTGGTGGACGGGACGGTCCAGTACATCGCCGAGAACCGCCTGCCGGCCTCGAGGGCCTTCCACTGGCGAATGCTCGAGCTGCAGCACCTCTGGCGACGCACGTCGAATCCGATGGTCCTGGATCGGCTGAACGATCTCGAGGACCTGCAGGTGCGCCTGCTGCATCGACTGCTCGAGCTTCCGGACCCTCAGGCCTGGGAGGACGAGAGCACCGAACCGATCATCATCGTCGGACGCAACCTGACCCCCTCGCTCACCGTTCAGATGGACCCGGCCCGGGTCGTGGGGATCGCGACCGACCAGGGGACCCGGACGTCTCACTGGGCGATCCTGGCCCGGTCGCTGGGGATTCCGGCAGTCGTCGGGCTCGTGCATGCGAGTCGATCGGTAGAAGAGGGGCAGGACGCGATCGTCGACGGACGGGTCGGACGTCTGATCATCGACCCCGAGGCGCGCGACCGCGATGTCTTCGAGGACCGACGGGTGCGGATCCAGGGGTGGGAGGAGGAGCTGGCACAGATCGCCCGACTGGACCCGATCACCCTGGACGGACATCCGGTCGCCCTGCGGGCCAACCTGGATCTTCCCGGCGAATCGGTGCGGGCCCGGGAGCACGGGGCCGAGGGGGTGGGGCTCTTTCGTACGGAGTTCCTGGTCGTCGGCCGCAGCTCGATGCCCCAGGAAGAGGAGCAGTACGAGGCCTATCGGCACGTGGCCGAAACCTTTCCCAACCGGGCGGTCTTCATCCGGACCTTCGACCTGGGCGGCGACAAGTTCCCGATGTTCCTGAACATGCCGGCCGAAGAGAACCCCTTCCTGGGATGGCGGGCGATTCGCGTGTGCCTGGACCGGCTGGAGCTCTTCCGTCCCCAGTTGAGGGCCATCCTGAGAGCGACCGCGCACGGCGACATCCGCATCCTTCTTCCCCTGGTCAACGACGTCGAGGAGATCCTTCGCGTCCGCGAACTGCTGGGCGAGGAGGAGGCCCGATTGAAGGACGAGGGGATCCCCTTCGCGTCGTCGTACAAGCTCGGGATCCTGGTCGAGACGCCGGCCGCCGCCCTCGACGCCGCCGAGCTCGCCCGGCACTGCGACTTCTTCTCGATCGGGACGAACGACCTCGTTCAGTACACCCTGGCCGTGGACCGCACGAACTCCCGGCTGGCCGAGCTCTACAACCCCTTTCATCCGGCCGTGGTGCGCCAGCTCCACCAGGTCGCCCGCGTGTCGCACGCGGCCGGCATCGAGGTGAGTGTCTGCGGCGAGATGGCCGCGAACCCGCTGGGAACCTTCCTCCTGGTGGGGCTGGACATCGGGGCGCTCTCGGTGGCGTGGCCGGCGCTGCCCGAGGTGAAGAAGGTCATTCGCAGCTTTCGGGTCGAAGACGCGCGCGCGGCGGCTCGCCGGGCCCTGGCCGCCTCGACCTCGGCCGACGTCACCCGGTGTCTCGCCGAGGGACTGGGCAACGCGGTCGACCTGTCCGCCTTCTCGGGCCGGTGGAGCTTGTCCCTCCCCTGAGTTCGATATAAGGTTCGGGCCGGTTTCGGGCCCCTCGTCCTCGGTCCCCCAACGGATCACACAATCTCTGGAGTCGCGGTGAGCGAACGTCTCTTTACATCGGAATCGGTAACCGAAGGCCACCCCGACAAGGTCGCGGACCGAGTGTCGGACTCGATCCTCGACCACATCCTGGCCGAGGACCCGAACGCACGGGTCGCCTGCGAGACCCTCGTCACGACGGGTCTGGTCCTGATCGCCGGCGAGATCACCACCGAGACCTACGCCGAGATCCCCGACATCGTGCGCGCCACTCTCAAGGAGATCGGCTATTCGGACCCCGAGTTCGGGATCGACTCGAAGACCTGCGCCGTTCTGACCACGATCGACCGGCAGGCGCCCGAGATCGCCCAGGGCGTCGATCCCGGTGGGGCGGGTGACCAGGGGATGATGTTCGGCTACGCGAGCGACGAGACCGACGCCCACATGCCCGCGCCGATCCAGTACTCGCACCAGCTCACCCGCAGGCTGGCCGAGCTGCGCCACTCCGGGGCGCTCCCATGGCTCCGGCCCGACGGCAAGGCCCAGGTGACGGTCGCCTACGAGGACGATCGGCCGGTGCGCATCGACACGGTGGTCGTGAGCGCCCAGCACAGCCCCGACGTCTCGCGAGCCCATCTCGAGGAGGGCATCCGCGAGGAGGTGATCGCGGCGGTCCTTCCCGCAGAGCTCTACGATCCGGCCACGGCCCGTGTGCATATCAATCCCACCGGCTCCTTCATCATCGGAGGCCCGCAGGGGGACGCCGGACTCACCGGGCGAAAGATCATCGTCGATACCTACGGCGGCGTCGGTCGCCATGGGGGCGGTGCCTTCTCGGGCAAGGACGCCACCAAGGTCGATCGATCCGGGGCGTACGCCGCCCGTTGGGCTGCCCGGACCGTTGTGGCGGCCGGTCTGGCCCGTCGGTGCGAGATCCAGTTGGCGTACGCGATCGGCGTGGCGGAGCCGGTCAGCGTCTGGGTCGACTCCCAGGGCACCGGGGTGGAGCCCGACGAACGTCTCTCCAAGGCGGTCGCCGAGACCTTCGACTTTCGTCCCCGGGGGATCATCGAGGAGCTGGAGCTGCGCTCCCCGATCTACTCGCCGACCTCGGCGTATGGCCACTTCGGCCGGAATCCGGAGTCCGTGAGCCGCTTCGACCGAACCGTCCAGCTCTTTCCCTGGGAGCGTCTGGACCGGGTCGACCGGCTGCGCGCCTGGTTCTGATCGGAAGGGGGAACCACTGAGGCCGCCGGGGGTCTTTCCCCCCGGAGTCGGAGGCCGGCCCCGGCCCGGGCCTCGGCGCCTCGGACCCACCCCCCGTCTCGACGTCACGAGCTTGCGTGGAAGGAGGATCCTTGTTGGTGGAAGTGAAGGTGCAGAGTCTCGGACTCGACCGCGCGTCGAACACACCCGTCGTGATCCTGCAGGAGCTCGAGGGTGAGCGGGTCCTTCCCATCTGGATCGGACCGGGCGAGGCCAGCGCGATCGCCATGCGACTCGCCGAAATGAACTTCTCGCGGCCCCTCACGCACGATCTTCTCATGGCGGTGCTGAAGGGACTCGGGGGCACCCTCGAGCGGGTCGTGATCAGTCGCGTCTCCGACAGCACCTATTTCGCGGAGCTCGTCATCGACCGGGACGGAGACGTGGTCACGATCGATGCGCGCCCCTCGGATTCGATCGCGGTGGCGCTGCGGTCCGAGGCCCGAATCTTCGCCAACGACGCCCTCCTCGAACGCGCCTCGGTGGAGATTGACGAGGGGGATTCGGTCATCGAGGCCGACGAGGTTTTCGGCGACGCCCCCGGGGCCGAGGGGGACGAAGGCGAGGGCTCGGAGTCGACGCGCTCGATGGACCCCGAGGAGCTCAAGGAGTACCTCCGGAAGATGAACCCCGAGGACTTCGGGCGTTTCTCCCCTTGATCCGGCCGCTCTGCGTCGCCCTCGCGTGCGCGATCCTGGCCCCATCGGCTGGATTCGGGCAGGAGCCGGCTCCCTCGAGCCCGGACCGGATCGAGGGGCGTCTGCTCCTGGTCGACGAGCCCCCGGATTCGGGCACCGTCGTGCTGCACGGGGTCAACCCCGAAGAGGCGGGCCCGCTCGACTCGCTCCGGGTCGATGCCGATGGGCGCTTCAGCTTCGACCTGACCGGAATGCCCCAGATCGGGGGTGGCCAGTCGCTCTTCGTCTCGCATCGGCGCGACGGGATCCTCTACTTCGGGCCCCCCCTCTTCCGGCCGGAAGAGGTCCCCGAGGAGTATGTGATCCGCGCCTTTCCCACCCAGGTGGTTCCCGCCGAGGGGCTGGAGCTCGTCGTCGAGATCCGGAATATCGTGATCGACGAAGGCCCCGGAGTCTGGCGCGTCACTGACATCATCCAGGTGCACAACGAGGCGAGGGTGACCTGGGTTCCGTCGGAGCCCGGCGAGGTCGTCTGGCGCTATCCCCTTCCGCCGGGGGCGACCTCCTTTCGTCTCATGGAGGGCGGGCCGGGCTCCGAGGAGGTCCGCTTCGAGGACGCCACCCTTCTGGTCTCCGGCGCGTTTCCACCCGGAGATCGCCTCCTGGTGATCCAGTACGACCTGGCATCGCTCGAGACCTCGATCCCGCTCACGGGGCGTACGGACGGGGTGGAATTTCTGGTTCGCGAGCCCGCGCCCCCACTCATCGTCGACGGGCTGCGGGCCGACGCACCGATCGAGATGGAGCGGGGAAGCTCCTACATGCGATGGTGGGCCGAGGATCTCGAGGATCGGGTGGTGCGCGTGCGAATCGGCGAGGAGGGGGAGCTTCCGACCGCCTGGCTCGCCGTGGGTGTCGCACTCCTCCTGGTCCTTCTGGGCGCGGTGCTGGTGCATCGGGGCGGGGCTCGACCCACGGATCCCGCGGTCGGGCAGGGCGCGGCTGACCCCGCGCGGCGACGGCGGGACATCATGCTCGCCATCGCGAAGATCGACGAGGAGGTCGGCGCCGGAGACGGCGGCGAGTCGGACGAGGCTCGCCGGAAGCGACGGGCCGTACTTCTCGGGGAGCTGGCCCGCCTGGAGAGGGGTGGAGACGACCGCCGGTGACGCTGGTCACCCGCCCCGGCACCCTCCTGCGCTCCCATCCCTATTCGGAGTCGTCGCGCATCCTGAGGTTTCTGACGCCCGAGGCGGGGATCGTTGCGGTCATGGCCCGGGGGGTCCGGAAGCAGGCCTCGAAGGGCGGAGGCCCGCTGGACCTCTTCGACGATGTGGAGATCACCTACGACCACCGCGCCGGACGTGATCTGCATACCCTGCGCGAGCATCGCACCCTGAAGCGGCGTGGCGAGCTGGGGTCCAACCTGCTTCGATTCGCGGGGGCCTCCTTTCTCTCGGAGCTGATCTTGACCCATACGATGGAGGAGGGCAGCCCTCGGCTCCACGACCGGCTCACGTCCGGGCTCGACGGCCTCCTGGCCTGTGCATCCGAGGAGATTCCGGGGCGGTTTCTGGCCGCAGGCTGGGGAATCGTGGCAGAATTCGGCTTTCCCCCGGAGCTGGCCCGGTGCGTGCGCTGCAATCTCGAGATCCCCCCGGAGGGGATGACGCGCTTCGATCTCGCCGAGGGAGGACTTCGATGCCCCGAGTGCGCCGCGAGCGGAGTCGGACCTCGCCTGGGACCCGGCGCCCGGACGGACCTCCGCGCGATCCTGGCCGGGGCTCCTCCGTCCGGACTTCGAGGAGCGGCGGAGCACTTCAATCTCCTCGAGCGATTCGCGCTCCATCACCTCGACCGGCGACGGGTCTTTCAGACGTCGGCCACGCTGGCCCCATTGCTGGCCTCGGAGGGAACCGGGGACCCTACGCCCGAAGGACAGGTATGAGAAGGGGAAGCGCGAAGTTTCGCGGGTCACCTTGCCTCGAGGCTGTTCGGAAGTCCTTGACCTGGAGGGGGCACCGGTCAAAGATTGTCTGAGCGAGGTTTGTACCCACTGTATCCCGTTGGGAGGGCTATCGTTTCACTGCTACTGCACAGGTAACTGTGCGGAGGTCTGGATGGGACGCATCGTGTGCGTCGTTTTCGTCCTGCTCTCCGCAGCCGTGCTCCCACTGGGCCTGAGTGCCCAGCAGGGAGGAAGCATAGGGCAAGAAGGGGAACAGGAGGCGGTCTTCCACCTGGGGACCAACTACCCGAACCCGTTCAATCCCGAGACCCGGATCCCGTTCGAGTTGTACGAGGACGCCTTCGAAGATGGGCGGCCGGCGATCGTGACAGCCCGGATCTACAATGCTCTGGTTCGCCCCGTGGCCACCCCCACGGCGCTGAATCACCCGGCCGGCGAGGGGACACCGGTCATCGATCTGGAATACCATTTTCCGGGTCGCCACGAGTTGTACTGGGACGGTCGCGACCGCTCCGGCAACGCGGTGGCGTCCGGAGTCTACGTATTGGAGATGATGGTGAACGGCAAGTCCCGCATGATCCGGATGTACGTGAGCAAGTAGCACGACCCCCCCCCGCCCGGCGTCCCGGCGGTTCCGCCGACTCCTACGACGCCACGTAGATGAACGATCCGCAGCTCTGGCAGGTTCGCACCTGGTTATGCACGTCCTGGTCTCCGGCTGTCGCCGTGGGAATCGAGACGAAGCATCCGTAGCAGACCCCGTGGATCACCGGGACCACGACCCGTTCGCGATTGGGGGCGATCTGTCGGTACCGCTTGAGAACCGGAGGGCTCAGGCGCCCTTCGAGCTCCGCGATGACCTCTTCGAGCCGCGCCGCGGCCACCGTCGGGTCGATGTTGAACTGTTCCACCTCGACCGATTCCGATTCCCCTCCGGACAGGGCCCGGTGCTGGGCACGAAGGTCCTGGAGCTCCATCAGCGTCATCAGTTCGGGGTTCATCAGCTGCGATCCTTCTTCGATTTCGGTGGAGAGCATCGTCACGGAGCACGCTCTTCGAGCAGAGACAGAAAGCCTTCGGCGTCGTCCAGACCGGCCAGGAGGCCGGGGACCTCGGGGTCCTTGGCGAACTGGGCCACCTTGCCCAGGACCGGGAGATATTGGTTCGAGACCTCGAGCGGGGGGGCGACGATCAGGAAGAAATTGAAGACGGGTTCGTCATCGATGGCGTTGAAGTCGACGCCGCCGGGCTTGCGGGCGTAGGCGAGGCGGAGCTCTTCGACGACGAGGGATCGGCAGTGGGGGATCGCGATTCCCTTTCCGATTCCGGTGGACCCCAGGTTCTCGCGGCGCTTCAGGGTCTTGAAGAGGATGGCCTCGGACTTCTCGTCGAGCTCCAGCAGCTGGATGAGCTCCTTGAGGATCTCGTCCTTGGACTCCGCCTCGAGGGAGAGGGTGACGGACTCCGGGGTGAATAGGTCCCGTAATTTCATGCTATGGCCTCCAGATGATCCTTGCGGATCAGCGGTTTTCCGGATGTGTGACAGGATAGGTACATGAAGCCATGAACTCTACTGGAACCCTCCTTCGAAGTCAAAGGAAATCAGGGGGTCGAAGGGCACGACTTCACCCTCGATCCCCGACCGTTTAGCTTTGACACGCCATGTCCGATGTAATCTCGCTCCTGAATGGGTCCTCGACCCCGCTGTACCTGGCCCCCCAGGCGGGGGTCAGCGAATCGCCCTTTCGCCGGCTCTGTCGCCGGTTCGGGGCCGATGTCGTGGTCAGCGAATTCGTTAGCGCCGAGGGGATCTGCCAGGGAAACGAGCGCACGATGGACTACCTGCGCTTCGAAGAGGCGGAGCGCCCCTTCGGTGTGCAGATCTTCGGCGGGGAACCGGATCGGATGGCCGAGGCCGCCCGCTTCGTGCACGACGCCTTCGGCCCGGATTTCATCGACATCAACTTCGGGTGTCCGGTCAAGAAGGTCGTGAAGCGCAACGGTGGATCCGGGTGCCTTCGGGACCTGGGCCTGGTCGAGGCGATCACGAAGGCCGTGGTGGCGGCGGTTCCGGTGCCCACTACGGTGAAGATTCGCAGCGGGTTCAGTGAGCAGACCCGGGACCCGGTCGGGATCGGACGGGTCTGCGAGGCCGCGGGCGCCCGTGCGATCACCCTGCACCCCCGCACACGGGCCGAGATGTACTCCGGATCGGCCCGCTGGGACGAGATCGCCGCGCTGAAGCAGGCGGTGTCGATCCCCGTGATCGGCAATGGAGACATCCGTACCGGCGAGGATGCCCGACGCATGAAGGACGAGACCGATTGCGACGGGATCATGATCGCCCGGGGATCGCACGGCGGGCCCTGGATCTTCGCGCAGGCCCGGGCCGCACTCGACGGTCTACCTGTGCCCCCGGATCCCGATGTCGAGGAACGCTTCCGGGTCTGCCTGGAGCACGCCGAGAACGCGATCGCATTCGCCAAGGGGAGCCCCCGGGCGATCATCGACTTTCGCAAGCACCTGGGATGGTACACGAAGGGGCTCCCCGCGGGGCGTGACCTGCGCCAGGAGCTCTTCCAGGTCTCGACGCTCGAAGAGGTCCGCGAGCACCTCCAGGCGTATGGAGAGCAGTTTCGAGCCGGCACCCTGCCCGGAATGGAACGCGAGGCGGTGGGTTCGGTATAAATGTTAAGTTGACAGCAGAGTTGACCGCCGAAGGGTATCCGGCGAAGCTGTGGGCGACACTTTTTTTGACAATCTGGATTTGGGGGCGTCACGGTTTCGACGTGGATAGTGAAACCAGAGTTGCGTGCCGAGGGTTTTCGGGTCCTCGTAAATCCTCCGAAAAAACCACAAACGCCAACGATAACCTGGCGCTGGCTGCGTAAGGGTCAAACCTTAGCCGCAGTCCGTTTCCTGAGGAGCCCGCCTAAGGCGACTCTTGAGACGACGAAAAGTTAGGCTGGCTACCCGGTGATGCCGTCGCATCGGGGGCGAGAACTCAATGACGGATAGCCCGGGTAGGCTGTTCCCTTGCCGGACCCGGTTGCGAACATGAAAGGGCTCTACGCACGTAGAGACTCTGTCGGATCGATTCGCGGACGCGGGTTCGACTCCCGCCGCCTCCACTACGAAAGCCCAGCCACTTGACGGTGGCTGGGCTTTCATGCGTTCGGGGCCCAGCGTTCCTGTTCGCGGCTCTGGGCCGCGCAGGGGCGCAATGGCGCCGCTGATGATCCCGTAGGGTTTGGTTCGAGCGGGGCAGGGGAGTAGGGCTCCCTTGGCAGACCTCTCCTCGCGCGAGACGACCGAGGACGCCTCCGCCAGGACGACCCGCAGGTCACTCCCGCCGCCTCCACCGCAGGATGGAGCTCAGCTCCGGATAAAGGCTCGGGGACAGAACTCAGCGCACCGGGTTGCTCTCTTCAGTGTACTGACTTCACTCGTGAAATGGCACAGAAATGGCACAGGCTCGGACCACAGGGCAGAGCGGAATTGACTCTGCATGAACGGGGTGGTTGACGAAGGAGTGGAGGGCTTCTGGACCGGATGCGTTTTCCGGAACGGCGGAACCTGTCAACGCCGATGAGACACGTCGGGTGAACAATTAGAGAGCAATTTCCTGTGTGGCGAGGGATGGGGAGGGAGGGTTGATCCAGACGGCCTCCGGGAGAATTTGGGGCTTCGG
>SLBA01000140.1 GCA_007126575.1 Gemmatimonadota bacterium | reverse complement strand
GAGCGAGGTCTTCCAGCTCCACCGGCGGGGGCGAAACCACCACGATCAGGAAGGATCGGGGCTGGGACTCACCATCGCTTCCGAGGCGGTGCATCAGCTGGGCGGCCACATCGAGATGGAGAGTGAGGCCGGCGTGGGCACGACCTTTCGCGTCATCCTCCCGGTCGAGCCCGAGCCCGATGGCGGAGAGGGTCAGGCGTCAGCCTGACCTCCTGCGTCGGTCAGCCACGGTTCGAGCTGTCGCCGCCTGATCGGCTTGTTCAGGATGCCATCGAAGAGTTCGGCGGCTTCCGGTCGCGGTGAACGCCGGGATATGGCCAATAGCGGGATACTGCCCAGGCGTGGTTCCTGCCGAAGCCGACGGGCCAGCTCTTCTCCGCCCATCCTCGGCATTTCCAGGTCGGTGAGGATGAGGTCCGGAGGGCGTGTGTGTGAGAGCTCCAGTGCGGCCCTTCCGTCCTCGGCCTCTTCCACGGCCCAGCCTTCCAACTCCAGGAGGTGACGGAGCACGGAGCGCATGCTCGCCTCGTCATCGACCACCAGTGCCGTCGATCGGTCTGTATTCTCTGCGTTCATCCTCTGACCTCGCATCGTCACAGCTCATCCTTCTTTCGACATCGACGGTTGCAGGTCGACGTCATGAGATCCCACGTTCTCGATTCGATGGATGGAGTGGAAGCCTACACGACGTTCAAAAAAATCGGTGCGAAGGTCAACCGGAGTGTGGCGGGCCACGAGGATCGGGGCCGTCCGGGAGTCGCAACCGACACCCGGTGGCGGTTCCCCCGTCCGCAGCCTACCTTCGCAACCTGCCAGAAAGCTCCCGGAAGCTGCAGCCCGAGGTCCGTTCCTTCCCGGATGTCCCCGAAACGAGGTCCCCCGATGCCCACCCGTCCCAGCCGCTCCAGGATCCTCCCGATGCTTCTCCTGCCCGCCTTCGCACTGGCCGGCTGCGGCGAGGCGGATCCCCCGGAAGAGAGCGCCCCGCCCGAGGCGACCTCCGAACTCGGGCCCAGCCCCGAGCAGGAGGTCTTCTGGGCCAATCTGCAGGCCCTGTGCGGGGAGGCCTTCGTCGGCGAAACGATCGAAGCGCCTTCGACCTCGGACTGGTGGGAGTCCGAGCTCATCATGCACGTCCGGGAGTGCAGCGACGACGAGATCCGCATTCCCCTGCATGTCGACGATGACCGCTCCCGCACCTGGGTGGTTTCTCGCAGCGACACCGGTCTGCGGCTCAAGCACGATCACCGACTGGCGGACGGAACGCCCGACACCACCAACACGGACTACGGGGGAGACACAGGGGAGCCCGGGACCGAGATCCGCCAGGAGTTTCCCGCCGACCAGTACAGTATCGACGCGGTTCCGGGGCGAGCCGATCAGTTCTGGTTCCTGGAGGTCCTCCCGGGCGAGATCTTCGCCTACGGGCTCCTCAGGGAGGCCACCGAGGGCGAAGGGCTTCGGTACCGCGTCGAGTTCGACCTCACGCGTCCCGTCGAGCCCCCTCCGGCCCCCTGGGGCTTCGAAGGCTGATCCGAAGGGAGCGCCCGATTCAGCGCGACACGTCCGCGATCACGGTTCCGAACACATCGGTGATCACCACTCGATCCGGCACGAACTCCGCCGGCCGCAGGAAGAGGTCGAATCGACCGTCCTCGGGGCGTCCGCTGTCGATGAAGACCCCATTCTGGTTCTGCTCGTCCCGAGGCGTCGCGCCAAGGG
Source organism: Gemmatimonadota bacterium (assembly GCA_007126575.1). Taxonomy (GTDB): domain Bacteria; phylum Gemmatimonadota; class Gemmatimonadetes; order Longimicrobiales; family Gaopeijiaceae; genus SLBA01. The sequence goes on along the minus strand of SLBA01000140.1, from coordinate 7,572 downwards.
CCACGATCGAGTAGTAGTCGAGCACCCTCGAGTCGTCCTGCCCGATCAGCTCGATTGAACGGATCGTCATCGACTGCAGTGGGACGCTCAGGATCGCCCGGGTCTCGGTGAACTCGATCGCCGGATCCTCGGGCCCCTGATGCGGGAGCAGTTCGAGCGGATTCCTGCTCAGCCGCTCGTCCCGGACCCGGGTGTCCCGCGGAAGCCCCACGAAGTAGCCGAGGTGGAGGTGCGGCGTCGCGGCCCCGGTTTGTCCGACGGTCCCCAGGCGTTCCCCGAGTTCGAGCGAGTCTCCTTCGGCGACCTCGATCTCCCGCAGATGCAGGTACGACGTGGAACGGTCCCCGGAGTGAGCCACCAGGACCGCATTGCCGGGTCCGGTGCTCGAGCCGTCCCAACGCGAGACCAGGACCACCCGTCCGGGCAACACCGCGTGCACGGGGGTGCCGGGGCTGGCGGGAAGGTCGATCCCTGCATGGAAGTCGTATCGGCTCGGCAGGGCCCGCGGACCGTAGGGGAAGCTCACGGAGTCGGCGTCGGGCAGGTCGGTGTTCGCCAGTGGCCATACGAGTTCGGCCCCGGCCGGGGGTCCCGTGGGGGACTCGCCATTTCCTTCCGGGGGGGTCGGCGTCGACGAATCGCATCCCGCCATGAACCAGAGGCCGACCAGGCAGAAGGCCAGCCGGCCCGACCTTGAAAAAGGGAGACGCTGCATCGGGGCTCCAGGGGTTCGAGTACGGAGGAGAGTACAAGTCGATACCCCGGAGGCGACTCGGGGGTACGGGCGAGAGGTTCGGGGTAGCCGATTGCCGAGAGGATCCGATGAGCCCGGAACTCTCCACGGGCATCGGGTTTCCGGAGTTGCAGAAGTGGTCGATCCCGATTCCCAGGAGCGAGTTCACGTGCCCGACATTTCAATGGAGCGAATCGAGAAGGGCTTTCGCATCATGCCGAACTGGGAGGACCGCTATCGGTTCCTCGTCCAGCTCGGCCGGAAGCTCGAGCCCCTCGAAGACGACCTCAAGGTCGAGGTCAATCGGGTTCGGGGGTGCGCCTCGAACGTCTGGCTCGTTCCCGAACTCTCCGACGACGACCCCCCCCGCATGAGCTTTCGAGCCGACAGCGACGCCCACATCGTCAAGGGGCTCGTGGCCCTCCTGATGGTGATCTACTCGGGGCGGACCCCTGAAGAGATCCGGGAGCTGGATGCCCTGGAGATCCTCGAGCGACTCGATCTGCAGGCTCATCTCAGCCCGAGTCGCAGCAACGGGCTCTTCGCGATGGTGGAGCGGATCCGAGCCCTCGCCTCTGCCGCAACCCGGCGGGAAGCTAACCCGTAGCCGTTCGATCCCCGTCGAGAACCATGCCCTCCCTCAGTTCCCCTGCGCCACCACCCGGGCCTCTGACGCCACGAAGTCGAAGTACCCCAGCATCATCTCGTCCCAGGTCTGTTCGCCGAACCGGACTTCGGCAGAGGGATCGGGATTGTAGGGATTGTTGGCGGAGTTGTCGTACCACGCCGTGGCCCTGAGCGCATCACCGGCCCGGACCTGGATGGGCTCGGCGGTGGTGTAGGTGAGCTGCCAGTCAAAGTTGTAGTTGGGCACGTTCAGGACGACCTCGTCCGAACCGTCCGCGCGCACCAGATCGTAGCGGAACGCCACGCCCCGCACGTGGGTGTGGGGAAAGAAAGCACGGATCTCTCCGTCTTCGCGGAAGGTGTGTTCGCCGGCTACCTCGTGGTTTTCCGCATAGGGTGGGATCACGAACCGGACATTGAAGGCGGAACGGGTCTCCACCTCACGCTTCGGGGGTTCGTCGTGAAAGACGAAGCCGATCCGAGTCCGGTCCTCGACCTCTCGCCCGTTGGGTGTGTAGTGCATCTGGAAGACCAGTGAGGACCCGGCGGGAATCCGCTTGCCCAGGGCCTCGCCGAAGTCGTCTCCCACCGCGCCCGGTGCCGTGGCGGCAAAGAAGCCGCGGACCCCTCCATCCTGCATCGTCTGCTGGCCGGGCTCCTGCACGAAGACCAGTGCGTGGTGGGTCACCTCGGGGGCCGAGGGCCGGATCTCCAGCTTTCTGACCCAGCGGTCCTCCTCGAAGTTCGTGGGTACCACCACGTACTGGTAGGGCACCACCCCTTCCGCGGGGATGGTGACCGCGTCTCCGAACTCCAGGACCAGATCCGGCTCTCCGATATTCCAGCCCTGGGCCCAGTTGCGATGTGCGACGGCCGTGGTGGGATCCCCCTCGGGCGCGCCGCTGGCGATCCAATCCAGGAGCGCCCTTCGGTCGGACTCGGAGATGCTCCGGTCGTTGGCCCACTTCCCCACGCCGGGGTCGGCGTACCAGGGGGGCATGATGCCCTCCTCGACCACGAAGGTCAGCATCGCCCGGTAGCCGAACACCTGCTCGTAGGTTTCGAGGGAGAAGGGGGCGATCCCCCCTTCCCGGTGGCAAGCCACGCAGTTCTGCTGGACCACGCGGCTCGCCCGGTTGTGCCAGGTGAGGGCTTCCTGCCGAGCCTCGACGGGAGTCTCGCGATCGAACCCCAGGACGCACCCATGGACCTCCTCGGTCATGCGGGTGGTCGGGAGCGTGCCGGCGAGGGTGGCCTGAAGCGCGTCTTCCAGCCAGGCGTGGCGAACCTGGGGTCGGTTGAACCCCACTCCATACTGATCGTCCACCGACCCACGGTAGACCAGCGTCAGCGACTCGTCGAGCACGAGCACCTCGGTGGTGGCCCGAATCTGGAGCGCCCGCCCCCACGCCCCGTCGGGGTCGTGGATGTAGCGGCCCACGAACCCGAACTCCTCGATCTCGCTGCGGATGTCCGCTTCGGATTCATGCGGTCCCGGGTTCAGCCAGATGAACTCGACTCCCTCGGCGGCCCACTCCGCTTCCATGCGGGCCAGGCGCGGGGCGTACCGGCCCGACACCGGGCAGCCCGTGTCCCGAACCGCGATCACGACCGCCGGAGTGCCCCGGTACTGGGCCAGCGTTCCCTCGGCCCCGTCCATGTCGAGGAAGGGCAGGTCGGGTACCAGCTCACCCGGTCGAAAGCCGAAGGGCTCGACGTCGGAGGAGGCGTCGGCGTCGGGAGCGTCACACCCGGCGGCGGCCATGAGGAGTGCCAGGGTCAGGAGCAGGGGAGCGAATCCGTGCCTGCGTGCTATGGAGGAGGCCATCCACGAAACTCCGGGTGCGGGGGTGAGCGGTCTGCGTACGGTCACAATCGAGCCGAATGGAGATGTACGCCTGCACGCATTCGTTAGAAATTGCTGCGAGCTGAGTCGTTTCGCAAGAATCCCGGCCGCTCCTTTCCCCGCCGTGGAGCGGCTTCGGGACCTGCCGCACCTCTTCGGCAGGACCCCTTCCGGCCCGGCATCGCTGGATCCTTGCTTGTAGTAACATGTAGGTATATGTTAAGGGGTCCCGTCCTCCCCTCCTCCTGGAGTCCAGCATGAAGCTCTTCCATCGTCCGACCGTGGCCCTCGCGCTCCTCCTTGCCGCCTCGGCCTGCTCTGATGCGGCCGAACCGGAGGCCGAGGCAGGCACGCCCGTACCCCCTGATTCCCTTCCCTCCGAGAACCGGGCCGAGATGGAGGCACGGGGGAGCGCCGCTGCCGATGCTCTCGCCCAGGGTCTCGTGGGCCGCCTGGCGGAGGCGATCGACGAGCAGGGAATCGTCGGGGCCGTCGACTTCTGCTCGGCCGAGGCGATGGAGTTGACCCGCGACATTGCCGAAGCCCACGACTCTTCCCTCGACCTGAAGCGGACCACGACCCGCTGGCGGAATCCCGACAACGCCCCCGACGAGGCCGAGGCGAGAGTGCTCGAATACCTGGAGGCCCTCGAGGCCCGGGACCCCGGATCGGCGCCCATGACCCTGGCCGCCGCCGGCCCCGACGGTTCGCCGCGCTTCTATCGGACGCTGCGCACCGCTCCCATGTGCCTGCAGTGCCACGGTGCCGAGGCCGACCTCGACCCTGAGGTGCGGCGGATCCTGGAAGCACGCTACCCCGAGGACCGGGCGGTGGGATACTCGGAGGGTGAGTTTCGCGGTGTGATTCGAGTGGGCTTCCCGACCAACTCGAGTTCCCCCTGATCTCCGCCGGCGACGAACGGGAGGGGACCGGCCCTCCACCACCCAGAGCCATCTTGCGGTGAGCCTCGGATCCCGTATTGTATGCAGTACACTATTATACGCCTCCGACCTCTCCGATCGAGATGCCATCCGTGTCTGCACATGCCCCTCGCTCCTCGATCCTCCTGCTGGCGCTGATCACGGCCATCGGAGCCCCATCCCTCGGGGCGCAGCAACACCCCATCCCGGACTCTCGCGAACGGACGGTGGTCGCCATCCCCGTCACGGGCCCGATCGAGATCGACGGTCGTCTGGACGAGCCGGCCTGGACCGCCGCACCGGTGGCCGGCGACTTCCTTCAGGTGGAGCCCTTCGAGGCGCAGCCGGCCCTTCAACCCACCGAAGTCCGGGTGCTCTTCGATTCCGAGAACCTGTACATCGGTGCACGGATGCATGGCGACCCTGCACTCATCGCCCGGCAACTGACCCGCCGGGATGCGACGGGGCGGGCGGCCGGCTACTTCGAGTTCTCGCTCGACCCGAACCTGGACCGCACCACGGGCTACACCTTCTGGGTCACGGCGGCCGGGGTGCAGGGCGACCGGTTCCACTACGGCGATACGGAGTCGGACGACTCCTGGGACGGAATATGGGAATCGGCGGTGACGATCGACGACGAGGGGTGGGTGGCCGAGATCCGCATCCCCCTCTCCCAGATCCGCATCCAGCCATCGGCCGAGCTCCAGGTCTGGGGTGTGAACTTCGCCCGCCGGCGCGTTGCCGACAACGAGCGGAGTGAATGGGCATTCGTGCCACAGGGGACCCACGGAGTGGTGAGCCGATGGGGACGCCTCGAGGGCCTGCATTTCACCGACCAGCGGCGCTACGCCGAGATTCTCCCGTACGTGCTGGGGGGCGCCGAGTTCGGTCCGTCGGTTCCGGGCGATCCCTTCTTCGACGGATCCGACGCGCGCGGCCGGGTCGGTGCGGATGTGCGCTACGGACTGGGCTCCACCTTCGTCCTCGACATGGCGCTGAACCCGGACTTCGGGCAGGTGCAGGTGGACCCGCGGGTGATCAACCTGTCGGCCTTCGAGACCTTCTTTCCCGAACGACGCCCCTTCTTCACGCGCGACGATTCGCTCTTCGACTTCTCGCTGCTGGGCCCGCGAAACAACCTCTTCTACTCGCGCCGGATCGGTCGAAGCCCGCAGGGCCGCGCATCCGCCGCCGCGGACTTCACCAGTGTACCCGACGAGACGACGATCCTCGGGGCCGCGAAGGTGACCGGTCGCACCGATGCGGGGCTCTCGGTCGGTGGGCTCCTCGCCATCACCGGCGAGACCCTCGGGCGCGAATGGTACGCGGCGGATGACCGGTTCGGGTCGGTTCCGGTCGAGCCCCGGACGACCTACGCGACCGCCCGGGCGCAGCAGGATCTGCGCGAGGGGCAGAGTCGGATCGGCGCGATGGTGAACCTGGTGACCCGGGACCTGCCGGCCGAGGGCGTCCTGGACTTCCTGCCGCGGAGGGCCGTAACCGGGGGAATCGACTTCGAGCACGCGTGGGCGGATCGGGAATGGGCGGTGTCGGGACTCCTGGCCGGAAGCCACGTCTCGGGCGACCGGGAGGCGATCTTCCGCCTGCAGACCTCTCCGCTCCACAACTTCCATCGGCCCGACCAGGACTACCTCACCCTCGACCCCGAGGCCACGTCACTCACGGGCAGCCAGTGGCGCGTCGCCCTGAATCGTCAGAGCGGCCGGCACTGGACCGGGGGCGTGTGGGTCGGGCGCCGAGGGCCCGGCTTCGACGTCAACGACCTCGGCTTCGTCACCGAGACCGAGTGGATCAACGTGGGGGGGCGACTGAATTATCGGCAGCCGGAGCCCGGCACCCTCTTTCGGAGCTGGGGCGTGAACGTGTTCACCTTCCAGGACTTCCGACACAGCGTTCTCGACGACCTCTTCTCCGCTTCGGCGTGGGGCGATGCGCGAAAGGACGCCACCGTGCGCGGCAGTGCCAGCTTCACCTTCCTGAACTGGTGGGAGATGGAACTCGGACTGCAGCGGTCGCCCGAAGTGCGAAGCGACATGCTCACCCGCGGGGGCCCGCTCATGATCGGTCCGTCCTCGCGTCAGGTGAGCGCGAGCTTCAACACCGACGACCGGGCTCAGGTCAGCTGGGGCGCGTCGGTCGCACACGAGTCGGGAGGACGCGGGGGCTGGGGTACCGAGCTCGGGATGAGTCTCGACGCGCGGCCCACCGATCGCCTCGCGCTCAGCCTCTCACCCTCGTACCAGCGGTCTCTGGACCCGGTCCAGTACGTCACCCAGGTCCCCCGGGCGGGGTACGAGCCGACCTTCGGTGGCCGGTACTTCTTCGGTGACCTTCGACGCGAGCAGTTCGTGATGGATACGAGCGTCGACTTCATCGTCTCGCCCAGCCTCAGCCTGCAGATCTTCGCCCAGCCCCTGATCGCGGCGGGCGAGTTCCTGACCTTCAAGCAGCTCGCCAGCCCGGGAAGCTTCGATTTCCTGGTGTTCGAGGAGGGCGATCCCGGGGCATCGGAGGGCACGGGCCCAGCGTGCACGAACGGCGACTACTGTCGGAGCGGTGGGAGCATCCTGCTCGACTACACGGGCGACGGTGAGACGGACCTGGCGATGGGAGAGCAGGATTTCAACATCCGCTCGCTGCGGGGCACGGCCGCCCTTCGCTGGGAGTACCGACCCGGCTCGCGGGTCTACCTGGTCTGGCAGCAGCGACGACAGAGTCGCGACCTGCTCGGGGGGTTCGATTTCTCGCGGGACGCCCGTGGGATCTTCGATGCCGCAGGAGAGCACATCTTCATGATCAAGGTGGACTACTGGCTGGACCTGTGACGGCCCCCGGCGGATACCGGGTCGCTTTTTCGCACAACGCTGTGAGCGCTTGACTCCGAACCCCGATTCCCCGACTCCCAGCCATCGCCATGCGACGCATCCACCGCACTCCCTCGTCTCTCCTCTTGGCCGCCGCGGCCCTCCTGTTCCTGGCCAGCTGCGGCGACAGCAGCACCGAGCCCACGATCGAGGTGGGACCCGAGATCGACCTTTCCGAGATCCAGCCGGCCGATCAGGTCCAGTTCGACGTGACGTGGGCACCGAACACCATCGTGGCCGAGGAGTCGGACGTGTTGAGCGATGTCGAGGACCTGTGGGCGCCCGATGGTGTGTATCGGGTCGCGCCGGATTCCCCCCTCCTGGACGGACTGGCCACCGGGGATCTGGTGGTCTGGCCCCAGCTCGGCATCTTCAACATCGTGGGGATCCAGGACCGGGGCGATGTGGTCGAGGTCATCACCGAGTGGGCCCGCTTCTCGGATGCGGTGACCGAGGCCGACATCCGCTTCCAGCACGCCCTCACGTCCGGACCCAGGGGCCGAGCGATCGGAGTGGCCCCGGCGGGTGCGGAGCCCGCCCAGCAGCCCGAGGGTGTGGCCT
>SLBA01000070.1 GCA_007126575.1 Gemmatimonadota bacterium | reverse complement strand
CGGCCCTTCTCGCCCCCGGGGCGCTGAGACGGCCCCGGGCCAGCCAGGCTGAAACGGCCTCAGGCCAGTTCGCGCTTGCCCTCGATCGCCCGCAGCGCCTCGCCCCCGTAGAACATCTCGATGTACTTGGCCTGCGCGCGGGTCACCCGTCGCACCGCCCACACCAGGTGCACGTAGTTCGGCTCCCCCGGCACGGTCAGCAGGGGCATGTGCGCCTCTTCCGGGGTACGGCTGGCCTTGCGGTTGTTACAGGGCGAGCACGAGGTGACCACGTTCTCCCAGTCGTTTGCGCCCCCGCGGGAGACCGGCACGATGTGGTCGCGGGTCAGGAACTGGCGACCGCGAAGCTGCCGCCGGTGTCGCCCGCAGTACTGGCAGGTGTAGTCGTCGCGCGCGAACAGGAAGGTGTTGGTGACCTGGCGGCGGAAGCGACGGGGCACGTGCACGTAGCGCACCAGCCGGATCACCGTCGGGCAGGGGAACTCGTCGCGCTCCGACCGGAATCGGCGGCGCTCGTCGACCTCGAGGATCTCGGCCTTGCGATCGAGCACGAGCCGGATCGCCCGGCGGGGTTCCACGAGAGTCAGGGGCTCGAATGAGGCGTTCAGCGCCAGGCAGCCCATCTCGGCACTCCTCCATTGCACAGGGGTTCGCAGCCGAAGGGGGCGCTCCGGGTTGCCAATTCCCGAGTTCTCCCCAACGTCCCACCTGATACCCCGGGACCCCCGATTCGATTGCGCCCCAATCTAGGGGGCGGGCAATCGCACCGCCAGCGCCGTTACCCGGCGGGTACACTCCCCGTTGGGGGCACCCCCTCAGAGCAGCGCCACCGGGTCCCGGTCCAGCGCGATGCGGACATCGCCGGCCGGGGGATCGTATCCGGTCATGAAGGCGTGCAGGAGCCGGGTCATCTCGGCCACGCCCGCGCCGCGCAGGAAGAAGTGCCAGCGCCAGCGGGTGTGCAGCCGCTCGATCGGGCTCGGGGCGGGGCCGACCAGGGTGAGGCCCGCGCCGGCCCCATCCGGCCCGGCGATCCGGGCGCGCAGCCAGGCGGCGGCGCCCTCGGCGGTCGAGGCGGCCAGCTCGGCGTCGGGCGAACTGACGATCACGTTCGCCATGCGCAGGTGGGGTGGGTAGGCGGGCTCCCTTCGTTCGGCGAACTCGGCGCGGGCGAAGCCCTCGAAGTCGTGGGTGAGCGCCGACTGCACCGCGTAGTGCTCGGGCAGCGAGCTCTGGATGATCACCCGTCCCCCGCGCTCCCCCCGCCCCGCACGTCCGGCCACCTGCGAGAGGAGCTGGAAGGCGCGCTCGCTGGCGCGAAAGTCCGGCAGGTGGAGCCCCACGTCGGCGTTGACCACCCCGACCAGCGTCACCATCGGAAAGTCCAGCCCCTTGGCGATCATCTGCGTGCCCAGCAGGATGTCGACCTCGCCCCGGCCCACCCGGCCGAGGATGTCGGCGTGCGCCCATTTCCCCCCGGTGGTATCGACATCCATGCGGGCGATGCGGGCGCCCGGAAAGGCCTCCCCGACCACCTGTTCGACCTGCTCGGTGCCCATGCCCCGGCGCGACAGCTCGGGGTCGCCGCACGAGGGGCAGCGATTCGGCGCGCGGACCTCGTGGCGGCAGTGATGGCAGAGCAGGATCTGGCGGCCCCGGTGGTAGGTGAGCGAGACCGAGCAGTGGGGGCACTCCATGACCTCTCCGCAGCCGCGGCACTGCAGAAAGGACGAGTAGCCGCGGCGATTCAGCAGAAGAATCGCCTGCTCGCCCCTCTTCAGCGTCTCGGTGAGCGCCGCGGTCAGGGGGGGCGTCAGGACGTACGAAGAAGCCCTCGCGCTCCCCTGCCCACTCTGCCCACCGGGCGCGCGCAGCTTGCGCAGGTCCACCACGTCCACCTTCGGCAGCAGGGCGCCGGTGGCCCGGTCGGGCAGCGTGAGGCGCCGGAACTTGCCCCGCTCGGCGTTGCGCCAGCTTTCGAGCGAGGGGGTGGCGCTGCCGAGCACGCAGACCGCCCCGGCACGGTGCGCCCTGAGCACCGCCAGGTCGCGGGCATGGTAGCGGGGGGCCTCGGACTGCTTGTAGGTGCCCTCGTGCTCCTCGTCGACGATGATTGCGCCCAGATCGTCCAGGGGGGCGAAAAGCGCCGAGCGGGCGCCCACCACGATCCGCTTGTCGCCCGAGCGCAGCTGGCGCCACTCGTCGTAGCGCTCCCCATTCGAGAGCGCCGAGTGGAGGACCGCGACCCGGTCTCCGAACCAGGCCCGGAAGCGTCCCACCGTCTGGGGGGTCAGCGCGATCTCGGGCACGAGCACGATCGCGCTGCGTCCGCGCCGGTCGACCACCTCGCGCAGCAGCTCGATGTAGACGAGCGTCTTGCCCGAGCCCGTCACCCCGTGCAGGAGGAAGGGGGCGCGGGCGTCGTCGTCGAGCGCCCCCGTCAGGGTGTCGATGGCGAGCCGCTGGGCCGGGTTCGGGGTGAGAACCGGGGGAGGGCCGGCGGGCTCCCGACCCTGGAAGGGGTCCCGAAGGACCTCTTCGTCGGCCAGGGTGACGAGCGCCTTGTCCTCGAGCCCGCTGATCACCGAGCGCGAGAAGCCCAGGCGGCCGGTGAGCTCGGCCAGCTCGGCCGCGCCCTCGGCGGTCTCGAGGTACTCGTAGCACTCCCGCTGCCGGTCGGCCCGCCCGAAGAGCTCCTCGCGCTCGAGCAGGTCGGGCACCCGCTCGGTCAGCCGCACCACCCGGCGGGTGCGGACCGGGGGGGCTCGCGGGGGCTCGGTGTGGTGCTCGACCAGCCCCTCGGCCGACAGGCGGCGCAGGGGGGGCCACGCGCTAGAGCCCCCAAGGTGCTTGCGCAGCGTCGAGAGCGCGGCGGGGCCCTCCATTGACTCGAGCGCCTCGAGCAGGGTCCACGCCGAGTCGGGCAGCTCGGGTCCGGGGGGCTGGAGCGCGGCGCGGCGGCCCTCGATCAGGGTGCGACCGGCCGGGGTCAGGGTGACCCGCTCGCGTGCCACGTCCGAGAGCACCGAGGGGAGGAGCGAACGCAGCACGATCCCCACGGGGCAGACGTAGTACTCGGCCATCCAGCGGGCCAGCTCCAGGAGTTCCGGGGTGACCGAGGGCTCGGTCTCGAGCCGGTCGTGCACCGAGCGGATCCCGCGAATGCCGGCCGGGTCCGCGGGGCCCAGGACCCAGCCCACCCGCTCGCGCCGGCGGAAGGGGACCAGCACCCGGCACCCCGGCTCCGGCGGGGGGCCTTCGTCGATCCGGTAGGTGAAGGTCCGGAAGAGCGGCAGGGGGAGGGCGACCTCCACATGCTCCGGCACCGGTCGATCAGTCCCCGGAGAGGATCAGGAGCTCGCGCTGGATCTCGGTCGGGGTGCCCTCGGGACCGTCGGGGCCCCAGTAAACGTTCACCTCGCTGCGCACGCCGATCTCGCCCGGAATGTACACCCCCGGCTCGATCGAGAAGCCCACGCCGGGCAGGATCCGGCGCTCGTCGCGCGTCTCGAGGTCGTCAAGGTTGGGGCCGGAGCCGTGCAGCTCGCGGTCCATCGAGTGCCCCAGGCGGTGCACGAACCACTCCCCGAAGCCGCGCTCGTCGAGCAGGTCGCGAGCCGCGCGGTCCACCTCCCAGCCGCGGATCTCCTCGCCCTCGGCGTAGCGCGCCATGAGGAGCTCGAGCGCCCGGTCGCGGGCGTCGCGCACCGCGGTCCAGACCTCGATGGTGCGGTCATCCGGGGCGTCGCCGATCCACGCCATCCAGGTCTGGTCGGCGGGGATCCCCCCGGGCTCGGTGCCCCACAGGTCGATGAGCACGAGCGAGCCGGATTCGATCTGCTCCCCTTCCCCCCGCGGGTGGTAGTGCGGATCCGAGGCGGTGCGCCCCAGCGCCGCGATGCAGCCCACCTGCTCGGTCACCCCCCCGCGCTCGAGGGCGTGCTCGATCCACTGCATCAGGGCGACCTCGCTCACCGGGTCGCCCACGGCGGCGTGCTGCGCGGCCCGCTGGAAGGCGCCGTGCGCCACGTCGCGGACCACGGTGGCTGCGCGGCGGTGTGCCTCGAGCCCCCCCTCGTGCCAGCGGGCGTAGTACTGGCTGACCAGGTCCCCCGATGTGACCGGGGTCACTCCGGTGGCGCGGACCAGCTCGACAATCCCCGACGGGACGCGGTCCACGGTGGGCACGGCGCTCTTCGGCGAGACCTCCATGGCCACGGTGTCGAGCCCCTCGAGGAGATGGGGGAGCTCCGTCTCGAGTTCCTTCCACCCCGCGTAGGTGCGCGACGCCCAGGGCCACGCATGCCACGAAGACGCCTCGATCGCGTGGCGCAGCAGGACCGGCTCGCCCTCGACCGGAAAGAGGGCGAAGGCCCGGCGGGTCGTCTTGCCCAGCCCCAGGAGCTGGTGGGCCAGCGGGTTCTGGTCACGAAAGTCGTACAGGAGCCAGCCGTCGGCGCCGATCTCGGCGATGCGCGCCTGCAGGGCGGCGAGGCGGTCGGGGTCGAGGAGTTCGGGGCTCGGGTCGGTGGGGGCGAAGGAAGTCACGTTGCAGTCGGTGGTGGGGGCGTCGAAGGTTCGTCGGCGTTCGAAGGGCCGGGGTCGTTCGAGTGCTCGGGGTCGTTCGAAGAGTCCGGGGCGTCCTCGGTCTCGGTGTCGTCCGGCTCCGGCGGGTCGGGCTCGAGCGCTTCGGGCACGGTGCGCAGCCCCGACACCATGTCGAGCCCCAGGACGCGCTCGCGGGTCAGGAGCCGGTGCACCCGCTGCTCACGGGCGATCGCGGCGCGCACCCCCCGCCAGCCCCAGCGCTTCCAGGCCCGGCGCAGGATCCCGACCTTCTCGTACAGGGTGAACAACTCGGCGAAATCGGGAAAGGGCTTGCGGGCTTCCTTGCGAAACGCGGTCTCTTCGTCGGACCACGCCTCGGTGTGCAGCTTTCGCACCCCCGAGGCGCGCAGGATCTGCTTGACCTCGACCATCATCAGGGGCCGGGCCCCGAGGTGCTCGGCGAGCACTGCCTGCCGCTCGTCGTCGACGGGCGCCTTCCAGACCGGCTGCACCAGCACGACGCGTCCCCCGGGGCGGGTCACCCGCACCAGCTCGCGGATCGCGTCTTCGGGGGTCGCGCGCGCCGTCAGCCCCAGCTCGCCGAGCGTCACATCGAAGACCCCGTCGCGATAGGGCAGATTGTCCATCGGTGCCTGCTGGAACTGGAGTCGGTCCTGGATCCCGTCGACCCGGGTCCGCTCCTCGCAGCGCTCGATGAGCGTGGCGTCTTCGTCGACCCCGGAGCCCTGAACCCCAAATTCGCGCACGAAGAACTCGGCCGTCACCCCGATGCCGCACGAGGCCACGAGGACCTCCTTGCCCGGAGCCATCTCGGTGAGGATCGCGATCTGGCGATACAGGTCGCGTCCCCCGGGAGGAAAGATCGGACGAGGACTCATCCGGATCAGATCCAGCATCGAGGGGACATCGGAGTCGTCCCGACCCGTTCGGTTATCAGTCATGTAGTGGAGGCGCGCCGCTAGAGCGCCGGATCCTCTGCGAGCTCGATCTCTCGAATCGCCTCTCGCAGCCGCTTCTCTTCTTCGGCCGAGAGGATCGGGGTGTCGGATCCGTCCGCGGAATCACCGTCGGAGCCGTCGTCGGCATCGAATCCCGCCTCACGCGATGGGAGGACCCTGCGGAGAACGAGCACGACCGCGCCGATTCCCATCAGGAGTGCGAAGGGCGGGAGGACCCAGGCGGCGAGCCCGGTCCCACTGCTCTTCGGCACCGCGCGGTACTCCTCTCCGTGGTTGGCCAGCATCCACTCTTCGAGCTCGCGGGCGTTCATTCCCTGCAGGGCGAGCATCTGGATCGAGTCCCGCAGAACACGGGACTCCTCGGCGGGGCACTGCTCGAGCATGAGCCCCGGACAGAAGGGCGAGAGGAGACGCGAGGTGGCCTTCTCGGCCTCGGGGTGAGGGATATAGGTGCCCTCGACCCCTTCGGGGATCTGCGCCTCGAGGGGGGGAGCGGCGATGAGCCCCACTACGAGGAGGCCCAGCGTGACCATCAGGGTTTTTCGAAGCATCGGCGTCACCGGGGTACGGGGAACGGAGCCGGTGAATTGACTCCCTAAACTCGCCGGTCGGAGGCCTTCCCTCAAGGCGGAGGGGGGCAGAGCCCTGAATACGGCGAGGCCGAACACCTCCAGGGAAGGCTCGTCAGGCCCTCATTCCGTGAGCGAGACCCCGGCAAGCGCACGCACCGTCGCCACCACCGCCTTGCCGGTCGGAGAGGGCGCATAACCCCCCTCGAGCACGGCCACTACCCGGCCCTCGGCCGACGCCTTCGCCCACTCCATGACGAGCCGGGTCAGCTCGTGGAAGTGCGGCGGTTCGAGCTCGAAGCTGCCCAGGGGATCGGCCCGCAGGGTATCGTAGCCGGCCGAGATCAGGACCAGATCCGGGGCGAAGACCCCGGCGACCTCGTCGAGCGCCCCGGCCATCGCCCGCCGATAGCTCGTGAAGCCGGTTCCCGCCGGCAGAGGCACGTTGTGCGTCGTGCCCTCGCCCGCCCCCTCGCCCCGTTCCGTCGAGGCTCCCGTACCGGGAAACTGCGGCCACTCGTGCAGCGAGAGGTAGAAGACGTCGGGGTCGTCGTAGAAGATGTCCTGGGTACCGTTGCCGTGGTGCAGGTCCCAGTCGACGATCGCCACCCGCCGGGCCAGCCCTTCGGCGATTGCGTGCCGTGCCGCGACCGCCACGTGGTTGACCATGCAGAAGCCCATGGCCCGCTCGGCCGAGGCGTGGTGGCCGGGGGGGCGGGCGGCCACGAAGGCGTTGTGGCGGCGTCCGGCCGCGACCTCCTCGACCGCGTGGCAGGCGGCGCCCGCACTCCCCAGCAGCGCCTCCCAGGTGGCCCCCGAGACGCGGGTCTCGGGATCCAGATCCAGGACCCTGCCGGTCACCTCGGCCTCGACCGAAGCCTCGCGGAGCCGGGCCAGGTAGCGCTGCGGGTGCACCCGCGCCAGGGTGGCGATCTCGGCCGCGGGGGGCTCGGTCTGCTCGACCCGTCCGTACAGCGCCATCATGTCCTTGCCGACCGACGAGGCCAGCGAGCGCAGGCGCCCCTGGTGCTCGGGGTGGTTCCACCCCGTGTCGTGGAGCGACGCTGCGGGGTGCAGGTAGAAGCCGGCGGGGGCGCTCATCCGGTGCCGGTCACGCGAGCGGGGTCGTCACGCCATCACCCCACCGTCAGGTCGGCGGCACCCGGTGCGGCCGGGGTCCCCCGCCGCTCGGCCCACTCCTGCAGCGAGCAGACCGAGGGGGTGACGGTACGCAGCGCCAGGATCGCATCGCAGGCCGCGTTCGTGGCCGACATCGTGGTCAGGTACGGGATCTTGTAGGTGATCGCCGCCCGGCGCATCGCGTAGTCGTCGAACTGCGACTTCTTGCCGAGCGGGGTGTTGATCAGCAGCTGGACCTCGCCCGACACGATCGCGTCGACGATGTCGGGCCGCCCCTCTCCGACCTTGAAGATCCGGTCGCACTGCAGCCCCAGCCCGTTCATGTAGCGGTACGTCCCCCCCGTGGCCCGGATCCGGAAGCCCAGGTCCAGGAAGCGCCGCAGGATCGGGGTCACCGTCGGCTTGTCGCGGTCGTTGACCGTGACCACCAGCGTGCCGGCCTCCTCGGGCAGCGGGTTGCTGGCCGCGTCCTGCGCCTTCGCGTAGGCCATCCCCAGCGAGGCATCGAAGCCCATCACCTCTCCGGTGGAGCGCATCTCGGGCCCCAGAAGGATGTCGACATCGAAACGGTTGAAGGGGAAGACGGCCTCCTTGACCGCCACCCCGGGTACCTCGGGCTCCGGGGGCACTCCGAGCGAGGCCAGCGACTCGCCAGCCATGACGCGCGCGGCGTAGCGGGCCAGCGGGGTGCCGGTCGCCTTGCTCACGAAGGGGATCGTGCGCGAGGCGCGCGGATTGACCTCGAGCACGTAGACGTTCCCGTCGCGGATCGCGTACTGGATGTTCAGGAGGCCCACGACGCCCAGCTCCAGGGCGAAGGCCCGGGTCAGTTCGCGGATCGTCTCGAGCTCCTCCGGCTCCAGCCGGTAGGGGGGCAGGACGCACGCCGAGTCGCCCGAGTGCACCCCCGCGTTCTCGATGTGCTGCATGATGCCCCCGATCACGACGTCGACCCCGTCCGACAGGGCGTCGACATCGGCCTCGAAGGCGTCCTCGATGAACTGGTCGATCAGCACCGGGTGGTCCGGAGAGGCCTTCACGGCCTTCTGAAAGTAGGCGTCGAGAGAAGCCTCGTCGTAGACGATCTCCATCCCGCGCCCCCCCAGCACGTACGAGGGCCGCACGAGCACGGGGTAGCCCACCTCGCCGGCCACCCTGCGGGCCTCGTCGAGCGAGGTGGCGGTCCCGTTCGGGGGCACCAGGGCGCCCACCTTGCGGCAGACCTCTTCGAAGCGGCGGCGGTCCTCGGCCCGGTCGATCGCATCGACCGAGGTCCCCAGGATCGGCACCCCCATCTCCTCGAGCTTGCGCGCCAGGTTCAGCGGGGTCTGCCCGCCGAGCTGCACGATCACCCCCATGGGCTTCTCGCGATGCAGCACCTCGAGCACGTCCTCGAGGGTGAGCGGCTCGAAGTAGAGGCGGTCCGAGACGTCGAAGTCGGTCGAGACCGTCTCGGGGTTCGAGTTGATCATGATCGTCTCGTAGCCCGCTTCGCGTAGCTCGAGCACCGCCTGCACGCAGCAGTAGTCGAACTCGATCCCCTGCCCGATCCGGTTCGGGCCGCTGCCCAGGATCACGATCTTCTCGCGGTCCGACTCACGGACCTCGTCTTCGGTCTCGTACGACGAGTAATAGTAGGGCGTCTCGGCCGGGAACTCCCCGGCGCAGGTGTCGACCACGTTGAAGGTGGGGCGGATCCCCATCTCCCAGCGCAGGCTGCGCACCTCGGCCTCGGTCTGGCCGCGGAAGCTGCCCAGCTGCGCGTCCGAGAATCCGTTGCGCTTCATCAGGTGCACGAGCCGGGGGGTGACCTCGTCGGCGTCCCGGTAGCGGAATTCGAGCTCCACCAGCTCCAGAAGCTGGTCGAGGAACCACGGATCGATCCCCGTCGCCTCCTGGATCTCGGCCAGCGTCGCGGGACGATCGGGGGCATCGTCCGCCCCCTGCCACGCCACCAGCTGCGTGAGGGCACGCTTCAGCTGGAAGGGGCGCTCGGCGGTGGGCCGTCGCATGGCGGCCAGGAGCGACTCGCGGTCCTCGGACTCGAGCCCGTCGTCCGAGAGGGTGGCCCCCTCGACCCATCCGCTGCGGCCGATCTCGAGCCCGCGCAGCCCCTTCTGCCATGCGGCCTTCAGGGTGCGGCCGATCGCCATGGTCTCGCCCACGGCCTTCATCTGCACCCCCAGGACAGGATCCACCTCGGGAAACTTCTCGAAGGCGAAGCGGGGGAACTTGGCGACCACGTAGTCGAGGGTCGGCTCGAATGAGGCCGGGGTCGTCTTCGTGATGTCGTTCGGCAGCTCGTGCAGGCGGTAGCCGACTGCCAGCTTGGCTCCCACCCGCGCGATCGGAAAACCGGTCGCCTTCGAGGCCAGCGCCGAGGAGCGCGAGACCCGCGGGTTCATCTCGATCACCAGGAGCTCGCCATTTTCCGGGTTCACGGCGAACTGGATGTTGCACCCGCCGGCCTCGACCCCGATCTCGCGGATCACCGCGATCGCGGCGTCGCGCATCGTCTGGTACTCGACATCGGTCAGCGTCTGCGCCGGAGCAACCGTGATCGAGTCGCCCGTGTGGACCCCCATCGGATCGAAGTTCTCGATCGCGCAGATGATGATGACGCTGTCGTCACCGTCACGCACCACCTCGAGCTCGTACTCCTTCCACCCGATCACCGACCGGTCGATCAGGACCTCGGTGATCGGCGAGGCGTCGAGCCCCTTGCGGACCGCGGCCTCGAACTCCTTGCGGTTGTAGGCGATCCCCCCGCCCGTGCCCCCCATGGTGTACGAGGGGCGAATGATGGCAGGGAATCCCGTGTCCTCGACCAGCTCGAGGGCTTCCTCCATCGTCCGCACGAAGCCGCCGTGGGGCACGGCCAGCCCGATCCGCGCCATCGCGTCCGAGAACTCCTCGCGGTCCTCGGCCATCTCGATCGAGCGGGCGTTCGCCCCGATCAGCTCCACCCCGTAGCGCTCCAGGACCCCGTTCTCGTGCAGTTCCATCGCCACGGTCAGCGCGGTCTGTCCCCCCATGGTGGGCAGGATGGCGTCGGGCCGCTCCTTCTCGATGATCCGCTCCACCCAGGCGGCCGTGATCGGCTCCACGTAGGTGCGGTCGGCCAGCTCGGGGTCCGTCATGATCGTGGCCGGATTCGAATTGACCAGGATCACGCGGTAGCCCTCTTCCTTGAGGGCCCGGACCGCCTGGGTTCCGGAGTAGTCGAATTCGCAGGCCTGCCCGATGATGATGGGGCCGGATCCCAGGATCAGGATGGATTCGAGGTCGTCTCGTCTTGGCACGGCGACGTCCGAGGGGATTCAGAGATGTGGAGGTGGCGACCGGGACGTCCCCGGAGGCCCGAGAGCGAATAAATATACATCGGGAGGAGAGGCCGTCACTCCCCCTTCTTCGACTCCTTGCTCATCGCGGTGCTGATGGCCAGGATGCAGCCCCCCCAGACGAAACCCGTAATGACGATCATGGTGACCCAGGTGGCAGTGGTCATGGTCGGTCTCGCTCCGGGCTTCGGGTGCGTGGCGGGCACACCGGGGCTCCGTGGCGGAGCACTCCGGTGGCCGGGGGTCGGGGTAAACTCGACCGCCCACACTCTGAAATCAAGGCACCCTCGGAGTCAGCCACCCGAAGTCCCCGACACGGCGAGTTCGTAGAGCGGCTCGAAACGGGCAGTGAAGTGCCGCAGCACGGGCTCCTGCTCGACGATCCGGAAGCCCCCGACCGATTCCCGGCGCGCGTGGAAGTTCAGGATCGCCTCGACCATGTAGTCGACGTGGCTCTGCGTATAGACGCGTCGGGGAAGGGCCAGCCGGACGAGCTCCATCGCGGCCGGGCTCTCCTCTCCGGTCTCGGAGTCCCGGGTGCCGAACATCACGGTCCCCACCTCGACGGCCCGGATCCCGCCTTCCAGGTAGAGCTCGGCCACCACGGTCTGGCCCGGCAGCTCCAGGGGGGGCACGTGCGGCAGGAGCCGGGCGGCGTCGATGTAGACGGCGTGCCCACCCGGTGGCTGCATGATCGGCACGCCCCCGGCGGCGATCCGCTCGCCCAGGTAGCGGACCGAGGCCAGCCGGTACTCCAGGTAGTCCTCTTCGAGCACTTCGCGCAGCCCCACCGCGATCGCCTCGAGGTCCCGTCCCGCGAGCCCCCCATAGGTGGGAAAGCCCTCGGTCAGGATCAGCAGGTTCTTCTCCTTGCGGGCGAGCGACTCGTCGTTCGAGGCCAGGAAGCCCCCGATGTTCGCGAGCCCGTCCTTCTTGGCCGACATGGTGCACCCGTCCGCCAGCGAGAAGAGCTCCCGCACGATCTCGGGGATCGATCGCTCCGCATAGCCCTCTTCCCTGAGCTTTATAAAATATGCATTCTCGGCGAATCGACACGCATCGATGTAGAAGGGCACGCCGTGCTGCGCGCACAGCTCCGACACCCGGCGCACATTCGCCATCGAGACCGGCTGCCCCCCGCCCGTGTTGTTCGTGACGGTGAGCATCACCAGGGGAATCCGATCGGGGGCGTGCTCCTCGAGCACCTCGGCCAGCCGATCGGCGTCCATGTCCCCCTTGAAGGGGTGGGGCACCGCCGGATCGAGGCCCTGCGGCGAGGGCAGGTCGAGCGCGCGGGCCCCCGTGGCCTCGACATTGGCGCGGGTCGTGTCGAAGTGCGTGTTCGAGGGCACGATATCTCCCGGCCCGCACAGTGTGCTGAAGAGGATCCGCTCGGCCGCCCGTCCCTGGTGCGTGGGTATCACCTGTTCGAAGCCGAAGATCTCCTGCACCGCCGCCTCGAAGCGGTAGAAGGAGGGGCTTCCGGCGTACGACTCGTCGCCGCGCTGGATCCCCGCCCACTGCGCCGCGCTCATCGCCGAGGTGCCCGAGTCGGTCAGCAGGTCGAGGAGCACGTCATCGGAGCGCAGGAGGAAGGGGTTGTACGAGGCCTCTTCGAGGAGCCGCGCCCGCTCGGTGGGCGTCGTCATCCGGATCGGCTCCACACTCCGGATCCGGAAGGGTTCGATGATCGTCTTCATCCGCCGCTCCGCTGGCGGGCGAGATCCTCGCCGCGCAGCCCCAGTGCCTCGGCTTCGGCGCGGATCCCGTCGATCACGTTCTGGATGTGCACGCTGCGTTCGAGCCCGATGAGCTCGATCCCTCGCTGCACGTCGTCGCGGTCCACCCCGGCGGCGAAGGCCTTGTCCTTGATCTTCTTGGTCACCGACTTCGGCTTCAGGTCGTCGATCCCGTTGGGCCGCACCAGGCAGCAGGCCACCACCAGCCCCGAGAGCTCGTCGCAGGCGTAGAGCACCCGGTCCAGCTCGGTCTCGGGCTCGACCCCCGTGAAGTCGGGGCGGTGGGCCAGGATCGCATGGATGACCTCCTCGGGGTAGTTTCGCTCCCGCAGGGCGTCGACCGCCTTCAGCGGATGCTCCTCGGGATGGGCCTCCCAGTCCAGGTCATGGAGGAGTCCGGCGAGCCCCCAGAGATCGGGGTCGCCCCCGCGCAGGTCGGCGTAGTGGCGGACCGCGGCTTCGACCGCGAGCATGTGCGCCCGCAGGTTCGGGTTCGGGACCCATTCGTGGAGGAGTTCGAGGGCATCCTGGCGATCGGGCATGGTCGGGCTCGGGGCTGTGGGGCTTAATATTTCCTGAAGCGCACTTAGACTCCTTCAGTATCACTGAACTTCGCCGACTTTCAGCGCAGCGCGGTGCTCCCCGGCAGGCGGTCAAGCGCCCGCAGCACGATCCCGTGCGTCAGGATCTCGGGGAGCAGCTCCGGGGCGGCCCCGGGCACGGGCGGGTAGAGCGCATAGACCGGCACGCCGCTCCGGCCGAGCGACTGCAGGGCATCGGCGATCCGGGCGTCGCGCCGAGTCCAGTCGGCCCGAAGGAGGGCCACATCGGCCTGGGAAAAGGCCTCCTCGATCCGGTTCGAGCTGAGCACGGTGCGCTTGTTCACCTGGCAGCTCAGGCACCAGGCCGCGGTGAAGTCGACGAAGACCGCCCGGCCCTGCTGCTGGTACGACTCGACCGCCTCGATCGAGTACTCCTCCCAGGTCACCTCGCCGGCCGCCGAGACCCCCCCCGCCACCGCGGACCCCGCCGGGGATCCCGTGGGCTGCATCCCCCAGCCGTACGCGGCGAAGGCGATTCCCGCCAGAATCGAGAGCGCGGCGGCCGACCGGCTCCAGATCGCCCTTCCCGACCCCGAACTTCCCGCCGAGCTCCCGGCCGAGCCCCCCGACCAGCGGCCCAGGATCCAGCCCGCGAGCCCCAGGAGCAGGAGCCCCGCCAGGAGCGCCGTCGCCCCGTCGATCCCGGTCTGCAGACCGAAGACCCACAGGAGCCAGAGGGCGACCGCGAACATCGGGAAGGCCATGAGCTGCCGGAAGGTCTCCATCCAGCGGCCGGGGGCGGGGAGCTTCTCGAGGAGCCCGGGAGCGCTCGAGAGCACCATGTAGGGGGTCGCCATCCCCAGCCCCAGCCCGGCGAAGATCGCCAGGCTCTCGACCGGCGGCCGGATGAAGGCGGCGCCGATCGCCACCCCCATCAGGGGAGCCGTGCAGGGGGTCGCCACGATCGTGGCCAGCACCCCGGTCAGGAAAGAGTCACGATAGCCCCCTCCCGACCCCACCCGACCCAGGCGGGTGAGCGAGGTGCCGATCTCGAAGACGCCCAGCAGGTTGAGCCCGATCAGGAAGAGCAGAGCGGTCAGCGCCGCCACGATCCGGGGGTCCTGGAGCTGGAAACCCCACCCCACATCGGCCCCGGCGGCCCGGATCGCAAGGAGGAGCCCGGCCAGCGCCAGAAATGAGAGCACCACTCCCAGCCCGAAGACGTAGCCGTGGCGGCGGACGCGCCGGGGCTCGGAGCCGGCCTGGTTCACGAAGCTCAGGATCTTGAGCGAGATCACCGGAAAGACGCACGGCATCAGGTTCAGCATCAGCCCGCCCAGGAAGGCCAGCACCAGCGCCACGAGCAGGGTGGGGATCCCCGACCCGGCCTCGTCGGTGGCCGGGCCGACCTGCGATTCCGGCGGCAGGAGGGCGGCGATCCGCTCGGGCGTGGCCGACTCGATCGCGACCGCGATGTCCAGCGCCGGTATCGCGCCCGGCTCCCACCCGGGGGTGCCGACCGGGGGCGCGAGCACCCCTTCGAGCCGCTCGGGCAGATCGCCCATGTAGCGGCTGGGCTCCAGGATCAGCCGGGCCGCGCCCGAGCGGGCCTCGACCACCACGGGCTGCGGGGCGGCGTGCTCCAGGAGCGAGGGGCTCCGCGGAAAGAAGTAGAGCGCGTCGAGCTCGCCCTGCCAGCCGGCCGGGGCCTCGACCTGGAGCACGAAGGTCTCGTCGCCGTACAGGGCGCCGAGCGACCAGCCCGACGGATCGTCGGTCCCCCTCACAGCGACGGGCAGGAGCGACCGTGCCTCGGCGAAGCGCTCGGCCCACTCGGGGTCCGGCTCGGGCCCATCGGCCACCACCGCGAGCTCGAGCGAGACCGGGGCGTCGGTGAACAGGCAGATCTCGTCGCAGAAGAGCCACTCGGCCACCCCGCCCAGGGTGATCGCGCTGCCGGGCTCGGCCCCGTCGGGCACCTGCAGGTCCATGAGCAGGAGGGTCTCGTCGCCGTACCCGTAGCTCATCAGGGGGGGCACTTCGTAGCGTTCCGGGCGGGGCCAGAGGATCTCCGAGATCTCGAAGCCTTCGGGGACCTCCTCCCAGTGCACCACGGCCTCGGCGCCCGCGTCGCCCGGATTGATCCAGTAGGTGTGCCACCCCTCGGGCACCCGGATCGACAGCCCGATCTGGATCCGCTCACCCGGCAGGATCGAGCGGCGCTCCGAGACCAGCTCGGCCTGCGAGAGGAGCGAGGGATCCTCGTAGATCGCCTCGGCGGCGACCGGCGGGGTCGCCTGCCCGGCGAGGGGTGCCGCCCCCGCCACCATCAGCGCGCACAGCGCGAACAGAATCCATCGCGCACGGGCAACCGCACGCCCGGTCGAGGGTCCGGGCTCACGGCCCCGGAAGGTGGATCGCTCGGCTGGATCTCTCATCACACGCGGGACGAAGGACAAAGGTCCGAAACCACGCACCGCTCGCATCGGGGGTTTCGGGCGTCGCAGACCTCTCTGCCATGAAAGATGAGCAGATGCGAGAGCAGGGTCCACCGCTCCCGCGGAAAGATCTTCACCAGGTCGCGCTCCACCTTGACCGGACTGGTCTCCCGGGTGAGACCCATCCGCTTCGCCAGCCGCTTCACGTGCGTGTCGACCACGACCCCCTCGTCGATCCCGAAGGCGTTGCCCAGCACCACGTTGGCGGTCTTGCGTCCCACCCCGGGCAATGCGCTCAGCTCCTCCATGGTGCGCGGAATCTCGCCCCCGTGCTCATCGACGACCGCATCGGCCATCCCGATCAGGTTCTTCGCCTTGTTGCGAAAGAATCCGGTCGAGTGCACCAGCTCCTCGACATCCTCCTGCCGGGCGCCGGCCAGGCTCTCGGGGTCCGGGTACCGGTCGAAGAGCGCCGGGGTGACCTTGTTGACCCGCGCGTCGGTGCACTGCGCCGACAGGATCGTGGCCACCGTGAGCTCGTACGGGTTGCGGTGATCGAGCGCGCAGTGGGCGTCCGGGTACTCCTCGTGCAGGCGATCGAAGATCTCGGCCGCCCGCTCGCGCTTGCGGGTCAACGACTCCCTGGCCATCAGCGCTCTCCACTCAGGCGCACGCGGTGCACCCGCACCACCGGGTCTTCGCCGGGCTCCCCGCCCTCGCCTGGCTCCGCGACCGCACCGGGCACCGTCTGGATGTACCCCAGGGCGCGCGCCGCCAGCTTCAGCACCTCGCCCGCGGTCTCGAGCGAGTAGAGCCGGTCGAGCTCGCCTCCCGGCAGGGTGGTCTCGAAATCCACGCCCTCGTCGCGCGCCGGCCGCTCGATCCAGGCCCCGGCGTCGGCCATCGGCACCGGATCCAGGGGAATCACCGAGAACCCCGCCCGATCGGGGCGCATCCCGGTCACCACCAGGAGCGAGAGCGACGCCCCGCTCGAGGCCGTCCAGAAGATCCCGTCGACCGCCTCGGCCGGCCCTTCCTCGTCGGGGCGGGTCCAGAAGAGGTACTCGGGAAGCCGCAGGTACCCGGAGGGCGCGGGCAGCGACCGGTCCCACCCCTCGGGCACCGGGTTGCTCTCGACGAGGTAGCGCGCGGCCCCCTTCTCGATCTCGTACAGGGGTCGCCTGGCCCGATCGAAGTGAAAGGCGTGAAAGAGAAAGGCA
Organism: Gemmatimonadota bacterium; assembly: GCA_007126575.1. Taxonomy (GTDB): domain Bacteria; phylum Gemmatimonadota; class Gemmatimonadetes; order Longimicrobiales; family Gaopeijiaceae; genus SLBA01. Next base: position 46,728 of record SLBA01000070.1, on the reverse strand, counting down.
CCCATCGTCCGAAGCAGCTCGGCGCCCCCCTCCCCCTCGCGCAGTTCCCGCACGGCCCGTCCGACCTGGCCCAGCAGGAGAAAGGCCCCCGGGTCCCACCCGTCCGCCTCGCGGCTCTCGATCTCTTCGGCGATCAACCCGAAGCACTCGCGGGCGAACTCCCCGTCGGGCAATCCCATCTCGAAGGGGCTCACCCGGCCCCCGTCCGCTCGGCCGGCCGTCGCGTCTCCCCCGCTCACGAGCTCTCTCCCGACCGATCCGCCGGAGGGCCTCCGGCCGCCCGTCCCGGCGCGCCATCCGAGGCATCGGGCGAATCGGGCGCCTTGCCCACCACCTCGGGCTGGGCCTCGGACTCGAGCAGATCGAGGGGCGACGAGCCGAAGAGTCCCTTGAGCCGCTCCATCAGAGGCCGCTGCCGCACCAGCACGACCTGCACCCACCCTCCTCCGGCCTCGACTCCTTCCATCCAGACGTAGTGGACGTCGCCCAGCTCCTCGGGCGCCGCGAAGGCCCACAGGGATCCGTCCCACTCGAACTCCACGCGCCCCGCCTCGCGCAGCTCCGCCTCGCTCCACCGCTGCTCCAGGTAGACGTCGTACTCGACCCGGAAGATCCCCGGCGCCAGGGGGATCCCGTACTGGTAGTACCAGGGGTCGAACTCCTCTCCCTGCCCCCGCTTGTAGGTCTCCTCCATGGCGTAGTCGAGCCCCTCGAGGGCATCGTCTTCGGCCAGGAATTCCAGGTGGTGCCGCAGCTCGTGGGTGATCGTCTCCCAGAGCTCCTCCTCCCAGTCGAAGTGCGGGCTGCGCTCGGCGAGCTTCGCGAAGGAGCCGTAGTAGATCGCCACGATCGAACGCGTCGAGTCCGGGCCCATGTACCCCGACGGGTAGGGCTCGGTGAAACACATCCCCAGGGTGAAGTAGTCGTCGTGATCGGGATGGGCCTCGACCTCGGGGCGCACCACGATCCCATCGATCCCCTCCCTGTAGATCTCGGGGATCTCCTCCCACATGGCGTGCGCGCGGGCTTCGAAGACCGGGTGTTCGGGGAGGCCTTTGCCGGCCGACTCCGGGATCGTCGCTTCGGTCATGACTCGCCGGGCGGATCCCCGCGCCCTGCCCCGCCCCCTCCTGTGCGCCCTTCCATCTGGAAGGCGCTGCCACCTTCGACCGTGCGCTTCACCATCCATCGGTTCAGCGCGATGAAGATCGCGAGCACGATGCCCCACTGGGCCACCACGGTGCCGATATTGAAGGTGGCGATCGGGTTCCAGGTGGCCGAGAAGTCATCGCCGCGCACCTGCCAGAGCCACCAGCCGATCAGGACCACGGCCTGCACCATGATCAGGCGGATCGCCCAGTCCCACCAGGCGCCGATGTGGATGTCGGAATCGCCGGTGTTGATGAAGGTGTTGCGCCAGTCGGTGACCCCGTAGCGGAGTACAGCGAAGGCGAAGAAGAAGCCCGAGAGCATCAGGCCGACGCCCCACACGAAGTCCTGGTTGCCGAAGAAGTCCATCGAGAGCGCCGAGGGCACCCCCATCAGCAGCCCGGAAATGCCGACCACCGCGATCGCCGGCCCGCGCGCGAGCCCCAGGTCCATGACCACCCGGCTCGCCAGCTCGATCATCGCGATCAGCGAACTCCAGGCCGCAAAGACGAGCGCCAGGAAGAAGATCGCCATGAAGAACTGGCCGAAGGGAATCTCGGCGAACAGCTGCGGCACCCAGATGAAGGTGAGCCCCTCGTTGCCCGCCCCGACGATCTCGCTGGCCGCGTTCGGCATGACCGAGAAGACCGTGCAGAGCACCATGATGCCGGCCAGCAGCGACATGGCGTTGTTGCCGAACCCGATCACGAAGGCGTTCAGGGCGGTGTCCTCGCGCTGACGCATGTAGATCGCGTAGCAGAGCACGAGCCCCCAGCCCGCCCCGGTGTCCCAGGCGTTCTGGGTGAGCGCCTGCAGCCAGATCTCGTAGCTGGCGAGCTCCGACCACTGCGGGGTGAACAGGAAGGCGAGCCCCTCGGAGGCCCCCGGCAGGGTCAGCGCCCGGATCGCGAGCACTACCACCAGGATGATCAGCGAGGGGATCAGGATCCGGGCCGCCGTCTCGATCCCGCGCACCCCCTTCGAGACCACGAAGACCGCCAGGCCCATGGCGATGGCGTGGGTCAGGAGGGCCTCGGGGGTCCCCGCATAGCCCTCCCAGAACGCCCCCGGAGGATCGCCGGGGACTTCGCCGGTGATCGACGCCGCGAAGAAGCGGATCGTCCACCCCATGACGACCGAGTAGTAGAACATGATCGCCGTGGCAGTCCAGGCAATCCACGCCCCCATCCAGCCGAACTTCGGGCCGAGCGTCTTGACGAAGGCCCCGATCGGGCCGGAGCGCGTCCCCTTGCCCATCCCGAATTCCAGGATGAGCAGCGGGATCGACCAGATCAGCAGGAAGCAGACCCAGGCGACGAGGAAGGAGCCTCCCCCGTTGGTCGCGGCGATGCGGGGGAACCGCCAGATGTTTCCGGTCCCGACGGCCATCCCGACCATCGCGAGCAGCATGCCCCAGCGAGAGGTGAAGACGCGCGATTTGGAAGCCAAGTCCGTCTCCTTTTGTCAGCTTGCCTGTTCAGCGTGGCAGTTCAGCGTGCCTTTCGAGCTTGAAGGTCCGTCGATCCGGACGTGCCGTCCGTCGGTCCGGGCGCGCCGTCAGTCGATCCGGTCGCGCAGCCAGCCGCGGACCTGCGAGAGCTCCACCCGGGTCTGCTCGAGCGAGTCGCGATCCCGCAGCGTCACGGTCTGGTCCTCGGCCGTCTGCCCGTCGACCGTGATGCAGAAGGGGGTGCCCGCCTCGTCCTGGCGGCGGTAGCGACGCCCGATCGAGCCCGATTCGTCGTAGAAGGAGTTGATCGAGGCGCCCCTGAGCTCGTCGGCCAGTTTCCGGGCGATCTCGGGGAGCCCGTCCTTCTTGACCAGAGGGAAGATCGCCGCCTTGATCGGGGCCAGCCCGGGATCGAGACGCAGGACGACCCGCTCGTCGCCATCGACGTCCTCCTCGTGATACGCGTCGGACAGGACAGCCAGGAGGGTGCGGTCCACCCCCACCGCGGTCTCGACCACGTAGGGCAGGAAGCGCTCCCCGGCCCCCGAGTCGATATACTCGAGCCGCTTGCCCGAGTACTCCTCGTGACGGGCCAGGTCGAAGTCGGTGCGGTTGTGGATCCCCTCGAGCTCCTTCCAGCCGAAGGGGAAGCGGTACTCGATGTCGACCGCCCGACGGGCATAGTGGGCGAGTTCGTCGGCCCCGTGCTCGTGAATGCGGAGGTTCTCTTCGCGCACGCCGAGCGCCCGGTGCCAGTCCATGCGCTGCTCGAGCCAGTACTCGAACCACTCCTCGTCGGAGCCCGGTTTGACGAAGAACTGCATCTCGGCCTGCTCGAACTCGCGGGTCCGGAAGATGAAGTTGCCCGGGGTGATCTCGTTGCGGAAGGCCTTGCCGATCTGCGCGATCCCGAAGGGGACCTTCTGGCGCGAGGTCATCTGGGCGTTCAGGAAATTCACGTACGAGCCCTGCGCGGTCTCGGGGCGCAGGTACACGGTGGAGCCCCCGTCCTCGACGGGCCCCATGAAGGTCCGGAACATCAGGTTGAACATCCGGGGCTCCCCGAGCTCGCAGTCGTCGTGCTCCCCCGGGTGCTTCGAGGGCTTGCGACCGCACTCCTGGCTCGCGAGCTGGTCCTCGCGAAAGCGCTTCTTGCAGACCTTGCACTCGACGAGCGGGTCGGTGAAGCCCTCGACGTGGCCCGACGCCTCCCAGACCTTCGGGTTCATCAGGATCGAGGTGTCCATCCCCTCGACGTCGTCGCGCTGATGGACCATGCGCGACCACCACAGGTTCTTCACATTCCGCTTCAGTTCGACCCCGAGCGGGCCGTAGTCCCAGACGGAGCCGGTGCCCCCGTAGATCTCCGAAGACTGAAAGATGAATCCGCGTCGCTTGGCCAGCGAGACCAGCTTGTCCATCACGTCGTGCTCCGCCATGACTTTGTCCGTTCCGTACCGTGGAATAGGTCCCCGAAACCCGGGGCGGGGTCCGGTCACACCGCGCTCTTCCTTTTCGCAGTGCCCCGAAGGCCCGAATCATAGAGGAGGCCGGGGAGGCGAGCAACCGCCCCCCTCCTGCGACCTGCACACCCCGTCACGGTGGCGCCGCCGGCCCGCGTGATTGCCCCGCGAGGCTCACGCCCCCATCATTGGGTGTCTCCCGGGCCGGGCAACGAAACATCGTGCGAACTTCATCCGTACCCTGTGTGTAGCAGTGGTAGCGGGATCCCCGGCCACGGGCGAACCCACGACACCCCTCTTCAAAAAAAATACATTGCCCAGGAGCGCTGCATGCTCACCTTCACCGACAAGGCCCGGGACATGGTCCGGACCTTCATGGACCAGAGCGAGGGCGAACTCGAAGCCCTGCGCATCGTGCTGACGGGCGGGAGCCCGGTGGCGCCCGCCTTCGAGCTCACCCTCGTGGGGCCCGACGATCGTTCGGGAGACGATGTCGAGGTCGATGGGGGCGGCTTCACTGTGCTCGTCGACAAGTCCAGCGCCGAACGGCTCGACGGGGCGAATGTGGACTTCGTCCAGCGGGTCAACGAGAGTGGCTTCGAGATCACCCCGGCGACCCCGTCCCGCCCGGTCGAGGCACCGAAGGGTGCGATCGCCGACAAGGTGCAGACGGTCCTCGACCAGCAGGTGAACCCGCAGATCGCCTCGCACGGAGGCAAGATTCTCCTGGTCGACGTAAAGGACACCGAGATCTACATGGAGATGACCGGAGGCTGTCAGGGCTGCGCGATGTCGCGCATGACACTCCGTCAGGGGGTCGAGAAGATGCTGAGACAGGCGGTGCCCGAGATCACGGCGATCCACGATGTCACGGATCACGCCTCGGGCGAGAACCCCTACTTCTCGGCCTGAGCCGACCTTGCGGCCGCCCGCGTTCAGACTCGCGCTGCTCCTCATCGCGCTCTTCCTGGCGGGGTGCTCCACTTCGTCGTCCCCTCCATCGTCGGACACCTCGCCGCAGGACTTCCCCGAGGTCGGCCCAGCCACCGGCTCCCTGATCGTGGCCGGAGGGGGCCAGCTGGGCCCGGAGATCTGGGCTCGCTTCCTGGAGCTCGCCGGGGGGCATCAGGCCCGGATCGTGGTGATCCCGACCGCCGACGCCTCCGACGAGTTCCCCGAGAACTGGGCTGGGATCCTTCCCCTCCTCGAGGCGGGCGCCGCGCAGGTCACGATCCTGCACACGCGCGACCCCGCGGTCGCCGATTCCCCCATCTTCACCGCCCCCCTGGAGTCCGCCACCGGCGTCTGGATTCCGGGAGGCCGTCAGTGGCGTCTCGTCGATGCGTACCTGGACACCCGCACCCACGGCGAACTCCGGGCGCTCCTGGAGCGCGGCGGGGTCGTCGGTGGCACCTCGGCCGGAGCCTCGATCCAGGGCTCCTACCTGGTGCGCGGAGACCCGGAGACGAACCAGGTGCTGATGGCCCCGGGCTACGAAGAGGGCTTCGGCTTCCTCAGCGGCACCGCGGTGGACCAGCACCTGCTCGCCCGCGGTCGCGAAAATGATCTCTGGGAGCTGCTCGACCGGGAGCCGCACCTGCTGGGGATCGGGGTCGACGAGGGCACCGCCCTGGTGGTCCAGGGTGATCGCGCCGAGGTCATCGGCACGAGCCAGGTGCTCATCTACGACTCCGCCACTCCCCTTCGGCAGCCTCTCTCGCTTCGCGCCGGATCGGTCTTCGACCTGGGCGAGCGGCGCTCAATCTCCTCGACGGTCGCCCCCGAGGACGCGGGCAGGGAAACGCTCCGCTGAGCGCGTCGAACCCGCCGGGCCCCGACGACGCTCCCACCACCCCCGGCCCCCCTCTCGCTGTACGCGTCACCCCCGCGGCGGAGCGCGCGGTGCGCGATGGACACCCCTGGGTATTCGAGAACTCGATCCGCGAGGTCAACCGCCAGGGGATCGCCGGTGACGTCGCGGTCCTCTTCGACCGCAAGAACCGGTTTCTGGCCGTCGGGCTCTTCGATCCCGAAAGCCCGATCCGGGTGCGGATTCTCTCGGCGGAGAGCCCCGCGAAGATCGGAGTGGAACTCTTTCGGACCCGCCTGTCCGAAGCGCTGGAGCTGCGCCGGCCCCTCGTCGACGACCCCGAGACCACCGGCCTCCGGATCCTCTCGGGCGAGGGTGACCGGATGCCCGGACTCGTCCTCGACCAGTACGGCGACGGCCTGGTCCTGAAGTGCTATACCCCCGCCTGGCTACCCTGGCTCGACGAGCTGCGGGAGGCCATCGGTGATCGCCTCCCTTCGCGGGTGCTGGCGTATCTGCCCTCGCGGGGGGTGTCGAGTTCCGCGGCCACCCCCGACCCCCTGCGCTCCCCCGCGCTCCTCGCAGGTCCCCCGCTCGACGACGGACTCGAGTTCCTCGAGGGAGGCCTCCGCTATCGGGCTCATCCCTTCGTGGGCCACAAGACCGGATTCTACCTCGACCAGCGCGAGAACCGGGCCCGGGTCCGCGAACTCGCGCGGGGGCAGCGCGTGCTGAACGTCTTCAGCTACACCGGGGGATTCTCTCTCGCCGCGGCGGCGGGGGGCGCACCCCGAGTGCTGAGCACCGACCTGAGCGAGCCGGCCCTGCGCGAGGCGGAGCGCCACTTCGAGCTCAACGCGGGCATCGAGGCCGTTCGATCCTCGGCGCACGAGTCCCGGACCGGCGACGCCTTCGAGGTGATGGAGGCGCTCGACACCGCAGGGGATCGTTTCGGAATGGTCGTGGTCGACCCCCCCTCCTTCGCCCGGGAGAAGGGCCAGGAAGCGGGGGCGCTGCGGGCATACGGAAAGCTCACGCAGCTCGCGCTGAAGCTGCTCGAGCCGGGGGGGATCCTGGTGCAGGCCTCGTGCACGGCCCGCATCGACGCCGAGACCTTCTTCCTGAGCGTCCTCAACACGGCGCGCTCCGCCGACCGATCCCTCGAGGTTCTCGCGCAGACCGGCCATCCGCTGGACCATCCGGTGCGTCACCCCGAGGGCGAGTACCTCAAGTGCCTCTTCGGCCGGGTTCCGACCGCGTCATAGCGGAGGGCCCACGGGGGCCGAGGGGTCGTCGGGATCCTCGACGTCTTCGGCGATCAGCGCCTCGATCGCCGGTCCCAGCTCCCGCAGGATCTGGGTCGGAAGCGCCGAGGTGAAGCGGTACTGGTCTGCCTGCGCGCCCGGGACATAGGCGCTGACCACCCCGTAGTACCGATCCCCGATGAAGAAGACGAAGGTCGAGGTGCGATTCACGCTCCGCGACTCGATCAGGCGCCCGCCGCTTCCGAACACGCGATAGCGGTTGTCGCCGGTCCCGGTCTTTCCCCCGATCGCCTGGGGGGTGCCGTCGGGATCCCGAATCACCCCTCGGGCGCGGCGGGCGGTCCCTTCCTCGACCACGTCGACCATCGCATCCCGCAGCGCCCGCGCCACGGCGGGGGCCATGACCTGCTCGCCCTCGACCCCTCGCCGCTCCATCCGGGTCTCCCATGGGGTGCCGGGCGCCAGGTGCAGCTCCTCGACCCGATAGGTGGGGAGCCGGCGGCCATCGTTCAGGATGATCCCGACGAGCTCGTTGAGCGCCGCCGGACGGTCTCCCGAGCTTCCGATCGAGGTCCCGAGCGAGGGGACGATGTTGGCGAACGGGTACCCGAGCCGCTGCCAGCCCTTGAGGACCTCGGTGAAGGCCTCGACCTCGAGGAGCGCCCGGATCCGCTGGTCCTGCGCCCGGGTCCGGCTCGTGCGGAAGAGCCACTGGTAGACGTCCTGCCGGGCCGATTCACTCGCGCGGATCGCGTCGGCCCCCGAGGCGTCGGGATTTTCGATGAAGTACCGGGCCGCCCAGAGCTCCAGGGGGTGAACGCTCGCCAGGTACCCCTGATCCGCCAGCGAGTGGGGGGTGACGTCGGCGCGACGGTAGAGGTCCTCGATCGCCGCGGCCGAAAACTCGCCATCGGGCAGGTTCGCCCGGAGCACCCGCTCGAACTCCTGGACCGTGGCGTCGGGGATCGCCGATCGATAGGTCCAGGCCATCCGCTGTGGCGTCAGCCGCCTCTCGCCGAAGAGCGCCTCGAGGATCTCGACTCGACTCTGGCCCCGGTACTTGGGGATGAACTGGTTCAGAAACTGGATGCCCTCGCGGTCGGCGAAGCGGGCCAGGTACTCCTGGCGGAGGGGAGAGTCGCGCTCCTCGAGCACGTGCGCCGTGGAGCCGGGGACCCGGTACATGTAGTGATTCGCCACGTCGCGCATCATGCGCACGAAGACGAGATTCACCGAGTGGCGGAACCCCACCGTGACCGAAAGGACCTGCTGGTCGTAGGTGTTGTCGAAGTTCGTGAAGGCCTGCACGCCGCCCCCGGTCACGAAGCGCTCGGCCGGGTTGGCCGAGTAGGTGCGGTTCATCGCGGCGCTGAGGATCTCGTCCTGCGTCTCGTCGGGGCGGGCCAGCACCCGGTCACGGGTCCAGGTCGAGAGCCGATCCTGGCTGGCGATCCGGTAGCGTCGAAGGGAGTCCGGCTCCAGCTCCCCGAACTGGTCGTGCAGCTCGGCGATGATCTCGAGGTAGCTCGCCAGCGTCCGCAGCTTGGCGGTGGAGCCGAGCTCCAGCCGGGCCGACTCGTTCAGGTTGAAGGGGGCGTCGAGGTTGTCGACCTGCAGTCGAACGAGGTTCCCTTGCGGGGTCCGCTCGTGCAGGGCGATCGAGTAGATGAGCTGCTGCGGGTCACCGCGGTCCAGGAGCCGGAAGCCGTCGAAACCGCGCTCCCGGATGAAGGCCGGGTCGTACATGTTCGCGAGCAGTTCGGTCGCCGCCCGCTGCACGCCGGCGTCGATCGTCGAGCGCACCGTCAGGTCGGTGCGGTCCAGGTCGTAGAGCCTGGGCACGTCGAGCAGGGAGAGCAGCCCGGTGCGAACCGTGTTGATCGCCTTTCGTTCCACGAAGGAGAAGGGAGGCCGATCGGGGGGCAGGATCCGCACCTCGGGCCGCTGGGCTCGTGCGGCCTCGGCGAAGGCCGGCTCGAGCAGCCCTTCGCTCTCGAGCACGTTCAGGTAGCGGTCCGCCAGCCGGTGAAGGGCGGCGCGGCCCTCCGCGGTCGCCAGGAAGTACGTCGGGCGCCGCTGCGAAAGGATCAGGCTGAGCACCTGTCGATAGTAGCGCGCCGACTCCTCCATCTCCTCGGGCGTTTCGATCCGCCTCGAAGTCGGGGGACCCGCGAGCCGCTCGTCTTCGGCCCTCAGCTCCTCGGGCGCCGGAATGCCCCCCACACGCCGCGCCGGGACCGGGTGAAGGGCCCGGTTGACCTCGGTGAAATCCGACCCGAACCAGGCCCACAGCCCGTCTCCGAGTCCATTGATCTCTCCCTCCCCGCGGATCGCGGCCAGGGGGACCGAGTTCAGGTAGTCGCGAACGACTCGCTGCCGGTGCTCGAGCGTCTCGGGGCCATCGAGGTAGGCGCGGACCGAGGCCGACGCCATCTGTGCGAGCTTGTCCGCCGGAGACTCGGTGAGCCCGTCGGGGGCATGCCGGAACTTCTCGATCTGCGTGGCCAGCGTGCTCGCCCCGGCGACATTCCCCTCGCGGCCGATGTAGCGGAGGCCCAGCTCGGCCGTACTGCGGAAGAGACGGCCCCACTCGACGGCCGGGTTCTTCAGCGGTTGGGACGGGTCCAGCGCGCTCCGGTTCTCGATGAACAGCAAGGTCTGCCAGACGACCGGCGGAATGTCGTCGAACTCGGGGTAGACCCGCGAGGGCAGCCGATGCGTGAAGAGAAACTCCGAATCACGGTCGAAGATGGCGAGGCCGGCCTGGGTCTTCGGCCTGTAGATCGGGAAGAGCCCCCGATCCTCGACGAGCGAGAGGAATCGATCCGACACCCGGGCCTGTTCGACCACTTCGAAGCCGAGCTCCTCGGCCCGGGCGACGCGATCGGGAAGCTGCACGTATCCGAGGCGCAGGTCGTAGGCGCCCTCGGGAGCGATGACCATCCGGTCGGCCCGACCCTCCTCGACCCACCAGGTGGTCTCGGAGGCGATGGGCACCAGGAAGCGGGCCTGAAAGTGCGACGTTCGCATCTCCCAGGCTGCGAGGATCGCAAGACCCACCAGGACCGCCCCGGCCAGGAGCGTGAGCCCCACCAGCCAGAGCTTCCGTCTCGACCGTCGCCCCGAAGGGGGCTGCTCACCGGTTCGGGCCTCCTTCCCTTTGCCCGCGTCACTCACTTCGTCTCCCTCAGTCCCAGCGCCAGTCTCCGGCGCGTTCGAGCGGGTCTCGAACCCCGAGCTCCTCGAGCTTCACCCCGATCTCCTCTTCGCTCCAGCTCTGCAGGGGCAGCTCCGGCTCGTTCGCCAGGGCCCAGAGGAGTGCGGCTGAAACCGCCGCGCTGCGGGCGATTCCCTCTTCGTCGATTCGATCCCGGGTGTCCGCCGTCGTATGCGATACCCCCGCGGCCTCGGGAAGTTGGCGGCTGCGCACGGTCACGATCGGCACACCTTGCAGGAGGAAGGGCTGATGATCGGAATAGATCCCCCCACCCGTCGAATGGTCTTCATCCAGTTCGAACCCCGATGCGTCCAGGGGGGCGCGCACCCGGCTCATGAAATCGGCTGCCTCCGGGCGAGCCATCGCCCCGAACCCCACCGGGTCGCCGACCACGTCCAGATTCAGCACCGCGGCATACCCTTCGACCAGCTGCTCGCGCATCATGGCCTCGACGTGGGCGTTGGACCCGTAGAGCCCGAGCTCCTCGCCCATCCAGAGGGCGAAGCGGAGCGTCCGCAGGGGCTGCTCCCCCGTCTCCTCGACGTGTCGGGCCAGGGCACGGGCGGCATCGAGCACCGCCAGCGTGCCGGAGCCGTTGTCGACCGCACCGACCGCCAGGTCCCAGGAGTCCAGGTGCCCCCCGACGAGGATCACTTCGTCGGTCTGCCCGAGGATGTCACCCAGGACGTTCGCGGCCGTCGACCGCTCCATCCAGTTGTCGAGGACCAGGCGTACGCGGACATCTCCGGCCGAAAGGGCGGCCATGAGGCGGGCGCCGGAATCGTAGTCGATCGCCGCGGCCGGAATCTCGGTCGGCTCGTCACCCAGTGTGGCGACCCCGATGGGAACGAGGGGCCCCTCCCGATCGTTCACCTGGATGAACCCCACCGCGCCGGCCTCGGTCGCGAGCGTTACCTTCTCGGTTCGGTGGACCCCGCGCCCGTAGCCTTCGGGCGACCCCACGTCGACGAGCACGATGGTGCCCTCGACCGCGTCGCCCAGCGCTTCGATCTCTTCGGCGGTGCCGTAGCCCGCATCGAGGAGGAGCGCCTCGACCTCGTAGCTTCCGACGTGTCCCAGCGACAGGACGTTCAGCTCCCCACTGACGGCCTCCACGGACTCGGTCACGGTGAGAGACGCGTCGCGGCGGTCCCAGGCCAGAAGGTCGAACGGCTCCTGGCGGACGTTGTCGAGACCGTAGTCCCGGAACCGCTCGTCGGCGAAGTCCTGCGCTTCCTGCCCCGACGGGAGCGCCGAGATCCGCGCCCCGATCTCGTCGAGCAGGACATCGGCGTTGGCGGATACCTCGTTGTTGGCCAATGCGCGGGTGGCCAGCTCGCCCAGCGCCAGCTCCTCGATCGCGCGCCCCTCGGGGGTCCCCGCCACATCGGGATCGAACTCGCCGCATCCCGCCAGGACCACGGCCACGAACAGGGTCAGAAGTCGAGCGATCGGAGCAGGGATCATGTAGGACCTCGAGAATCGGAATGAAGGAGGCGGACCGACCGGAGCTTCGGTCAGGATGGAGTGTTCGCGACCTCGGGTACCGGACGGTCGAGCAGATCTCGGACCGCCCGGGCGAGCACCGCGGGCTCCATCGGCTTCGAAAGATACTCGATCAGTGCCCCCGGCGCGCCGTCCCAGATCACTTCGCTCTGCTCGTGGCCCGAAATGTAGAGGACTCGACGCGGTCCATGCTCTTCTTCGAGCTTCTGCATGAGGGTGAACCCGCTCATCCCCGGCATCACCAGGTCCGTCAGCAGCAGGTCGAGCGACTCCATCGACCGGGCCGAGGCCAGAGCGCTGCGCCCGTCCGGGGCCTCGACCACGGAATACCCGAGGCGGCGCAGGAATCGCCCGATTCCCCGACGGGTCGGGGCGTGGTCGTCCACCACCAGGATCGACCCCTCTCCGGTCGGCAGTCCGCCCTCGATCGCCTCGGCGAGGCTCGCCTCCTCCTCGACCGGATCGAATCCCAGACCGGCCTCCTCGTCGGGGCGAAGCACAACCTTGACGATGGGGGGGCCGCCCGATGTCGCCGGGTCGCCCGGTGAGCCCGGGACCAGGTCCACCTCGACGGGGGGCGCTTCCGAGATCCGGGTGCAGTTGCGGCCCGCATCCTTCGCATCGTAGAGGGCGCGGTCCGCCGCGGCCACCATCTCGTCGGAGGAGCGCATCCCCGACGCGTACTGGGCGATCCCCGCCGAGAAGGTGACCTCCCCCCACTCGAACTCCTCCTTCGCGAACTCCGAGCGGACACGGCCCACGAAGATCCGCGCCCCCTCGGCGGTACAGTTCGAGAGAATGCTCAGGAACTCCTCGCCCCCCCAGCGGCAGGACAGGTCCATCCGACGGGTCGCCCGATGCAGGGCCGCGGCGAACGAGCAGAGTACGTCGTCGCCCGCGCTGTGCCCGTGCCGATCGTTGAACTGCTTGAAGTGGTCGAGATCCATCAGGACCGCCGAGACCGGCTCCCCCCGGATTCCCGCCGCGAAGGCCGCGTCGATGAAGATCGATGCGTGCCGGCGGTTCGGAAGCTGGGTGAGCGGATCGGTCAGGGCCATCGCCTCGGCCTCGGCCCGCTCGCGGCGCAGAAGCTCCGCCAGGAGTCCGATCCCGATGCAGACGCCGATGTAGGTGCACACCATCCAGAAGATGATCTGGAAGTTGGGCGCGGCCAGGTCCAGGACGACGAGGAGGACCTGGGCCATGGCCAGGGCGGCCATGCCTCCGGCCAATCCCACCGACGCCCCCTGCCACCCGCGATAGTAGGTGAGCAGGAAGGGGGGGATCAGCACGGTCAGCCAGAGCAGCACCCCCGACTCCTCGACCATCCAGTCGGGGGCCGCGAGCGCGCCCACCACGGGAGCGCTGAGCGCGAGCAGGGAAAGGCCGAGCGCCCTGAGGGGAACCGGCCTGGATTCACGAGCACGACCGCCGAAGGGCTGAGCCATGGAATTCAGCGGAGTCCGGGTTCAGGGGAATGGCGGGGCCGGGGTGCCCGCAACGGGTCCCGACCCCACCGAAGAATCCTCAGTTGTTGTCGACGACGACCACGGGGTTGTCCTCGACCAGGTACGAGCGGAACCAGTCCATGTACTCGTGGAGTCGCCGGACCAGGAGCCACGGCTCACCCGTACGCGAGAGACCGTGCGACGAGTCGGGGAAGAGGACCATCTTGACCGGGACCTCCTGCTTGTGCAGGGCCCGGTACCACTGCTCTCCCTCGACCAGCGGCGTCCGGTAGTCGTTGATCGAGTGGACGATCAGGGTGGGGGTCTCGACACGGTCGGCCCAGACGAGCGGCGAGAGCATCATCGCCAGGTTGTAGCTGCCCTCGTCCTCGCTCAGGAAGGGCCACGGCATCCCTCCGAACTCCGCCTCGAGCAGACCCGACGCATCGGATACCCCGTAGAACGAGAGCCAGTTCACGATGCCACGTGCGGTGAGCGCGGCGGCCCAGCGCTGGTCGTGCGCGGTGATCCAGCTGGTCATGAACCCGCCATACGAGCCACCGGTGATCCCGATTCGCTCCGGATCAACCAGCCCGCGGTCCACCACGATGTCGACCGCCTGAATGATGTCCTTCATGTCATCGATCCCCCAGGCGTTGAGGGTCGAGAACTGGAAGTCCATTCCGTAGCCCGAAGACCCGCGCGGGTTCGGGTACAGCACGAACATCCCCTCGGCGGCGAGCATCTGGAACTCGTGGAACCAGGTCTCCGCGTAGCGCGAGTGCGGGCCGCCGTGGATCGACAACACCATGGGATAGGTCTGCCCCGGCTCGTAGTCGATCGGGTAGACGAGCCAGGCATCGACCTCGAAGGAATCCCCGTTCGGGGCGTTGTTGGCCAGCATGTACTCGACGCCCCGCCGCGGCAGCTCATCGAGCCAGTCGCGGTTGTGGGGCACCCCCTCGAAGGAGAAGTGCTCCACCTCGGAGAGGCGCACCTCGGCGAGCCAGTCTGCGTTCACCGAGGTCACCTGCCGCTCGTTCGCGCCACTCAGATCGGCCACGAAGGCCTCCCACGGCCTCTCCGCCGTGCTCTTCACGTACGCGATCCGGTTCTGCTCCAGATTCATGTCGAGACCGCTGAAGGTGTGTCGACCCTCGGTTACCCGCTCCACCCGGCCTCCGGCGGCCGCGACCCTGACCAGCTGGTCCTCGCCCCCGATCGCCGAGGTGAAGAGGAGCTCACGGCTGTCGGTGCTCCAGGTCGGGTTGCCCACCGAGTAGACCCAGTCGTCCTTGGCCAGTTCGGCCTGCACCTCACCCCCGGGGATCGAGATCACCTGGATGTAGGGGTCGGTGCGCGGGGCATCGGTCCGGACGAGGGCCAGATGGCTTCCGTTCGGCGACGTGGTGATTCCCCGCAGGTTCGAGCGAGCGCGGAAGAGCTCTTCGGGCTCCCCACCGGCCACCGGGATCCGGTAGACCGCGATCTCGGACATCTCCTCTTCTTCCTCTTCGGCCTCCTGGACCTCTTCCTCTTCAGGCGCTTCGGGCTCGGGCGCCTGCTCCTCTTCCGCCTCTTCGGCCGCGGTCAGATTGACCGTGTAGAGGATGTATCGTCCGTCATCGGAGAACCCCTGAAAGCTCTTGTTCACCTCGTCGAAGGTGATCTGCTCGGCCTCTTCCCCCTCGGGAAGTCCGTCCGCCGGAACGCGGAAGAACTGGGTGAACGAGTCGTTTCCGCCCTGTCCGCCCCAGCCACCCTGACCCGGGCCGACGAAGGAGAGGGTGCCGTCGCGCTTGTAGTTCGGGTGCGTGATCACGTACACGTCGCGATTGCGCTCCTCTTCGGTCATGCCCCGCGTGGATTCGTGCGTGGGGCCGGTCAGCCCCGGCGTCCCGCTGGGCCAGTAGCTGCGTTCGGCCCGCTCACTCCGCTCCTCCTCCTCTTGCTCCTCGTCGGACTCGACCTCGACCTGGCGCGTCACCAGCGCCCATTCCCCACTCGGATGGAAGGTGAACCCGCCGGTCAGCCCCGGAATCCGGTAGGCCTCTCCCCCGGGCTCGGCGAAGTTCAGGAAGTGAACGCCGCTCTCGTCCCCTCGCTGCGTGTTGAAGTAGATCCGTCGTCCATCGGGGGTCCAGTTCGGATTGGTCGAATTCACCCCGCGCGTGCTCAGACGCTGGTTGGTGCCGGTCTCGAGATCCGTCCACCAGATGTGGGTGATCCGATCGTTCGACGACTGGCGGATCGTCTGGATCGTGTACAGGAGGTGCCGCCCGTCGGGGGAGAGAGCCGG
Source organism: Gemmatimonadota bacterium (assembly GCA_007126575.1). GTDB lineage: Bacteria > Gemmatimonadota > Gemmatimonadetes > Longimicrobiales > Gaopeijiaceae > SLBA01. The sequence continues at coordinate 31,121 of SLBA01000070.1, read as the reverse complement.
GCTGCCCAGGCTCTGGACCCGGTAGTAGTCCTCGGGCTCGATGGTCCGGGTTTCCTGGGCCGACACCTGGATCGGAATCAGCACCAGGATCGAGAGTGCAAGGAGGATTCGTCGCATGGAATTCGTTCCCTCTGGCCGATCGGGGGACGTGTCCCCGACGACGTGGTCGTTGAACTGCGAAATCCACCGCCCTCGAGGGGCGGCGGTTGGAATCGGTGATGGAGGCATCATAGGCTGTCGAACGAACCCGCGTCAATTCTCAGCCCCCTCGGCCGCGGACGAGGAGGGTCGCCCCAGCTCGCCGGGGCCCTCAGAAGAGTGAGGTCTGCTCCACGATGCCCCGCGGGCCGGAGTCCTCGACCGGGACGACACAATCGGGATCGTCGTTCGCCGGTGAGTTCACTCGAGTCGAGACTTCGGTCGTGACCAGTCCCTCCGATCGGGCGCCCGCGAGGACCGCTCTCAGCCCCTCGAGGGATGCCTCGGGATCGAGCCACTCCGCCCGGCGGCGCTCCTCGATCACCACGGGCATGCGGTGATGGATTCGGCGGAGTGCATCATCGGCCTCGGTGGTGAGGATCGTGAAGCTCTCGACGACCTCTCCCTCGGGCGACCGCCACGCGTCCGAGAGCCCGGCGAAGGTGAAGGGCGCGCGGTCCGGGCGGTGGATCCAGAAGGGCACCTTCCCCCCCGCACCCGATACCCATTCGAAGAAGCCGTCGGCCGGAACCAGGCATCGGGATCGGCGAAAGGGCTCTCGAAAGGAGGGCTTTCGGTGGGCCGTCTCCGACCGCGCGTTGATCAGCGGGGCTCCGGACGACGGGGACTCCGCCCACGAGGGCACCAGCCCCCATCGCTGCACCCCGGCCTGGAGCGTCCCGGCTCGCCCACTCCCATCTCCCCAGGAAAGCACCGGCACCTGCTGCGTGGGGGCGATGTTGTACCGGGGCGTCGGGTGCACGAGACCCTCGACCCCGAGCGCGACCGCCAGGGCCTCCTGCTCCGTCGTCAACGAGTATCGACCACACATCCTCGTTCTCTCCCCTGGAAGGCCGTTGAAGAAACCAACTTCGCTTTTCGTAGTATCAAGTTGAATCGAGCGATGACGTTCCCACCACCGCATTCGCCGCCCACCGGCCGATGCAGAACCCCTGCCGACCATGCGCCCAAGACTTTCAACCGTCCTCTGCACCCTCGCTCTGGCCGGAGCCTTCGGGGTGTCCCCGCTTCCGGCACAGACCGCACAGACCACCGGCGACTTCCCATTCGAGGCCTATCACCTCGACAACGGGCTCCACGTGATCCTGGCTCCCGACGACGGATCGACCGCCGTGGCCGTCAATCTCTGGTATGCCGTGGGAAGCCGCAACGAGAGGCCCGGCCGGTCCGGCTTCGCACACCTCTTCGAGCACCTCATGTTCCAGGGCTCCGAGAATGTGCCCGAAGGGGCCCACTTCCAGCTCGTCGAGCGGGCGGGGGGCTCCCTGAACGCGTCGATCACCGAAGATCGCACCAACTACTTCCAGACCGTCCCGCCCGAGCGGATGAACCTGGCGCTCTGGCTCGAGGCCGACCGGATGCGGTCGCTGCGGATCACGGCCGAGAACATGGCGCGCGAAGTCGAGGTCGTGAAGGAGGAGCGCCGCCTGCGGATCGACAACTCCCCCTACGGGACATCGCAGCTCCAGGCGGCCTTCTACGCGGCCTACGACTCCACCTCGTGCTTCCCCTACGCCCACTCGGTGATCGGATCCCCCGAAGACCTCGACGCGGCGGAGCTCCCCGATGTCCAGGAGTTCTTCGACCGCTACTACGCCCCGAACAACGCCACCCTCACCGTCGTCGGAGCCTTCGACGAAGCCGAGGCCCGTGCCCTGATCGACGAGTACTTCGGCGAGATTCCCCGCGGGCCGGATCCCCAGGAGGCCGTCTGCGAGGAGCCCTTCTCGCACCTGCCCGTCGAGCTCGAGGTGACCGATCCGAACGCCCAGCTGCCCGCGGTCTGGATCTCGTACGGGATCGTCGAGCGCAGTCACCCCGACGCGGCCGCGCTCAGCGTGCTGGGGCAGGTCCTGGGCGCCGGGCAGAGCGCCCGGCTGAACCGCCGGCTCGTCCGCGACGAACAGGTGGCCCTGCAGGCGAGCGCCGGAGCCTCGCCCCGGCTCGGGCCCGGCATCTTCCAGTTCATCGGCATCTCGAACCAGGGGGTCCAGGCCGAGCGTCTCCTGGAGCTGATCGACGAAGAGATCGATCGACTGATCGAAGACGGCGTCACCGAGGAGGAGCTCGAACGGGCACGCAACCAGGTGCGCGCCGGCACGATTTTCAGCCGCCAGTCCGTCATGGGCCGAGCCGAAGCGCTCCAGTCGGCCAATCGCTTCTACGGGACCCCCGACGCGATCGCGACCGCCGTGGCGCAGATCGAAGCGGTCACGGCCGACGACGTGCAGCGGGTCGCCCGCGACTACCTCAGACCGGACAACCGCGCCGTGATCTTCACCCGCCCCGCCAGCCAGGAGGACGACCGATGAGCCGGCTCCAGAGCAGTCTCACCGCACTCCTGTATTCGTTCGCCCTGTTCACCCTGGTCGCGCTCGGGCCCGCGGAGCTGGTGGCACAGGCCGACCCCCCGCCCCCCATGACGGAGCGCCCGATCGAGTTCCCGCCCTTCGAGGAGTTCACCCTCGAAAACGGGCTTCGGGTGATCGTGCTCTCCTACGGGACGCAGCCGGTGATGAGCGCCCGGCTGTACGCCCCGGGCGGGGCGGCACTGCTCGACCCCTCGCAGGCAGGGTTGGCGGGACTCACCGCCACGGTCCTGACGAAGGGGACCGAGAGCCGGACCGCCGATGAGATCTCGGAGTTCATCGAGGGCGTCGGGGGGTCGGTGGGTGCATCGGGAGGCCAGGATTTCTTCTCGGTCAGCGTCTCGGCGCTCACCGAGCACATGGACACCGCCTTCGAGCTCCTAGAAGACGTCGTGCTGCGAGCCACCTTCCCCGAAGACGAGGTGGAGCTCGCCCGACGCCAGACGCTCTCGAGCCTGCAGGCGCAGCTCGGCCAGCCGCAGGCGATCGCGAACCGCAGGTTCTCGACGGTGGTCTACGGAGATCACCCCTACGGTGTGAGCTCGACGCCGTCGACCGTCGAGTCGATCACGCGCGACGACATGGTCGCGCTTCGTGACCGGCTCCTGCAGCCGAGCGGAGCGCTGCTCGTCGTTGCCGGACAGGTCGAGCGCGCCGAGATCGAGACCCGGGTGCGCGAGCACTTCGGAGACTGGGCACCGGGCACACCCCCCGAAGTCGACTTTCCGGACGTCCCCACGCGCGGCGAGACCCGCATCTACCTGGTGAATCGCCCCGGTTCGGTGCAGTCGGTCGTGCGCGTCGGGCACCCCGGCGTCGAGCCCGACCACCCCGACTACTTCCCCCTCGTGGTGATGAACCGGGTGCTCGGCGGGGGCGCCGACGCCCGACTCTTCCAGATCCTGCGCGAGGAGCGGGGCTGGACCTACGGGGCCTACTCGTCGTTCAGCCGCCCCGCCGACCTGGGCTCCTTTTCGGCTACGGCCGAGGTGCGCACCGAGGTGACCGATTCGACCACCGTCGAAATCCTGCGCCAGATGGAGCGACTCCGCACCGAGCCGGTGCCCGAGGAGGAGCTCGACGCGGCCCGAAACTTCCTGGCGGGCAGCTTCCCCCTGCGCCTCGAGACCGCCGACCAGGTGGCAGGCCAGCTCGCCACCACCTTCCTGCTCGGCCTGCCGGTCACCGACGTGACCGAGTATCCCACGAGGATCCGGAGTGTGACCGCCGCGGATGTGCAGCGGGTCGCGCAGGCCCACCTCCACCCCGACCGGGCCGCGATCATCGTGGTCGGCGACGGGGCCCGAATTCTCGAGCCCCTCGAGGCCGTGGCACCGGTCGAGCTCTTCGACATCGAGGGAGCGCCGATCGCCCGCGAGGACGTCGTCGGAGAGCGGGAGCCCGTGTCCTGGAACCCGGCGATCCTCGAAGAGGGAGTGCGCCGCTACGAGTACTTCGTACAGGGCAATCCGATGGGCGCCGCCGAATATCGACTCGAGCGCCAGGCCGACGACTGGGTCTCGACCGTGTCGGTCACGGCGGCCGGGAGCACCCAGGAGACCGAGCTGCGCTTCGACGCCACCGACTTCACCCCGCGCTCGCTGCGACAGACCCAGTCGCAGGGCGCGATTCAGATCGACGTCGACCTGCGGGTCGAGGACGGCCAGCTGGTCGGACAGGTCGAACTCCCTGAGCAGCTCGGCGGAACGACGGAATTCGACCAGCCCCTGAGCCCGGGAATGCTCCTGCCGGGGATGGACGAGTACGCCCTGGCCATCTCGGAGCTCTCCGAGGGCGCCCGCATCGACATCCCCTACCTCGATGCCACCAGTGGCGAGCCGGTCCAGCTACAGGCGCGCGTCACCGGGAGTGAGACGCTCGACCTGGGCGAGGGCCGGAGTTTCGATGTGTGGCGCGTCGAGGTGAGCGGGGGGCCCGCGCCGCTCACCCTCTACCTGATGCGGGACGCCCCGCACCTCATGGTTCGCCAGGAGTTCACGGGACAGCCGGTCCGGATCGACCTGATGGGGATCAGCCCCCTCTGACCGGAGGCGTCACCACCCGCCCGGTCCCCGTCCCCCCCGACCCGCATGCGCGGGGGGACCGCCCCGCCCACGCCCCGGTCCGGCCTGCCCGCGACCGGGGCCCGCGGCTCCCTGCCGCTGCAGACCCGGGGGCCCGGCCGAGCTTCCCTGCAGGAACACCCCCTGCGTCAGGCTGCTCCAGCCCCCCCGCTGCTCCCGCACCGTGATCACCCGCTGAACGGGCTGGCGGTGGTAGTCGCTCCAGAAAGCGAGATTCACGTAGTCGACGATCTGGCGATCACTGAGCCGGTGCAGATTCCGGTCCTGCCGGGCCCAGTAGCCGTGCGCGTTTCCGTACGGAGGCCCCTGCCGGGGCAGGTGCCGCACGAAGACGTTCGGCGAGAGCCCCAGGTGCCGACTCACGTCCATCCAGCTCCACCCGCGGTCTCTCAGCGCGACCACCGCTTCGGGACTCACCCTCGCCTCCCTCGCGATGAAGTAGACCACGGGCAGCTCGTCCGGGTGGATCCGCGAGGGCCCGTAGCGCTGCACCTCGCGCACCGGCGCCCGGTAGACCTGGCCGATCGCCACCTGCAGCACCCGCAGCCCATCGCGGTCGAGCACGACGCCCGCGCTCACCTGGCCCTGCGCCGGTGCGGGGCTTCCCAGGGCGAGCGCCAGGGCGCCCACCAGAATCCAGTTCAACCGTCTCATGACCGCCTCCTGCGCAGGATGAATTCCCCCGTACGGGGCTCGCCTCGGCCCTTCGACCCGTAGGAGGGCAACGGGCGTGCCGAAGATGCCTCGGCCACCCGGCCCAAGCCCTACGCCGCCCGAAACGCCCTCTCCCACAGCGAATCACGGCGAACTCCCCCTTCGCCGCCGAACCCCGCCCCCCCTCCCAATCCCCCAAAACCGTCCTCGATTGCGGACACCGGGTGACCCCGACTTGCCCGCGACCCCCGCCGGGGGGTATCGTCCGCCGTGCACCCGAATCGCTCTCCCCTCCCATCCGCACTCCTCCTCTTCGGGTCCGCGGTCGCCCTGGCGATCCTCGGCCCGCAGCGGGCATCGCTCGTGCCCGCGCTCCTCCCCTGGGCCCTGGCCTTCGGCGCTCTCGCGCACCTCTGGACCTCGCACCGCCGCTGGCTTGCGCGCCCCCGGGTCCTGGTCGGGGGAGCCCTCCTGCTCAGGGTCGTCTTCCTGATCCCCCTGCCCGACCTCTCCGACGACCTGTATCGCTACCTCTGGGACGGACTCCTCACCCTCGAGGGCGTGCGCCCCTACACCCTGGTGCCCGCCGACCCCGCACTCTCGCACCTGCACGGGACCGACCTCTTCCGGGAAATGAACTCCCCTGGATATTTCTCGATCTACCCTCCCCTCTCGCAGTGGATCTTCCTGCCCGGCGCGCTCGCCTACCGGTTCTGGGGATGGCCGGCCGCGGCCTGGGCGATCAAGGGCGGCTTCCTCCTGCTCGAGACGCTCGGCGTCCTCCTCCTGCACGCTACGCTTCGCCGCCTGCGCCGCCCCCCCGCCGCCCTCGCGCTCTACGCCTGGAACCCCCTCGTCCTCGTCACCATCGCCGGGGGCGGGCACACCGAGGGCGGATTGGTCCTCGGCATCGGCCTCCTCCTCTACGGGCTGACCCACGCGCCGCGACCCTCCGCTGCATGGCTCGGCTGGGCGGGCTGGGGCCTCGCGGTCCTCTCGAAGGGCATCCCCCTGATCCTGGCCCCCCTGGTCTGGCGAGCCCTGGGTCCCCCGGCCGACGCCCCCCGTCGCGGGTTCGGGGAGGTCCTTCGGGGGCTCCGCGCCCCCCTCGGGGTGCTTCTGGCGATGGGGCTTCTCTCCCTTCCCTTCCTCCGTCCGGGCGACCTGCTGGGGATCGCGCAGTCGGCGCGGCTGTACACCGGTCTGTTCGAGTTCAACGCCGGGCTCTACTACCTGCTCAAGGGTGCGCTCGAGGCGCTTCCGGGTGCGACGTACGCGGGGCTGGGCACCGCGATGGGGCTGGCCTTTCTGGTGGGCGCCCTCTTCGTCGTGACCCTTCACCGGGTCCGCGGTGTCGACGACCTCTCCCGGGCCGCCGTCCTCGTCTTCAGCCTCTACCTCGTGATGGCCACGACGGTGCACCCCTGGTACCTGGTCTGGGTGCTCGCCTTCCTGCCCTTCACCGACACCCTCCGGCCGGCCTGGCTCTGGGCCTCGGCGGCCGCACTCCCGACCTATCTCACCTATACGGGGGTGCCCCACTGGCCCCTCGTCGCCCTCTTCTGGGGGGGATGGCTCCTTTTCGCGCTGCACCAGTACCGCGAGCTGGCCTTCCGCCCCCTCCGCCGGATCGCGGCCCGCCGGAAGGCGGGATGGATCGGCCCCCACCTGACGGGGCACCGATGGCTCGACGTGGGCGGGGGCGAAGGCGAGGTCGCCCGGGCACTCGAGCGACGATCCCCCGACCGAGGAGCGAGCGCCTGGGTCGTCGACCCGATGGCGATGCCCTTCAGCGACGAGACCCGAGTCCGGGCCGAGGGAGAACGGCTCCCCTTCCGGGACGGCGCCGTCGACTCGGTGGTCCTCTCCTTCGTCCTTCATCACACCGCGGAACCGGATCGGGTGCTGGCCGAAGCGCTGAGGGTGACGGCGGACCGGGTCGTGATCCTCGAGTCGACCCCGAGCACCGCGCTCGGCTCCCGCCTCCTCGAGGTGCTGGACCGCTGGGTGAACGCGAAGCGGGGCGACGGCTCGATGGGACCCGCCGCCCCGATCCACTATCGGCGATCCGATCAGTGGGAGGACACCGCCCGTCGCATGGGAGCCCGGGTGGTCCTCCGCGACCGCCCCGCCCGGATCGGACACCCGGTCACCCGCCTCGTGATCAGACGGGCTCGCGCAGCCGGTTGAAGAGCTCGGTCCGGAGCCCCCCCAGCGCGGGGGGAACACCGCGGCGCGTCTCGTCGAGGGCCTGGAAGAGTCGGTCCAGGTGGGCCTCCAGCCCTCGACGGGTCTCCTGGTTCATGGGCACGGCTTCGAGGACCGGATCGGCCGACACCCCGCCCCCGAGTGCCGGGGCGTACTCGATCGAGCCCTCGTTTCGAACGAGGAACTCGTGGAGCTCTTCGGCGGCCGTCGCAACCCTGAGTCGGCGTTCATAGCGCGACGCGCGAGCCTCGGCAAGGATCGCATAGCGCTCGGCCATGGCTGCCGTGAAGGCGTTCGGCCCCCCGGGAGCCTCCACCCCCGCCTCCTCGAGGTCACCGGCCTGAGCCAGCGCCTCCCACCCGCGGCGGGCAGCCTCGAGATAGAGCGCCTCGTCTTCCTCCATGAGCTGCCCGATATAGGCGGTATAGCCCTCCCAGAACGCCGGGACGTCGTCGAAGTCCGAGGCGCCGGACAGATACCGGCCCCCGAGCCATCCCGCCGGAGGAACGACATCGAGCGCGCCCGCGACCCGCACCGAGTCCAGGAGCCACTCGAACTCGCTCGTCACCGCCTCCTGCAGGAGTTCGGCGACCCGGCCTTCGGCGGACTCCGGGGCCTCGTCCGCCGTGGGTGCCCACCCGATGGACCCGTCGGGGAGTGGAAAGGGCGGGAGCTCGGGCAGCGGATCCGAGACCCCCGAGGGAGCCTGAGGCCCCGTCGAACGCACCGGGTCCGCGAGATCGTCGGAGCCCGGCGTGAGCATGAACACCGCGATCAGGAGGATCACACCCCCCAACGCCGTCGCCCCGGCGATCATCCCCTTCCGCCGATCCTTCAGCCGGTGTCGGGACCGGCTCCGTCCATCGCGACGAGGAGGGGGGGGACGGGAGCGGATTTCCCCGGCCGGCGCCACACCGGCATCGAGGCTGCGGGTGTCCCACTCCGAGCCGTCGCTCGCATCCTCGGTCTCGCGCTCCAGGCTCGGAGCCGGCCCCGTCGGCTCGAATCCGGTGGCCTGCGAGGCGAGGGGCTCGATCCCCTTGAGCCGCCTGCGGGGAGAATCCTCCGCCGGGGGAGGCGTCGGCGGAGGCGTCGGCGGAGGCGGCTTGTCGCCCGGCCCCCGCTCGGGGCGTGGCGACTGCGACAGCATCCACTCGTGCAGCGGGCTGTTGTCCAGCCCGTCATCGCTCGACGCTGCGTCCTCGTCGTCGGGCTCGTCCTTCTCGTCGGCCGCATCCTGCATCGTCCGCGGAAGGTGCATCTCGAAGGGGTCCGGAGTCAGGGGGAGCTCCTCGAGATCCGACCCGATCGGGGTATCCTCGTCTTCGAGCTCCAGCGTGTCGGGGGCGGACACGGGGTCCTCTTCGGAGGGCGCTTCGGGTGCCTCGGGCGCCGTGCCCTCGGACTCCGGCGGGGACTCCGACGGGGGTGGCGCCGACGACTCCGCATCGGGTTCCGACTCCGGCTTCGATTCGGACTTCGGCGCGGCAGGGCCCGGATCGATGGAATCGAAGCCCTCGGGGAGCCGCCCTTCGCGTCGGAGTTCGTCGACGATGAACTGGAAGACGGGGAGGTCGCCGGCGCGCCCCCACTGGCCGGTCCCCGCGTCGAACAGCGAAGTGTCCGGAGACAGGGCCCCCTCCTCGACCCTCCGGGAGAGCACCTCGACCGATGCAAGCTCGTGCTCCTCTCCGGACTCGTCTCGGTACCGGAACCGCCCCGTACCCGTCACCGCTTCGCACAGCCCAGTCGGAGCCGGGAGTCGGGGGCTCGAAGGGGCAGACCCGACCCGGCCGGCGCACCGCAGCCCGAGCGGGAACCACGGGGCCCTCGCATGGCTTTTCCTGGGACAGATCGGAACATAGCTTCACTCCTGCACCTGAACGGCGATCGCTTCCGGGTCGGCACCATCATACGGTCATGGGGTGCATTTGAGAACCATACACCGCTCCCTCCACCGGGGACAAGGGTTCGCACACGGACCGAAGGGACGCGCATGACCCTCTCGACGAACGATTCCATCGCCCCGGGCCTTCGGCGTGCGGCCCTTCTCCTGCTCACCGCGCTCGCCGCGGCTGCATGCGACACCGCCGGCTCGGACGCGCACCGGGTCGTGCAGCGGGCGATCGACGTGCACGGCGGCGAGCATTTCGAGCAGGTGCAGGTCGAATTCCGCTTCAGGGATCACACCTTCCATGTTCACCGGGACCGGGGAGCCTTCCGCTACGAGCGGATGGGCGTCGATGACGAGGGCCGTGCAACCCGCGAGGTCATGGACAACGACGGCACCCGGGCCTGGGTCGGCGACGCGCCGGTGGAGCTGGACCCCGACGCCCGGGCCTCGATCGAGACCGCGGTCAACTCGGTCGTCTACTTCGCCTTCCTCCCCTTTCGGCTCGACGATCCCGCGGTGATCCTGCGGGATCTGGGCGAGGCGGAGCTCGAGGGTCGAGTGCAGCGAAAGATCGAGGTGACCTTCGAGCAGGAGGGCGGAGGCCGCGACTGGGAGGACCGATTCATCTACTGGTTCGACAGGGAGCGCGGAACACTCGACTACCTCGCCTACCTCTACCACACGGGAGATGGGGGGACCCGATTCCGGCGAGCGGTGAACCGAAGGACTCTCGGGGGTATACTCATCCAGGACTATGAGAACTACACCGCCGATCCGCGGATCACCGACGTCGCCGACTACGACCGCTGGTTCGAAGACGGCCTTCTCACCCTCGTTTCCGAAATCCGACTGGAGGATGTCGATGTCTCCGAACCGTGACCGTCCGATCGCCCCGCGCTGCGGAGCCCGAGGCCGGACCGCCTCCACGCTCGCCGCGGCCCTCCTCCCCCTCCTGCTTCTGTCGGGCATCACCGCCTGCGGTGCCGACGAAGAGGCCCCGATCGCCGAGGAGCCAGTCTCCGAGACCGACACCGGACCCGACATCCCCGCCGACCCGATGGACGGGCTTCAGCTCACCGTGGGCCTGGAACGGGTGGAGTACCAGCCGGGAGAGACGGTGACGCTGACCCTTCAGCTCTCGAACCGTGGGACCGAGACTCGGACCCTGAACTTCCGGACCGCGCAGCTCTTCGACGTGATCCTCACCACCGAGGCAGGCGACGAGGTCACTCGCTGGAGCCAGGATCGGTCCTTTGCCCAGATGATCACCGAGAAGCGGATCGCTTCGGGTGAGGAGGGCGAGCTCTGGGAGGCCGAGATCGAGGCCCCGGAGCAGCCGGGATCCTATACCATCGAGGCCGTCGTCCTCCCCGCCGAGGGTGAGCTCCGCATGTCGGTTCCCGTCCAGGTCGCCGAGCCGAGCTGACGCCGGGGGACGCCCCTTGCGCTACACGGCGACCAGCCCCGAGACCTCCTGTCCGATGGCCAGGGTGGCCTCGGCGAGCGCGTCGATGTCCTCCGGGCCCGTGCGATGATTGCAGATGCATACGCGCAGGGCGAACCGGCCCCCGACCCGGGTGGGCGATGGCACGGCGAGCCCCTGTTCGTGAAGCTCGATCAGGATCTCGCGGTTCAGCCGATCCAGTTCCTCGGGAGAGGCCGTCGGGGCCCGGTACCGGAAGCAGACCACGTTGAGCGTCACGGGGGCCATCAGCTCCAGCTCCGCCTCGGCCTCGACCCGGGCCCCCAGCCGGGTCGCCTGGTCGCAGGACCGCTCCACCATCTGTCCGAGGCGCTCGGTACCGTAGTGCCGGAGGGTGAACCAGACCTTGAGTGCACGGAAGCCCCGGCTCAGTTCGGGACCGAAGTCGCAGAACCAGGGCTCGCCACTCGCCGCTCCACTCTCCTGCGAGGTCAGGTAGTCGCGTCGGGACTCGAAGGTCGCCCGGTGCAGCTCTCCGTCGCGGATCAGGACGCATCCCGCGTCATACGGCACCTGCAGCCACTTGTGGAAGTCGAAGGCCAGCGAGTCCACCTCGTCGATGCCCCTCAGAATGGGAGCGAACCGGGGCGAGAGCTGGGCTGCGGCGCCGAACGCGCCATCGACGTGCAGCCAAAGGTCGTGGCGGTCCGCCACCCTCCTGAGCGTCTCCAGGTCGTCGAACCCACCGGTGTTGACCGAGCCGACCGTCGCCACGACGGCGAAGGGGTGGTGTCCGGCCGCGCGGTCCTCTCGAACCGCCCGCTCCAGCTGCTCGGGATCCAGGCCACCCTCGGCGTCGACGGGGATCTCCCGAAGGGCGTCGCTCCCCAGCCCGAGAAGTTCGAAGGCCTTTGCTATCGAGTTGTGGGCCTCGGACGACGTGTACCCGACGAGTCGGGGCATGTCCTGGACCCCCTCGACGCGGTCGCGGCCCCCGGTCGCTCGGTGGCGGGCGACCGCGAGTCCCACCACGGTCGCCATCGAGGTACCGCTCAGCAGGATGCCTCCGGAGCCCGACGGGAATCCGAAGAGCTCGCGGGCCCAGTCCAGCACCTGCCGCTCGACCAGCACCGGTGCCTGTGCACGCCCCCCGAGATTCGCATTCATCGTCGCGGCCAGGAAGCCCGACAGCGCCCCGATCGGAGTGCCGCTGCCGTGGACCCACCCGAAGAAGCGGGGATGGGTGTTGCCCAGACTGTACGGGAGTACCGTCTCGAGGAAATCGGCGTATATCGCCTCTTCGGTTTCTCCGCCGGGGGCCAGCGGCTCGCTCAGCGCCTCGGCGACCTCGTCGGGTACCTCACGCCAGGCGGGCTCGTCGTCGCGCTGTCGAAGCCAGTCCACCATGTCGTCCACCGCGCGGTGCGAGAGCGCCCGGAAGGCCTCCCAGTCCTGAGGATCGAGGGATCGTTCGGGAAGGGGTCGGTCGGAAGTGGGCACGAAGGGTCCGCGTGTTGGAGATGGGCAGGGGCGAGTTCAGGTATCCTGTCCGGGCGTCACCGCGTTCCCGCGGTCGCCAGTCAGGCATTCCCGCAGCCCCCGATCAGGCATTCCCGCATGGCCGGCCGCTCGGCGCGGGAAAAGCTACCGGAAGTCGGAGCCGATGACTACCCGTCGCGGGCCGCACCGGGCGGGCGGACCCTTCTCGATATTCCCGGCGTAGGAACCCAAGCATGCTTCAACTCAACACGGAGTTCCGACACCGATGAATCCTTCTGCACGCCCCGCCTCGGAGAAGCGCGCCCTGGTCGCCATGGCCCTGATCGTCATGTCGCTGGGAGCCGGAGTAGCGGCTCCGACCTCGGCCGATTCCCTCGCCCCTCCCCATCTGGAGCTCCTGCGCTCGGAGCCGATGGCGGATTCCACGATCGTCGAATCCCCCACCGAGATCCGTCTCTTCTTCTCGGAGCCCCCCGTGATGAGTGGAACCACCGTTCGTCTGGCGGACCCCGCCGAGGAACTGGTCCCGACCGGTGAAGCGACCGCCGACGAGAGCGACCCGCGCCAGGTGTACATCGAGCTGGCCGAAGAGGGCATCATGCCCGGCGACTACACCGTGCACTGGCGGGTGATCGCCCAGGACGGTCATTCCCAGCGCGGCGACTTCAGCTTCCGGCTCCAGCCGGAGTAGTCGGCCTTGGATCCGGTCCTCCCAGCTCCTCCCCGGCTGGCCCCAGGCCCGCCATCCGGTCCTCCCAGCTCCAGCCCGGGTCGGCCGGGAGGCTTCCCGGCGGATGGGGTACCGGAAATCGTACAAACGTCCCCGAAAACTCCTCGAAAGTACGATTTCCGGTCACGGTGGCGGGCGATGGCGGGTGAGGGCCCCGGGTTTCGCATAAGGGGCTGTAGGATTTCGTCCCCTTCTCGAACCGAGGCCACCCGATGAACCGTCCCTGTGCTCCCCATACCTCCCGAGCCCCCTCCCGATCGCCGATGGCCCTTCCGGCCGTTCTCCTCCTGGCCGGGGCCACCCTCCTGTTCACCCCGATCTCGGCGCTCGCGCAGGTCTGCCTGGGAAGCCCGAACGCACCGGGGCAGTTCTCGCTCACCGGCGACGCGAACATCACCGAACGCACGAACGACTTCGGTGTCGGGGTCGAGGCGAACGTCCCTGGGCCCCTCGGGCTTCGGGCCGGGGTCTCGCTCGAAGAGGACGCCTCCGACGAGCGGGTGGCCCGCTTCGAGGGGCGGGTCTCGTACGACATCCGCTCGAATGGCCTCAGCATCTGCCCGGTCACCGGGGCCGATTACACCTCGCGGTCGATCAACGAGGTCTCGACCACCCGGATCCGGATCCCGCTGGGACTCTCGGTCGGCGGCCGGATCGCCCTCTCCGACGGCGGACCGGCGCTCATCCCATCGGCCCGCGCCGGGGTCGCGCACCGGCGCTTCACCCAGGAGTCGATCACCGAGACCGACAATTCCCTGTTCGTGATCGGGGGCGGCACGATCTCGGTCGACGAGTTCTTCGTGCGCGGGGAGGCCGGGCTCGACTCTGCCGACGACGTCGACCCCTTCTTCAGCGTGAGTCTCGGCGTTCGCTTCTGACCGGTGACGATCATGCGGTCACCCCCCCGACCGATCAACGACGGTCCGCCGGGGGGTGGCCGACTGTCTCCCAGGGGCGTCGCTCGAAGTAGTCCTTCGCGAGCTTCCGGACCTTCGGGGTCAACAGGATGACGGCCAACAGGTTCGGAATGATGACGAGCCCCAGGAAGACATCTCCGATGGTCCATGCCACCGTGAGCGGGACCACGGCACCCAGGAAGTGCATGCCGACAAAGGCGACCTTGTAGGGGAGTACCGCCCGCGATCCGAAAAGGTAGAAGGCACACCGGTCCCCGTAATAGCTCCACGCAATCGCGGTCGAGATCGCGAAGAGCAGGACGGTCAGGATCACGATGTACTGGCCCCAGTCTCCCGGAAGGCCCCGCTGGAAGGCGGCCATGGTGAGGGGTGCGCCGTTCAGCGGCGCGTTTCCGAAGAGCGAGCTGTACTGGGTCCCGTCGGCGGCGACCGCCCGGTTCTCGCCCGGGAGGATCACGCCGGTGAAGAGCAGGGTCTGGGCCTCGTCGGTGTAGAAGGTGCCGATCGCGACCTCGTGCCACGCGAGACGGCGGGCGCCGGGCCCGGTGTCGACCGGAACCCCGTCGACGACCTCGATCTCGTCAGGCGCACTCACGTAGAAGTCGAAGCGCCCCTCGTCGAGCTCCTCGAGGAAGCTCATGTGCCCCCCCGTGAAGGTGAGTTCGGTCTCGAAGCGGTCGCCCCAGGCACCGGTCATGATGATCACGAGCGCCGTCATGGTGCAGACCAGGATCGTGTCGATGAAGGGTTCGAGGAGGGCGACGACCCCTTCGGACACCGGCTCATCGGTCTTTGCGGCCGCGTGGGCGATCGGGGCCGAGCCCATTCCCGCTTCGTTCGAGAACAGACCCCGGCGGGCTCCCCACATGAGGGTCACCAGGAAGGCTCCCACCCCCACCCCGGCCACTCCGGCGCTGGGGTTGAAGGCCTCGGTCACGATCAGGGCGAGAGACGGCAGGACCTGGTCGTAGTTCATCACGATGATCACCATCGCTCCCGCCACGTACACGGTGGCCATGGCGGGGGCGAGGATCCCGGTCACCCTCCCGATCCGCGAGATCCCGCCGAGAATCACCGCCGCGACGACCCCGGCGGTGATCAGCCCGCTGATCCAGATCGGGACGCTGAACTCGTCACGCATCACGTCGGCCACGGTGTTGGCCTGGATCCCGTTTCCGGTCAGGAAGGCCGCCAGCCCGAGACCCACGGCGAAGAGGACGGCCAGGGGCTTCCAGCGCTTGCCGAGCCCCCGCTCGATGTAGTACATGGGCCCTCCGCTGACCGTCCCCTCCCATACCGGGTGATCGGGGCCCCGCTCCTTCACGTCACGGTACTCCTGGGCGAGGGTGACCTCGGCGAACTTGGTGGCCATCCCGAAGATCGCGGTCATCCACATCCAGAAGAGGGCACCCGGGCCGCCCCAGTGCAGGGCGATCGCGACGCCGGCGATGTTTCCGATCCCGACCGTGGCCGACAGCGCCGTCGACAGCGCCTGGAAGTGGGTGACATCCCCCGGCTCGTCGGGATCGTCATATCGGCCCGTGGCGACCGCTACTCCGTGTCCCAGACGTCGGACCTGGATGAAGCCCAGTCGAAGGGTGAAGTAGAGTCCGGCTCCGAGCAGAAGGATGACCACGAAGGGAATCGTCTCTTCGCCGAGATCGATCCCCGAGGCCCAGACCCACCCCTCCAATGTTTCCGCAACCTGCCGCAGCGTCTCCATGTCGTTCCCATCTCGAGTCACAGGAATGGCACGAAATAGGATTGGAAACCCGCGAGTCGGACGCAACCGGGGTGGCCGCATCGGTCCGCCCCGGACAAGCTCGAAATCACCCGAAGAAAATCCACCAGAGGAGTGCGAGGAGCAGCGCCCACAGGAGCATCAGGGTGACGATCAGTACGAGCAGGAAGACGAGCGGTCGCTTCACCCATCGCCCGATGAACCGCTGCGCCTTCTCTTCGGCGTCGGCCCGGGTGGTCGGGGGCAGACGACCCACGACCTGACTGAGGCCCCATGGTACGATCACCAGGTCGTCGAGCAGCCCCACTACGGGCACCACGATGGGGATCAGGTCGACCGGACTGGCCAGGTAGAGCAGGAAGAAGCCGCCTGCCAGGCGAAGCCGCAGGGGCGTCTCCGGATGCCGGATCGCGTAGGCCACCACGATGATCTCGCGGCGGAAGCGAAGGAACCGGCCCCGGAGCGCCGCCCCGACCCCCTTCATCTGCCGGACCCGGCGACCGGTCTTCGGGCCACGAAGAGGCCGTAGCGCATCGCGCCCACCCGGTAGGCGAGCCAGATCCGGAAGACCGAGCGGGCAAACCCCCGGCTTCGCACGGCCGGGTCCCGCAGGAGGCGCCGGGCGGCAGGATCCGTCGCCAGGGCCGAGGCCACCCGCCGCGCACAGACCGTCCAGGTCCGACGCACCGCCCCCGACCAGTCCTGAAAGGCCAGCAGCTCGAGCCCGGCCCGGGATATCAGCTCGCGGGTCTCGGCCACGGAGCCCATTCCCGGAAGCTCCCCTTCGCGGCAGATGGGCTCCAGGAGCCAGCGTCGCGCCGCCCGCCCCGGGTCGTCTCCGGTGAGCCAGGCGCAGACCACCAGTCGCCCCCCCGGCCGAAGCGTACGAGTCGCCTCGGCGAAGAAGGCGGCCTGGTCCGGCATGTGCGTCAGGCACTCGATCGCGACGATTGTGTCGAAGGAGCCATCGGGAAAGTCGTTTCGCAGCCAGTCCCCCTGGAGCAGCTCGAGCGAGGCGCCCGGGGGCAGCGTGTCGGGAGTTCGAGCGCGGGCGACCTTCACCTGCGCGGCCGACAGGGTCAGCCCACGGACCCGGGCGCCCCTCTCGACCGCCAGCTTCCGGGCCGTCGCCCCGTACCCGCATCCGACGTCGCAGACCTCGGTGCCGGCCCCGATTTCACCCAGGTCGGCCACCCGATCGACGAGCCGCTCGGTCGCGACCGCCGGGTCCTCGCCTCGGTGCTCGAAGAGTCCGTGGTGAAGGTGCTCCCCCCAGAGCGCCCGATAGAACCCATCGAGCTCGTCGTAGTGACGGGCGACGTCGGCGGGACCGGCCGGGGTGAGACCCGGGGTGATCACGGACGCACCGGAGGGGCCGGCACCCTATCGAGCACTCCCCCAGACCCCGCGGACCCCGAGCTGGAGCGAGCGGCCCGGCCCCGGCTCGAAGTAGCGACCGCCGAAGGCGTTCACGACCACCGATGCGGTGTGCCCACGATCCAGAAGGTTGGTCACGGCCATCCAGGGAGCGAAGCTGACGGCCCCCCCACCCGGCGCCCACTCGGGCGCGGCGACCCTCAGGTCCCACAGCAGGTGGGACGGAGCCTCGGCCGTGTTCAGGTCATTGACCGGAACCGCGTGCAGGTAGTTACCCGAGATCTCGAGCCGAGCGTTCTCGGGAGTCCACGCGGCCAGGACCCGCGCCCGGTGGGGAGCGACCCCGGGAACCCGGTTCCCGTCGAAGGTCTCGGACTCGGTCGCGTAGCTCCGGAAGCGGGCATCGGTCCACGAGTACGTGAGCTCGGTGCGGAAGAGCCCCGGCACCGGCTGGGTGGCCAGGGTGGCCTCGACCCCCTGGTGATAGGACGATCCCGCGTTCCGGAAGAAGGTGCGTCCCGGCGCCTGTGGGACCTCGAAGGGGACCAGCTCGTTCTCCAGGTTGGTGCGGTACCCGGTCAGCTCCCAGCTGACGCTCCCGTTCAGCCGACCCCGCAGCCCGACCTCACCCGAAATCCCGCGAAGCGGCTCGAGATCGGGGTTGAATCCACCGGCTCCATCGGGCCGGTTGGCCAGCTCGGTGGTCGAGGGCGTCTCGAAGAAGGTGCTGGCCGAGGCGAACAGGTCGGTCCGGTCGCCCACGTTCAGGTGCACTCCCAGCGAGGGGCTCACCGCGTCCATGGCCCGCTGCCCCGTCCCGTCGGCCTCGTCGCCGGAGCGGGGGAATCGGTCGACCGCCTCGAAGGTGTGGCGATCCCACCGGATGCCGGCCAGCACTTCACCCCGGCCGGGCAGGGGCGCCGTACCCTGAAGGAAGAGGGCGACCCCGCGCACCGTCTCTTCCTGGTCGAGCGTCAGGTCCCCCCGGCTGCCCTGCTGGTTCTGGAAATTCAGCCGGTCGTCCCACTGCTGGTCGGCCTCGACTCCGGCCACCCACTGCAGGGTGCCGGCTCCCAGGACGTGATTGCGGCCGACCTGCGCCCGAAGCCCGAGGGCGTCGCGGTCCAGGTCGATGATGTCCGACGGAATGGGGTTGATCACGTGGCGGCCGATCCAGAACCCCGAGAGCTCGGTCTGCCAGCCCGAAGGCGCACCGACCCATCGCACCCCCGCCTGCTGCTGGCTGACCTCCTTGCCCGCCCCCTGAACCGTGTTGAAGCCCCAGGCGGGCCGCGTCTCCAGCCCTCGCTGATCCTCGGGCAGCGAACCGGGATTCTCGGCATCGAGCTCCACCGCATTCAGCGTCAGCGACAGCTCGCCGCCCGCCAGGGGATGCAGCACGCGCGCATTGAACCCTTGGCGCTCCGAGCTTCCGTACGTCCCCTCGGCACCCTCACCCGGAAGCGAGCGGTACCCGTCCCAGCTCAGCGACGACAACGTGACCAGGTAGCCGGTCTCGCCGACCGTTCCCGAGGCCGTGGCCTGTCCCCGCTGGAGTCCGTGACTGCCCGCGACCGTCTCGACCTCAACCCGCACCGGAGACTGCGACGGGGCCCGGGTCTGGAAGGAGAGCACCCCGCCGGACGCGTTTCCATACAGCGCCGATGCGGGTCCCCGGATCGCCTCGACCCGTCCGAGCGACCCGATGTCGAGGTGGTCCAGCGTCGACTGCCCATCGGGCAGGGTCGCCGGGATCCCGTCGACGATCACCCGGACCCCGCGAACCCCGAACTGGGCTCTCGCGCCGAACCCGCGAATCGCGATCCGCTCGCCGACGGCCGGGTTGAACCGGTTCTGCACCTGAACGCCGGGTAGCCCCTGGAGGGCCTCCTCGAGAAAGGCACCGCTGCGGGCCCGACGAAGCTCCTCTTCACCCCGAACCGAGATCGCAAGGGGCGCATCGGCGAGCTGCACCGGGGTGCGCAGCACGGTGACCTCGACCGGGTCGATCCGGATCGTGTCGGGAAGGGGCGGATCCTGCGCGCTCGCCACAAGGGGAACACCGATCATCAGAAGGCACAACACGGACAAGGCCAACGGTCGCATACGCTATCAACTCCCCGGTAACGGTTCCGGAAATCAGGGATCTCCAAGGCTTCGGTTGGTATCAACCCCGATCCCGCTCGAAAAGCTCCCCTGCGTCCCGGTGCTCCGAAAAACGGTTCCTCCGCTGGTGGCGTCCGCGGAGTTGATCGCTGCCGCACCGCCTCGAGCGGACTTTCCCAGGGCGGGCGGGTCTTCGCCGAGGGACGGGCAGGTCGTCGCGGTGGCGCGGGCGGACTTTCGCGGCAGAGAACCGTTTCTACACACTAGACAGCTCGTTTTCGGACGCTTGCGCTCTGCGTCTCCGTATAGACCGCTCAGTCCACGCGCGCCAATACTGGCGAACAACGATTGTGGACTTTGTCTCCCATACGACGCGGTACTCCACAACCGTCCCGCGGAGACCCATGAGTGTGGACTTTCGCGTCTGGTCCTCGGCGAAGGGGGGGCGGCTGGCACGGAGCGGGTCGTGGGCAGGGGGCGGGGCGGCTGGCAGGGCGCCGACCCGCACCCCGGAACCCATCGCGAACACCACGGATTCCCCTGCACAGAGGCCCCAGGTCGCGCCCTTGACCCCGTCCCAGGAGCACCCATGACCCGCAGGTCCGACGATCCCCACGGCGAACTCCCCGTGCACCCGTCCCCCGCTCACCCCGCCCCCGGGCACCCGCCGGCCGGCCCGCCCACGCACCCACCCGCGGGACCACCCACCGACCCGGCCCCAGGACGCCCGCGCGCCACAGCACTCCTGTGGGCCGCCTGGGCCACCGTCCTGGTCCTCGCGGGGTGCCAGGACCTGACCACCCAGTCCGACTCCCAGAACCCCCCGCGCGACTTCAGCGGGCTCCAGTGCAGCCTCCCCTCGTCGCAGATCTTCGACGGCGGGGTCGGCGCAGATGGGATCCCGTCGCTTCAGGACCCGGGCTTCGTGCCGGCGAACCATCCGTCGGTGAGCTTCCTCGAGCTCCAGCACCCCTTCCCCGACGTCCGGGTCATCGGGATCGAACACGACGGCCAGGCCTACGCCGTGCCCCACAACATCCTGTGGTGGCACGAGATCGCGAACATCGACTTCGATTCCGAAACCCGCGTCGCCGTCACCTACTGCCCCCTCACCGGGTCGGCGCTCACCTTCGACCGCGAGGTGATCCGGGGCGGCACCCTGGGCGTGTCCGGCCTCATCTTCCAGAACAATCTGATGATGTTCGACCGCACCGGAACCACGCTCTTCCCGCAAATGATGCGCACCGCGCGCTGCGGCTCCCAGGACGGCCTTCGGCTCCCCATGGTCCCCACGATCGAGATGAACTGGTCGGAGTGGGTCGAACTCCACCCCGGCACCCTGGTCCTGAGCGGAAACACCGGATTCGCTCGCGACTACACCCGGTACCCCTACGGCAACTACGAGGAGAACAGCGAGTTCCTCTTCCCGGTCAATTCGCTCGACGACCGACGGCCGGCCAAGGAGCGCATCCTCGGCTACCCGATCGACGGGTCCTCTCCCAGCCAGCCCATGGGCGGGGTCGCCCTCCCCTTCGGTGAACTCGATCGGGCCGCCGCACCCCACGCCGGGGTCGCCGCGATCCCCGTCGAAATCGAGGGCGACGAATC
The DNA here is from genome assembly GCA_007126575.1 of Gemmatimonadota bacterium. Classification (GTDB taxonomy): domain Bacteria; phylum Gemmatimonadota; class Gemmatimonadetes; order Longimicrobiales; family Gaopeijiaceae; genus SLBA01. Next base: position 10,291 of record SLBA01000070.1, on the reverse strand, counting down.
GATCGTCCTTTGGAGCCGGGCCGCGCAGGGCGGTGCCTTCTTCCGTCCCATCACCGACGGGGGCGTGCGCGTGCACATCGAGGCGTCCGACGGAGCCTTGATCGATGCGGAGACGGGCAGCGAGTGGAGCGTGGACGGCCACGCGATCGACGGCCCCCTCGCAGGCCAGTCACTGGTCCGCATGCCCAACGGGTACGTGGCCTTCTGGTTCGCCTGGGAGGCCTTTCACGCCGAGACCGAACTCTGGCTGTACGCCGAATCCCTCCCGGCCCGGAGTGCTGCGCTGGCCGGAGGCTGACCGGCGCCCCGCCCCTGACGGCCACCCGCCCCATCCCAGAGCGCCACCCGGCGCGCCCCCTCGCCGCCACCCCTGATGTCACGCGGGAACTCCCTCCCCATTTGCCGCGGAGCCGATCAGGCCGCACCTTGGGCGAAGATCCACTCCAGATTCCGGTCAGCCTCGGGAGGCCCCTTGCTCGATCGACGTTCGTTTCTGGGAGGGCTGGCCGGCGCCGGGATGGCGGCCGGGCTCGCCCCCCTTCACGCCGCGGCGCGCTCCGCGGTGGGATCGCTCGATCCATGGGGCATCGATCGGGTCATGGAGGCCTTTGCGGGCGACGACCGTCCCCCGTCTGAGGCCGCCCGCGACGAGCCCCTCTGGCGAGAGGTCCAGTCGGCGTTTCGGGTCGACCGCTCCCTGGTGAACCTGAACAACGGGGGAGTCAGCCCGGCCCCCGGGGTGGTGCAGGACGCCATGGCCCGGTACCTGGCCTTCGCGAACGAGGCCCCGGTCCGCACGATGTGGCGCGTGCTGGAGCCCCAGAAGGAGGGGATCCGGCAGCGGCTCGCCCGCAACTTCGGGTGTGACCCGGAAGAGATGGCGATCACCCGCAACGCCTCGGAAGGGCTGCAGATCTGCCAGTTCGGCTTCGACCTGGAGGCGGGAGACGAGGTGCTCACGACCGACCAGGACTACCCCCGCATGCTCACCACCTTCGAACAGCGGGAGCGCCGCGAGGGGATCAAGCTCGTGACCTTCCCGATCCCCGTGCCGGCCGAGGACCCCGACGAGATCGTGCGGCGCTTCGAAGAGCGGATCACCCCCCGCACCCGGCTCATCCTGATCTGCCACATGATCAACATCACCGGCCAGATCCTGCCGGTGAAGCCGGTCGTCGAGATGGCCCGGGCCCGGGGGATTCCCGTGATCGTCGATGGCGCGCACGCCTATGCCCACTTCGGCTTCGACCACGACGATCTGGGCTGCGACTACTACGCCACCTCGCTGCACAAGTGGCTCTTCGCACCCTTCGGCACGGGCTTCCTGTACGTGCGCAGGGAACGCATCGAGGACCTCTGGCCCCTCATGGCCTCCCCGGAATCGCTCGACAGCGACATCCGAAAGTTCGAGGAGATCGGCACCCATCCCGCCCCAAACTACCTGGCGATCGGGGCGGCGCTCACCTTTCACGAGGGGATCGGGGCGGCCCGCAAGGAGGCCCGCCTCGTGTACCTGCGTGACCGATGGGCCCGCGAGCTGCTCGCCGAAGACCGGGTCCGCCTGCACACCAGCCTGGAGCCCGGATTCGCCGCCGGCATCGCCACCGTCGAGTTCGACGGGCTTGCCCCCGCGGAGCTCGCGGGCTGGCTCTGGGATCGGCACCGGATCATCGTGACCCCGATCGGGCACCCCGACTGCCCCGGTCTGCGCATCAGCCCATCGGTCTACACGACCACCGAAGAGCTCGACCGTTTCGTCGACGCCATGCACCATGCGATCCGCCACGGAATCGCCTGACCCCCTCACTCCACAGGAGACCGAACCCGATGTCGAAACCCACCGGTTATTCCCGCCGCGACTTCATCAAGACCGGATCCGCGGCCGCCGGACTGGGGCTCGCCGCCCCCGCAGCGCTCGCCGGCGCCCTTCCCGAGGCCCCGGGCGTGATCCCCCGACGCAGTCGGCCCGCGGTCGTCTCTTCGGGCAACGGCCACCAGTACCGCCACGATGGGGACCTGACCTGCGTCGAGACCGTCTTTCAGCGCATGACCCAGGGCGACGACATCCTGGATTCGGTGATCGCCGGGGTACGCATCAACGAGCTCGACCCGGGGGACACCAGTGTGGGCTACGGCGGCCTCCCGAACGGAGACGGCGTGGTGCAGCTCGACGCGTCGGTCATGCACGGCCCCATGAAGAGGGCCGGCAGCGTGGCCTGCCTCGAGGGCGTGCGGACCCCGGCAGCGGTGGCCCGCGCCGTGATGCACGAGACCGACCACCACCTCCTGGTCGGACCCGACGCCCAGCGCTTCGCCCGGAACATGGGGTTCACGATCGAAGACGACCTGAACAGCGACGTCTCTCGTGCCCGGTGGCTCGACTGGCGCCGGCGCACCGACCCGTCGCGCTGGCCGGGCGAGGACGACCCGCAGCGGATCGGCTTCCTGAGCGGGATGGAGATGGTCGAAGAGGGCCTGATCGACGCCGAACACTACTGGGGCACGATCAACTGCAACGCGGTCAATGCGGCCGGTGAGATCGCGGGGTGCACCACGACGAGTGGACTCGCCTGGAAGATCCCGGGGCGTGTCGGCGATTCGCCGATCCTGGGGGCCGGGCTCTACGTCGACGGCGAGGTGGGCGCGGCGGGATCGACCGGGCGGGGCGAGGCGAACCTCTACAACCTCACCTCCTTTCTGATCGTCGAGAACCTGCGGCGCGGGATGACCCCGCTCGACGCGGGGATGGATGCGATCCGCCGGATCCAGCAGAACACGATCGAGCCCCGCCTGCTCAACGAGCAGGGTGAGCCGAATTTCGGAATCCGCTTCTACATCCTGAATGCGGCCGGGGAGCACGCGGGCGTCACCCTGCGGGGTGGAGGAAACTACGCCATCTGCACCGAGAACGGCCCCGAGATGGTGCCCTTCGAGTCGCTGCTCTGATCCGTCGATCGGTCGACCACCGGGCGCCGGCAGCCCCGCGAGGGCCGCCGGTGACCGGTGGTCGCGTTCGATCCCGTCTCAGCGACGCCCGCCCGAGTTCCGGCTCCGGCGCTCCTCGTTCTTCTTGGCCCGTTCGCGCTCGTCCTTGCGGCGGGCGCGGTGCTTGGCCAGCCGCTCCGAGACCGGAACCTCGAAGCGCTCGTCCGCCTTCGCCGAATAGTCGAAGTCGGCGAGGGTCCGCCGGGGAAGCGACCGTCCGAGCGCGCGCTCGATGTCGCGGACCCCGCTCTCCTCCTCGGGTGCCACGAAGGTGTAGGCCTCGCCGCTGGCACCGGCGCGAGCGGTCCGCCCGATCCGGTGGATGTAGTCCTCGGGAGCCCCCGGGACATCGAAGTTGACCACGTGGTCGAGTTCGACCACGTCGATCCCCCGCGCCAGGATGTCGGTGGCCGCGAGCACGTCGTATCGCCCGTCGCGGAATCCGGCCAGGGCGTCGGTGCGCTGCTTCTGGCTCCGGTTCCCGTGGATTTCGGCCGCCGCGATCCCCCGCTGGCCAAGCTTCTTCGACAGGCGCTTCGCCCGGTGCTTCGTGCGGCAGAAGACGATCACGTTGCCGACTTCCTTCCGGCGCAGGAGCTCGGCCAGCAGGTCGACCTTGAGCTCGGCCGGTACCGGGTAGAGCGCCTGGGTGATGGCCGACGGGGGCGCCTGCTTCGTCTGGGCCTCGACCCGCACGGGGTTGCGGAGCATCTCGCTCGCGAGCTTCGCGATCGGCCCCGGCATGGTCGCCGAGAAGAGGAGCGTCTGCCGGGGTCCCTTGGGCAGGTGCCGCAGGATCTTCCGGATCTCGGGCAGAAATCCCATGTCGAGCATCCGGTCGGCCTCGTCGAGCACGACCACCTCGATTCCGGGCAGGCGGGCGTAATCGTACTGGAAGTGGTCCAGGAGCCGTCCCGGCGTTGCCACGACGACGTCGACCCCCCTGCGCAGCGCCTTCTCCTGGGGCTTGGCCCCCACACCACCGAAGATCGCGATCGCCTTGAGCCCCGTGCCCTTCGACAGGTCGTCGAAGTGCTCGACGATCTGCGCCGCCAGCTCGCGGGTCGGCGTCACGATCAGCGCCCTCGTCCCCTGCCCCGGCGTCGAGAGAAGCCGCTGGAGGATCGGCAGGAGGAAGGCGGCCGTCTTCCCGCTCCCGGTCATCGCGGTCGCGAGCACGTCCTTCCCCTCGATGGCCGGTGGGATGGCCGCACCCTGAATGGGCGTCGGGGAGTCGAATCCCATCCCCCGGATCGCCGAGAGCAGGCGCTGGTCGAGATCGAACGAGGCGAAGCTCAGGTCGGAGTCGGGGGACGAGTCAGACGGTGTATGCGAAGAGGTCGAGGACGCACTGGAGCGCCCATTGGTGCCGGTCATCAATTGGATATCCTGCCTAGGGTGGGAAAGGAGGAGGCTAACGGGAGCTGCCCCCGGACTCAATCCCCTCCCCATTTCCTCCGAAGGGTTACGGAGGCCATGCCGTAGGCGATATGATGCGGGCGCGCGACCAACGGAACACACGATCCAGGGGGGATCGATGGAGACGAGGAGCCCAGCCAGGCGGACCCACCCGGCGAAGGTAGCCGCCCATGCTCTTCGGTAGGCACCGCCGGCGGCTCACCCGTCGGCTCGAGAGGGAATGGGGCCGCACCCCCAAGGACCGTCTCCTCGACGGAGTCGGCGAAGCGGACGCCTTCGAGGAGCTGGACGGCGACGCCACCGGAGACGACCGCCTCGAACCCCAGAGCTGGCACGATCTCGGTATGGAGAGTCTGATCGGTCAGCTGGATCGGACCCGCACCGGGCTGGGCAGGCAGCTCCTGTATCGCCACCTGCGAGCCGGCATCCGCTGGTCGGACGCTCCGATACTGCAAGCGACGGCGCGGCGGTGCTCCGAGGAGCCGGGCTTCCACGTCGAGGTCGGCGTCCCACTCGAAGGCGCCGGCCGGGAGCTCGGCCCGGGCCTCTGGATCCTCACCCGGCCCGGGGTGATCCGGGCTCCGATCTGGTACTGGATCTTCCCGATCCTCGCCCTTCTCATGGTCGGCTCGCTCGCCGCCTTCCCCTTCGAGCCCCGCGCCCTCCTGCTCGCGCTCCCGCTGGCCGCCGTGAACATGACGATGATCTCCTTCACGGCCCGCCGGATGGGCCCGGCCGTCGCTCCCATCCGGCAGATCGGTCCCCTCCTTCGGACCGCCGATGCCCTCGCCCGGCTGGACGACGGCTCGCTTCCCGGCGCCCCCGGGATCCGTGCCGATCTCGCCAGGCTCGGTCGCCTCCAGGCAGTGGCCACACTCGTGAGCCGCGACCCGCTGCGCTCGGGCGAGCTGGCCGCGGGGCTCTGGGGGTACCTGAACCTGATGCTCCTCCTGGACCCGAACGCACTCCTGGTCTCCGCCCGGGAGCTCCGCCGACATGCCCCGAGGCTCGAGGCGATCGCCACCTGGGTCGGCCAGGTGGACCTGGGGCGTGCGGTGGCCTCGCTGCGAGAGGAGCCGGGTCCCTGGTCCATCCCCGACCCCGAGGGGGACCCGATCCGCGGCCGAGGGGTGTGGCACCCCCTGATCACCGATCCGGTCGGAAACGACGTCGACCTGGTCCCCGGGCGGGGGATCGTGGTGACCGGAGCGAACATGGCTGGAAAGTCGACCTACCTGCGGGCGGTCGCGATCGCGAACCACCTGGCCCGCACCCTGGGTACCTGTCCCGCCGAATCCTGGTCCGGGGGGACACGTCGGGTCCGGAGCCTGATGAGCCGCACCGATGACCTCGAGGGGGGCCGAAGCTACTATCAGGTCGAGGTCGACACGGTGATCGGCTTCATCCGGGAAGCCCGCGACTGCGGGCCCACCCTCTACCTGCTCGACGAACCCCTGCGGGGAACGAACACCATCGAGCGGATCGCGGCGGGCGAGGCGGTGCTCAGGGTACTCCTCGAAGGGGAGGATGGCGAGCCCTCGCCACATTCGGTGATGGTCGCGACCCACGACGACGACCTGCGTGCTCTCCTCGCGCCACTCTACGAGCCGAGGCACTTCCGCGAGACGGTCACCGCCGACCGGCTCCTCTTCGACTATCGCTGCCGACCGGGGCCGGCCACCACCCGCACCGCGATCGCGCTTCTCGAGCGCTCGGGGGCTCCCGCGAACGTGATCGCCTCGGCCAGGGCACGCTTCGAGGAGCTCTCGGAAACGACCGAGGGGGCCCGCAGGCCGCCCGCATAGCCTCCTCGTCACCCAGACCCCTCCACCCCTCCGACAGGGAGCGACCATGGAAGAGCTCGGCGTCCGGATCATCCTGCAACTCCAGGAGCTCCGGACCCCAGCACTCGACGCGCTGGCACGGGGCCTCAGCTTTCTGGGCGACGAGCCCTTCTACCTCCTGCTGATCCCCCTTCTCTACTGGGCGGTGGATCGCTCCACGGGGCTGCGCCTCACGATCCTCTTCCTGGTCTCGGCCTGGCTGAACGCCGCGCTCAAGGGCTGGGTCGATCTGCCGCGCCCCTCACCCGCCGACGTCGCAGTCCTGATCGAGGAAGACGGGGGCGGGGTCCCCAGCGGTCACGCGCAGCACGCGGTGGTCGTGTGGGGATACCTGCTATGGGTGGTCCGCGCGCGCGCCCGATCCGGGTCCGGCACCCGTCCCCACCCGGCAACCCGCTTGGCCCTGCCGGGGGCGCTGGCGCTGATCCTCCTGATCGGCGTCAGCCGGCTCTATCTGGGCGTCCACTTCCCTCACGACGTCGTGGTCGGGTGGGGGGTCGGGGCGCTCTACCTGTGCGGGTGGATCCTGGCCGTCGAGCGTTCCGGGGAGGCCTTCAGGGGCGCCCTCTCGAAGGCGGGTCCGGTCGGGGTATTCGCGCCCCTCGCCCTCCTGTGGATCTACCGCGGGCACACGGCACTCCCGGCGGCCGCTACCCTCCTGGGCGCGGGAATCGGCGCCTGGTTCGACCGCCGGCACCTTCGCTTCGACAGCTCGGGTACCCTTCGCCACCGACTTCTGCGACTTCTGGTGGGCCTTCCGGTGGCGGCGGCGATCTGGCTCGGGCTGCGCGGGGTCGCCTGGCCATCGGAAGAGATCGCGCGGGTACTCCGCTATTCCCTGCTCGGGCTCTGGCTGACCGCCGGCGCACCCCTTCTCTTCGTGCGACTCGGCCTCGCCGGTCGGGAGCCGCCTCAGCTCGACTCGGGCGATCCCGCCGTCACCGCCGAAGGTACCGCCGGCAGATAGATCGTAAAGATCGTGCCCTCGCCGGGGGCGGTGCGCACGTCGATCGTCCCCCCCGCCTGGGTCACGATCCCGTAGACCGTGGCGAGCCCCATCCCGGTCCCGCGCTCCTGCTCCTTGGTGGTGAAGAAGGGCTCGAAGATCCGCGCGACGGTCTCGGAGTCCATCCCGTGGCCGGTATCCTCGACCTCGAGCATCACGTAGGTCCCCGGCGTGAGCTCGAGACGCTCGGCCCGGCGCCCCTCCGACACGGAGCGCATGGCGGTGCGAAGGGTCAGGATCCCCCCCTCGGCCATCGCGTCCCGGGCGTTGATCGTCATGTTCAGGAGGAGCTGCTCCAGATGGACCGGGCTCAGCTTCACGGGCTCCAGCGGCACGGCCAGCTCCAGACGACATTCGATGATGCTGGGCAGGAGTCGTGTGATCAGGGAGTGCGCCGCCTCGACGGCCTCGTTCACATCGAGCACCCTCTGCTCCATGATCCGGCTGCGACTGAAGGTGAGCAGCTGCCGGGTCAGTCCGGCCGCGGTCCGGCTCGTCCGCAGGATCTCGTGGATCGACTCCATCATCGCCGGATCCGCGTTCGCCTGCGACCGCAGGTCGGCCTCGAGGATCTCGGCGTGACCCAGGATCACCGTCAGGAGGTTGTTGAAGTCGTGTGCGACCCCCCCGGCGAGCTGCCCCATCGCTTCCATCTTGCGGGCACGTGCGAGCCGTTCCTCCAGCGTCCGTCGCTCCGTGACATCGGTTGCCGTGACGAGGATCTGGTTGGCACCACTGGTGGCGGTCCGCACGGGGGTGGCCGCCAGGAGCAGATATCGTCGCAGGCCTCCGGCGCCACTGGCGGGAACCACGCGGGGCTCGACGGACTCGGTCAGTTCCTGCGGGTCGAGTGAGAAGAAGTCCCGCACGCTGCGCCCCTCGACCTCCTTCGGGTCCGGATACCCGAGGGCGTGCGCAAACGCCTCGTTCATCTCCATGACGCGTCCGTCGTCGGTGGCCAGGAGCACGCCCACGACATTGCGCTCGAACAGCTCGCGATAGCGCAGTTCGGAGCCGCGCAGGGCCTCGTCCCGCCGTTCGATCTGCCGCAGGAAGAAGCGGGTCCCCAGGACTCCCGCCACCAGCAACGCGAGGGTGAGGAGGGCCAGCACCGCGAAGAGCGCCCGTTCGACCTGGGAAGCCCCTTCATTGAAGGTCCGGCTGAAGTCGTCTTCGAGTTGCGTCAGGCGATCGTCGACCTCGCCGATCGTGCCCAGGATTTCCAGAAGGCGAAGGGTATCGGGAGCGTCGGCCTCGAATTCCCGATGGAGGGCGTCGGCGAGCTCCTCGAGCTCATCGATCGCCTGATCGCCCCGGTCCCAGGCCTCGATCGAGTGGTCCACGAAACCGACGTTTCGACCCCAGCGAAAGAGCCGTGCCATGGGCGTGATGGCACTCTCGGGGATCTGTCCCTGGCGAAAACCCTCGCGCACGACCGACATGTCCGGATCCGGGCGCTCCAGCTCCTCGCGGGCCCGTCGATCCCCGCGCGTGATCTCGATCTCGTCGTGGAAGGCCTGGTGGAACCGCTCATCGCCGGTGAAGGCGTACTGGTGGAGGGCGATCACCGAACGCTTCTGCGCCTTCGACCAGAGCCCTTCTCCCAGGACGTACCCCCGGATCCCCGAGAGCCCGTAGATTCCCGCAAAGCTCACGCAGAGCAGCAGGAGCAGCACCAGGCCGAACACCGATGCGAAAGCGACCACACGACCGGAAAACAGAGGGGGTCGTGACGAACTCGCGGAACCCGGCATGAAGACAGACCTCCACCCTGAGGATGCTCGTACTCCATGGCAAGGACGCAGCGAGCGTCCGTAGCGGGCCCACGCCGCGAGGAGGCGAGCGCCCGCATCGGACAAAGTAGCCCATAAAGTGAGGGCCGCAACCCAACCCGAAAGGCTCGAAGCCCTCCCTCAGCCCTCCCAGCCGAGAGACCACTCGCAGAAAGCGTCGCCGTCGTGCACGCATCGGACGTGGCGAACGCTGGGCTCCCCGCCGCGCGCGAGGATCAGGGCTCGGGCCAGCCCCCCGGTCTGTCGTCGGCAGAAGAGGGGATCCGACTCTCCGAAATCCACGAGCCTGAGGAGCGCCTTCCCCTCGTCGTGCCAGACGACATCCATCCGACCCGACCGGTAGAAGAGGCGAAAGAGGGAGACCCGCTGCGTCAGGAACTCGAGCGGCGAGGGCTTGCCCACGATCCCCCCGTACTGCTGGGTTCCGGCCGACTCGATCGAGAAGGCCCCGGCCCGCTCGGCCCACTCGGGATCCTCCGGCCCGAGCCTCCGGTCCACTGCGCGCCACAGATCGAAGAGGAGCTCCATGGCGACCTCGTCGTTCGGTCCGGCGTCGCGGAGCCGCTCGGCCGCATCCTCACAGAGCCCGTCGAGGATCGCCACGACCCCGTCCTCTCCGAGCTCCGCCCGCACGAAGTCGAGGGTCGCCCGGGCCACACCCCCGCGGGCGGTGCGCTCCTCGACCCGGGTCATCGGGCGCTCCGATCGAGAAAGAACTCCAGCACGATCCGACTCGCGTCGGGCCCAGCCGGATCGGTGTAGGTGCCCTCGTCGGAGCCTCCGGACCAGGCATGACCCAGCTCGGCGAGCCGCCACATCTCGAAGTGGATTTCGCCCGCGATGCCCTTGAGCACCCGGACCCGAACTCCGGGGCCGGCGCCCTCCCGGGCCGGATTCAGCTCCTCGACCGTGGGCATCCCGGTGAGTTCGGCCAGAAGCCGGGACCACTGCAGTGCGAACCACTCGGCGTTTCGGGCGGACACCACCTCGTCGCGCTCCCCGTGCAGGACGAGGAGCGGGACCGGGCGAGCCCGGTCGCCCATCGCGTCGATCATCGCGTCTGCCAGATCACGGTTGGGGGTCTCGGCCTCTCCCCCCATCACCTCGAGCGCCTCGGGCAGCCCCCGGGCGGCTCCGAAGGGGACGCCCGAATACACGGCAACCCCCGAGATCCGATCCGGGTAGGTCGCGGCGAGCGTCGCGGCCAGCGCGCCTCCCGCCGAGATTCCCGCCACGAAGACGCG
>SLBA01000203.1 GCA_007126575.1 Gemmatimonadota bacterium | reverse complement strand
GACAGGTCCAGCGTCCCACCCGACTCGAAGGGGACGTGCATTGTGGTGCCCAGCCACGTAGCTGCGAGGGAGTCCATCATCCCCGCGTCCTCTGTGACGAGCGAGTCCACGGTGAAGTGGAGGGTCCCGCTCCCATCGCCTCGGAGTTCTGCGACCCGGATTCCCACCGTCCAGCGGAGCTCGGTCGTGCTCGAGGTGCCCGGGCCGCTTACCTCCTGGACCTGGCGCGAAGTTCGTACGAACCCGGCCCCCTCTTCCACCGGGACATGGAGTTCCACGAGCTGAGCCGAAAGCCCGGATGTAGGGAGCCCCACGAGGGCACCGAGCAGAAGACCCGCCTGGAGGGGGATGAGGGGGAACCAGGTACGTTGCATGGGCACAACTCCGGCAGAGTGGGACGACGTTCCATCCTAACGCCGGCAGAGGGCGAAGGGAAAGGTTTGGGTCAAGCCCTGAATATCGTCGGCCCCGATCCAGCTAGCCCTCGAGTTGGGCCCTCAGCTTCTCATCCTTCTTCCGGAGCTCCGGGGTGAACTCGTCGCCGAAGTCCTCGGCTTCGAAGACCGGCCGGATCTCGATCACGGCCTCCTCTCCGGTGGGATTGGGGACCCGTTTGACCCACTCGATCGCTTCATCCATGGACTCTACCTGCCAGATCCAGAACCCCGCGATCAGCTCCTTGGTCTCGGTGAACGGTCCATCGACCACCGTCCGTTCGTCGCCCGAGAAGAGCACCCGAGCGCCCTTTGCGCTCGGGTGCAACCCGTCACCGCTCTGCATGATTCCCGCCTCGACCAGCGCCTCGTTGAAGGCTCCCATCTCGGTCAGGAGGGTCTCGCTCGGCATCACGCCGGCCTCGGTGTCCTCGTTCGCCTTGATCAGCACCATGACTCGCATTGAAACGCTCCTTCGGATGGGGTTGTCGTGGGACGGGCGGATTGCCGTGTCTACTTCCTTGTCGAATATAAGAAGATGATTTCGACATCGGCGCGCTCCCCGAGGCAGTCCAGCACCTCGGATGCCCTTCGGGTTGGCACCTGAGACTGGCTCGCAGCCCCGCTCCTGCGTAGAATCGTCGAATCCGTCCATGTCCTTCCGGAGGTGATCCGTGTCCATCTCGTCCGACCCTGAGGCCGTCTGGCCCGAGCTTCCATACTCCGCCTGGTCCGACACCTGCACCACGTTCCACCTCTGGCTGCAGATCGTGGGGAAGATCCGCACGGCACTCGTTCCCTGGCAGAACCACCAGTGGCACGTCACCCTGCACCTGACCTCCCGAGGCCTGACCACCCGGCCCATGCATCGGGACGGAGGGGCCCTCCAGCTGGATCTGGACCTGATCGACCATGTGCTGCGCATCACCACATCGGTCGGTGGCCGGGGCGAGGTGAAGTTGCGACCCCGCTCGGTCGCGGACTTCCACGCGGCGGTCATGGGAGAGTTGACCCGTTTGGGCTCGCCGGTCGAGATCCATCCGACGCCGAACGAGGTGGCCGACCCGATTCCCTTTGCCGAAAACGAGAGGGACGGTGCCTACGACCCGGAGTACGTCCACCGATACTGGCAGGTGCTGCTCCGGACCACCCGGGTATTCGAGGACTTCCGGGCCGACTTCGTCGGCAAGTGCAGCCCGGTCCACCTGTTCTGGGGAGCGATGGATCTGGCGGTGACCCGCTTCAGCGGCCGCGATGCCCCCGAGCACCCCGGTGGGATCCCCAACCTGCCGGACTGGGTCACGCGCGAGGCATACTCCCACGAGGTGAGCAGCGCGGGCTTCTGGGCCGGAGACCCGTCGCACCCGCACCCCACCTACTATTCCTACGCCTACCCGAGTCCCGAGGGATTTTCCGAGGCTCCAGTCCAGCCGGATGCGGCTCACTGGCACGATCGCCTGTCCGAGTTCGTCCTCCCCTACGATGCGGTGCGCCGCGCCCCATCCCCCGAAGCGGCGCTGCGGTCGTTCCTGGATTCCACCTATGTCGCCGCGGCCGATCTGGGGAAGTGGGACCGACAACGGCTGGAGTGGGGGCCGGGCAAGCGACCACCAGTGGGTGGGTATCCGGAGTGAGGGCTACGGCCCGCCGAATCAGGGATGGGAACCTTGGTCAGGCGCACCCGTCGCGAGCGCCCTGGCCAGCCGCGCCAGGACCGCTTCCGGCTCGTCCCGCAGTTGCTGCCATGTGATCCGCACCACACGCAGACCGTCCGCGGCCAGAACGGCATCCCGCCGCCGATCGCCTTCGAAGGCCCGACGGGACGAGTGGAACTCGTAGCCATCGGTTTCGACCACCAGCCTCTGCGCTCGCCACACGAAATCGACCTCGTATCCCGAGACCACCTTGTTGACCCCAGGCTGAGGGAGCTGTGCCTTCCGGATGAGGGCCAGGAATCGCTCCTCGAACTCGGATCGCGCAAGGGTAGGGTCGCCGTGATCCAGAAGGGCCCGAAGGCGCAGAGTGCCGGGCCCTCCCGGATGGTCCTCGAGGAGTGAGCGGAGCCCGACGATGGTGGCGATCCTGCGCTCCAGAGCCTCGGCGAGCGCCTGTTCCAGCCGTCGCGGTGTGGCTGTACTGGCCAGATCGTAGATCGTTCGGACCGGGGTGGTGACAGGGAGGCCCTTCCGGTGCGTCACCTCGCCCGGCTTGAGCGTGCGTATACGACGGATTCGGATTCGCGGCCGCTTGCGATCCCCCTTGGTCACGATGATGTCCACCGCAGGAGGGCCTTTTCGGCGGGACCGGGTTTTGGGCAGGATCCCCCAGTGCACTCCGGCGGTCCGGTGGCTGACCACGGCATGCGGGCCACAGGCCAGGACCGCCGCCATCTCGTGCGCGAGCGGCTGCAGAAGAGGGCCGACCTGGTAGACCCCGTTGTGCAGCCGGCGGAGGCGTCCCTGCTTCACGCGATACTCGACGGCGTCGACGCTGACCCCGGCAGCGAGCAGTTGACGGCGAGCCACAACGCCGTGCTGTCGCGAGGCGAGGGCGTTGATCGTTTCCTCGGGGTCCGGCTGAGCCATGGGCGTTTCGGGGATTCGGTGGAGTGCGTGTCGGGCTTGTGAGCAACGGCGGTCGGTTGTACGGCGCCAACTCTCGCGGGGCGATAGGCACCGGGCACGGGCCATGTGCCACCGGAAATCGCTCAAACGTCCCCCAAAATCAGACCGAAGCGGGATTTCCGGGCATTATTACCGGAAAAGGAACACGGCTCGTCGAGCCGTGACCATCCGTGCGATCTTTTAGGGAATAATCACCGGAAATCGAGCATCCGCCGCTTTCGCGACCGCGTTTGCGGGATTTCCGGGCATCAGGGGGCCATCAACGCGCCATCGGGGGCCGCCCGGCCGATCCTGCGTCCCGATCCTGCGTCCCGACCGAGCCCCGGGCGGGTCCGCCACACCCGACCGCCCCATCGAAATCTCGCCCCCCGCCTCGGGCGCTGCGATCGCAAAACCGGTCAAGGCACCCGCAGCGCAGTCAGGTCCCCACCACCTCTCCGTCATCCTTGGCTATGACCACCATCGCGGAGCGGGGCCGGGCGGATCCGCCATCGGGCCAGTGCGAGGTGAGGACGGGGTTGGCCTCGGACCCTTCCCCCGGGTGCTGCAGGTTGATGAAGAGGGTCCGGTTGTCCGGAGTGGCGATGCACCCGGTGACCTCCTGCCCCCGGCCGGGCTGGACCTCCGCGCCCAGGAGGCGGGTCGGGGGCGCCAGCGTCCGGGTCAGGGCCGCGACCCCGGAGGTGGCCACGAACCCGGCGAACGCCGCGTGGAGGCCTCCCTTGAGGAGATCCCGTCGGGAGAAGCGCCGATCGAGCAACTCCTGGAAGTGCTTCTCCGGCGAGGGGTTGGAAGCGACATCTTCGCCGTTTCCGTCGGGAAAGTACGTCTCGATGGGTCGGGACACGAAACACGGCAGGGTCAGGGGGGACGGACGGTGTGTTGAAAGGTAGGTGCGACCCCGGGGGAGATGGGGACGTCCACGTCACGGCCCTGTCACTGCCGTGTCACGGTCGGGCCTACCTGTCTATGCGAGCTCCGATCGCCGCCGTTCCAGGAACCGTCGCTCGGGCTCCTGCCGGACGAGCGCCAGCGCCCTGTCGTAGGATTCCAGGGCCTCCTGCGTCCGGTCGAGTCGACGACACAGCTCCGCGCGGGTCGCATGAAGGAGGTGGTAGTCCTCGAGGTGCCCCCGGGCCAGGAGGTCCTCCACGAGCGCCAGCCCATCGGTGGGACCATCCCGCATCGCCACGGCCACCGCGCGGTTCAGCTCGACGACCGGTGACGGCTCGACCCGCACGAGCAGGTCGTAGAGTCCCACGATCTGCTGCCAGTCGGTCTCTTCGGCGGTCTCGGCCTCGGCGTGCACCGCGGCGATCGCGGCCTGCAGGGAATAGGGTCCGATCCGCCTTGATCTCAGCGCCTGCTCCACCAGGCCGACTCCCTCGGCGATCCGTTCCCGGTCCCACCGACTCCGGTCCTGGTCCTCGAGTCGGACCAGGTCGCCGTCCTCTGTCGTGCGCGTCTCTCGCCGGGCCTCGTGCAGGAGCATCAGCGCGAGGAGTCCCCGGGCTTCGGGCTCGGGAAGCAGTTCGACCAGGAGACGCCCGAGGTGGATCGCCTCGGCACACAGGCCCGCCCGAACGAGATCTGATCCCACGGACGCCGAATAGCCCTCGTTGAACACGAGGTAGATGACGCGGAGCACCGCCTCGAGGCGGTCCGCCAGCTGCGAGGCGTCCGGCACGACGTAGGGGATGTTCGCATCGCGGATCTTGCGCTTGGCACGGACGATTCGCTGCGCCAGGGTGGAGGTCTGGATCAGAAAGGCGCGGGCGATCTCTTCTGTGGAGAGGCCGCAGACCTCCCGCAGGGTCAGCGCGACCCGGGCATCGAGTCCGAGCGCAGGGTGGCAGCAGGTGAAGATGAGGCGGAGCCGGTCGTCGGCGATCGCATCGGGGTCCGGGGCCGGCGTCACCCTCTCATCCACCAGCCGTTCGAGGTGGGATGCATGTCGGGCTCGGCGCCGGATCGCATCGATTCCCCGGAATCGCCCTACGGAGATCAGCCAGGCACGCGGGTTGTCGGGCACGCCCCCTTCGGCCCATTGCTCGACGGCCGCGGCGAACGCCTCGTGCATCGCGTCTTCGGCCAGTTCGAAGTCACCCAGCAGGCGGATCAACGTCGCAAGGACCCGGCGGGACTCCGTCCGGTAGACCTCGGCGACCGGATCCGGGCCCCCTTCGCTCAGGGTTGGAGCTCCCGGACGGGCCGGATCTCGATGCTTCCGATCCTGGCGGGGGGGAGTCCTGCCGCCACCTCGATCGCCTGGTCCAGATCCCGTGCGTCGATCAGGTAGAAGCCGGCGAGCTGCTCCTTGGTTTCGGCGAAGGGCCCATCGGTGATCGCCGCCTGTCCCTCGCGCACTCGAACCGTGGTGGCGGTTTCGACCCGCTCGAGGGCGTCCGCGGCGAGGATCAACCCGTCCCGCTGAAGCGTCTCGCTGTACGCCTTGCAGTCCGCGTCGCGAACCCCCGCCATGAGCGCCTCTTCTCCGTACACCAGCAGAAGATATTTCATCGGTCCCCCGGGAGTTCGTGGCCATCGTTGTAGGCGCGCTGGAGTTCGGCCATGTCGAGCTTCTTCATGCGCAGGAGTGCGTGCATCGCCCGTTGCGACCGGTCGGAATTCGGGTCACCCACCAGGTCATCGACGCCTCGGGGGATGATCTGCCACGACACCCCGAAGCGGTCCTTCAGCCATCCACATTGCCGCGCCGCCGGATCGCCGTCGCGGCCGAGTTCCTCCCAGTAGTGGTCGACCTCGGCCTGGGTGTCGCAGAGCACCTGGATCGAGACCGCCTCGTTAAAGGTGAGGTGTGGACCGCCGTTGAGCGCCGTCATCGGATGACCGTCGAGTTCGAAATCGACGGTCATCACGGAACCGACGGGGCGACCGTGCACATCGTGCCCTTCTCGGCCGTAGTGCGTCACGCGAATGATCTTCGAGTCAGGAAAGATGCGGGTGTACGCTTCTGCGGCCTCCTCGGCCTGGTCATCGAACCAGAGGCAGGGCGCGAGCGTGATACTGGGCATTGGAGTCTCCATCGCCTGAGGGTCTCCGGGGTCCGCGGATCGGACGCCGTTCACCCCTGATCGAACGACCGGCGCGGATTTCGACAGCGGGGGACTACAGCCCCGGGCACACCATGTCACCTCGCTGGGCCGCTTCGAGGATCTCGATCAGATCGGTGAGGGCTTCTCGGCCCTGATCCTCGAGGTACCAGGCCATCTTCCGGTCGAGCATCGCGGCCGCCTCGCCCCGCTCGAGCGCTGGCTGCCAGAACTCCCAGACCGACGCGGGCATCTCGATCCAGCACCCTCGAATCTCGTACTCCTCGTCCAGGAGCAGGATCGTGGGTGTCGTCGCCCGACCGTCGGGCGAGGGGAAGGCGTCCATCCAGGGCTGCCCGATATCCGGGTGCGCGATCCGGAAGTCCAGCGAGGGCACCGCGTCGACCAGGCTCGCGACGTACGGGAGTGTCCCCACCGAATCCGAGCAGGCGTCCACCGCGATCGCCAGGATACGCCACGAGCCACCGACCGCCTCGGCCCGGTCCACCAGATCCGGATGCGGTGTCGCGTTCGCGCGGTGCTCGATCCACATCTCCCGGCGCGCGTCGGCCTGCTCGAAGAACACCTCCCATGTGGAGGCGGACTCGTAGACCTGCCGCAGGGAGTCGGTTGCCGGGTCATCGGCCGGCAGCACGGCGGCACACAGGGCGCTCGATAGGACGAGGGTGGTGACGGGGCCGAGCATCAGGGTGACTCCGAGATCATGGGGAAGCCCCGGAGGGCAGAAGGAGGAGCCCGGCCAGTAGGGCGCAGCGCTCCAGGGTCCGGTCGATATCAATGTACTCGTGCAGCGCGTGGGCGCCATCGCCCACCGCGCCCAGCCCGTCGAGCGTCGGGGTGTAAAGATTCGTGGTGTTCCCGTCGGACCCTCCTCCGGCCCGGCCCTCGTCCATCGGGACCCCCATCGCTTCCCCCAGCTCCCTCGCCGCGTGCCAGAGCATCCGGTTCTCGGGGGTCCGCTCGAGCGGAGGTCGGTCGACGCTCCCCTCGACCTGAAGGGTGACGCCCGGGGTGATCGCCTCCATCGCGTGGATCTGATCGTGGATCCCCTCTCCTTCCTCGATCGTGTTCACGCGCACATCGACGATGGCCTCGGCCTCGGCCGCCACCACGTTGGCTCGGGTGCCCCCTCGGACCTCGCCCACGTTCACCCCGATCCCCCGATCGAAATCGGTGAGCCCGTGCAGGGCCTGGATCACATGCGACAGCTCCTGGATCGCGCTGGCCCCCTCCTCGGGTGCGAGCCCCGCATGGGAGCTCTTTCCCGTGATCCGGACCACGAAGCGCCCGACGCCCTTGCGCGCCGTCTTGAGCTTTCCGGACGGACCCAGCGCCGGTTCCAGCACGAATGCCCGCGAGGCGCGTCGGGCGAGACGACGGATGTGCCGCTCGGACTCGTCGCTCCCGGTCTCCTCATCGGAGTTGATGAACAGGACCGGCTCGACCTCGGGCTCCAGCGACAGCGTCTCGAGGGCCCGAAGCGCGAAGATCATCTGGGTCAGTCCCGCCTTCATGTCGAAGACCCCGGGGCCCCGAAACATCCCGTCCTCCATCGCGACCGGCATCCGATCGAGGGTGCCGACGGGCCAAACCGTGTCGGTGTGCCCGATCAGGAGCTGGAAGCGCGCGCGCCGTCGCGCGGGGATCCGCCTGGCCAGGAGCATCCCTCCGCTTCGCACGCCCGGGACCCGCCGAACGTGGAAGTCCATGGCCCCGAGCGCCGAGCCCAGAAGGTCCAGCACGGGCCGCTGGCTCTCGGGAAGGGTCGAGGGGGACTCGTGAAGGACGAGGGCACGAACGAAATCGAGCCATTCCGAACGCATCTCCCGCACGACTTCGAGGATCTCCCCCTGCGGGATTCGGTCGAGTGAGACCGGCTCCTCCATTCCTGGCATCAGCGCATCACTCCCGGGTGATCATGCTCCCCCATCCGCGACATGGTCGAGGAGGTCGGTGGTCGTGACGATCCCCACCAGCTGGCCGTCCTCGACCACGAGTACCCGGTGAATGTTCCGGTCCCGGAGCGAGCGCGCCAGTGCGACCACGGTGGCATCCGGACTGATCGTCACCGGTGCCGGACTCATGATCGTCTCCACCTCGTAGCCCTCGAACAGCTTCTGGGGAAGCTCCCGGATCCGGGAGCTCACGTCTACGAAGCCGCCCCCTTCGGTCACGAAGTACGCGAAGAACTCCCCTTCGACACCCGGATCGAGCAGGGTCGACGGGTCCGGTGCGAGGGGGCGCCCGAGACCCCAGCGCATCGCCTCGGGGACCTCGTCCATCTGCCGAGCGAGTCGGACGACATCGCGGACCGAGACCACCCCCACGAGTGCCCCGCCGGAATCCACCACCGGCGCCCCCGTGATCGAGTGACGATCGAGAAATTCCACGAAGTCCGCCACCGTGGTCTCCGGAGTCACTGTGGCCACTTCAGATTTCATGAGATCGCGGACCTTGGTCATGGTCTTCCCTCGGGGCAGGTGTGGAGGTGCGGCAACCGTACCTCTGTGACCAAGCGATTTTCATGCCGTCTGCACGTTCACTCGCCGGGGCCCCATTCTCTCCGGCTTCACGGGCCCATAGGCTGTCCGGTTGAAGGGCCACGTATGCGCCACCCTGTCCCAGACCGGGTCGAAAACGCCCCTTCAGCGCAGGATGACGATCGCCAGGCTCATCACCAGCATCAGCGCCGCAGGGACGGACTTCTTGATGGGATCCCCGACCTTCACATGCATGGCCAGCGCTCCCACCATCAGGGCCGCCACGACGGCCGCCGCGATCGTCACCGGCAGGTTGATCCAGATTCCGGCGATGAGCACGATTCCGGCCAGGATCTTCAGCGCTCCCACCACGTAGAACGCGATCTCGGGAAGCCCGTAGGCCTGAAATTCCTCTTTCAGCGAGGTGGCGGATCCCCCGCGGTATTCCGTGGCCGACTTCGGCCGGAGGAGCCAGACGTTCAGAAGGCCCAGCCCGACAATGAACTGGAGGACGGCGGGAATCGAAAGCCACGACATGGGGGTAGTCCGGGTCGAAGGTGAAGAGAAGGCGCTGAAACCCTCGAGACCGGCCACAGATCCATGGAATTCGCATACCGAGCATCGGTTCTCGTTTCCGCCCTGCTCTTTCTCTACTACGGGTTCCTGTGCCTCTTCGCCGACGGCATGGCCGAAGAATTCCGGCGCTTCGGGCTGAGTCGGTTCCGCCGCCTGACCGGAAGCCTCGAGGTGCTGGGGGCGCTCGGCCTCCTCGTCGGACTCTGGGTGACCCCCATCATGCTCACAGCGTCGGGGGG
>SLBA01000156.1 GCA_007126575.1 Gemmatimonadota bacterium | reverse complement strand
TCCAGATCCGCCAGGGGCTCCCGGCCTGCCTTCGGTATCACCATCGCCACCCTCCCTGCTGGAAGAGAACATGGCGTCAATCTACCGCCTCACCCCTCACTCGCGAAACTAAATAACAAAGCAGTACTAGACGGGATCGCCCCCTCGATAAACCCTCTTCGGGGAGCCTGCGCCAGCCGGCCGTCGGTCCGTCGGCGTCAGTCGTCCTCCTCGGCGGGCGGGACCACGAGAACGGGTGGGGCGGAGCCCCGAATAACCTTGTCTGCCACGCTCCCCAGAAGGGTGCGGCTGAAGCCTCCCCTACCCCTGGATGCGAGTACGATCAGATCCGCCCCGGTGACACGGGCGGCCTCGAGCACACCCTCCGCCGCCCCGGACGCCTCGACGACCCGGCGCTCGGGTCGCTCGGCGTCTTCCTCCTCTTCCTCGAACCAGCGTTCGACCAGCTCGTCGAGGTACGCGGCCGCACCGTCTCTGTGCTCCCGGTGCGAGGCGCCTTCGAGCCGCACGGAAGGAATCCCGTACATGCTCCCGACCTCGAGAGGAGAGGGCACGACGCGCACGAGCACCAGGCGCCCCCCCAGCTCCCGCTGCAGCGCGCGGGCGTGGTCGAGGGCCAGCTCCGCAGACGGCGATCCATCGAGCGGAACCATGATCGTGCGAAAGCGGGGCCCCTGCTCGGCGGGCCGATCTTCGGTCTCGTCCCAGGGCCTGACCAGGAGGATCGGGATGTGGCTCCGCCGGATCAGGGCGTCCGCGACGCTCCCCAGCCACCATCGCCGAAATCCGCCGGCTCCGTGCGAGGTGAGGACACCGAGGTCGGCACCCCGATCGCGAATGGTCTCGAGCAGGGTTTCGACCACGTGGCCTTCTCGAACCTCGGCCCGGACCCTGACGCCCTGGGAGCGCAGTTCCGCAGAGAGCTCTCCGAGTGCGCCCGAGGCCGCTTCGCGCAGGTCCTCCTTCCACTTCAGATCGTCCTGCGGGGTCTGGAAGTCGACCTCGGGGATCGGACGGATCACGTGGACCAGGTGGAGGTCCGAGTCGAAGACCCGTGCCAGAAGACCTCCCAGGGGAAGAGCCTCTTCGGCGAAGGACGAGCCATCGAGAGGAAGCAGGATCGACTGGTACATGGCGCAACTCTCCGGTGCCTTGAGAATTCGATGGGGTGTGTGAGCTGGCTTGAAACGCAAAGATGCTGCCAGACCGGAACGTTCGACGAGAACCGGCCGTGGTGTTCGAACACTACCAACGTTTCAGTACGGTCGCCCTGCCCGTCGGGACCCCTCGATCGGATGAAGTGGCCGATCGCTTCCTGTCTCGTCAGGACGGGGTGTCCCATCGGGGCGCAGAGCCCGAACGCTCAGCCCTCTTCGGGCTTCCGATAGACCAGAACCGGGCAGGGGGAGCCCCGGATCACCTTGTCCGCCACGCTTCCCAGAAGCATCCGGGCCACTCCCCCCCTCCCGGTGGTCGAAATTGCGATCAAGTCGATCGCCTCGTCCCTCGCGACCTCGAGAATCGCCATTCCCGCCTGTCCCTGCAGTCGCGTGAGAGCCTCGACGGAGCGCCCGCCCAGGTCGAAGCGGGCTGCCACCTCGTCGAGGTAGGCGCGCGCGGCCGACTCCACGACCTCCTCGTCTCGTGTCTCCCTGACGACGTGCGGAA
Source organism: Gemmatimonadota bacterium (assembly GCA_007126575.1). Classification (GTDB taxonomy): domain Bacteria; phylum Gemmatimonadota; class Gemmatimonadetes; order Longimicrobiales; family Gaopeijiaceae; genus SLBA01. The sequence goes on along the minus strand of SLBA01000156.1, from coordinate 7,976 downwards.
GGTACGGAGATCCGCCGGGAATGAAGGGAGCCACGACCTTCAGAAGGGTGAAGGCGGCGTCGTCTTCGGCCAGTGCGGGCATGATCGAGAGCACCTCCTCGGCGGCCCGGGACCCATCGAGTGGAACCAGCACCCGCCGGTACGGGGTGTGTCCCACCCCGAGGTCGAGCGGGGCGTCGGCGGCACGTTCCTCTCCTTCCTCCTCGGGGCGCAGGAGAAGCACCGGAACCGGACTCCTGCGGATCACGCCGTCGGCCGTGCTCCCGAGCCACGCCCTCTGGATCGGACCCCTCCCATGCGTGGTCATCACCACGAGGTCGGCCCGGACATCGAGCATGTGGCGCACGAGGGAGTGCGCGGTGTTCCCGGCCGAGATCACCTCGGGACTGATGGTGCCCTCGAACCCGGTCGCCCGGATCCGGTCCGTCACTCCGTCCAGGTACGAGGTCGCCCGGGCAAGTCCTCGATCGCGGGCGTCCTCGCCGCGCGACACCCCGCGATCGGGTGAATCCACCTCCGGAGACGCGGGAAGCGCCACGGTCGCCAGATTGAGCTCCGCACCGAGCCTGCGGGCGAAGGCGATGGCCGTGGGAAGGGCGTGCTCGCCGAAGCGCGAGCCGTCGAGTGGAACGAGGATACGTCGGTACAAGGCGGACCTCCGGGGGTTGGTTGGCAGCGTCCGATGAATCTACGGGAGTGAGCCGTCTGCCGCGAGACGCAACTCCAGGTCATGAAGAATCGCCTCCTGGGCCACCGGAAGGGGCACGCGGGCCCGGTCCCCGAGGAGGACCCAGCGAGGTTTGTCGCCGCTGTCCGGTGGGGTCCGCCCCGACCTCCCCCGTCGCACGACCAGCTCGAAGGGGTGGTAGTGGACCCTCCGATGAGAGAAGGCATGGTCGACCGCGACCAGCGCCCGGGGTTCGGCAGGATCCTCGACATCGTCGGGCTCCACCCCGAGCTCCGCGAGGAGGCGCGCCAGCGCGCCGTGAACCGCGGGGCTCCACGATTCACTCGTGGGATCCAGACCCGCATCCACCTCGACCGACGGACACTCCCACATCCCCCCGAGAAGCCCGTCCTCGTCTCGACGGCGCAGGAGGACCTCGGCGTGCTCGCCCCTTCCCCTCCGCAGGACGATCACCACCTCGATGAGCCGTGGAATCGGTCGCCTCGCCTTCGGGGCCGGCCGGTCCTCCTGGGTCCCGGCCCGCCGTGCCCGACAGTGCTCACCCACGGGACAGCGCCTGCACCGAGGGGAACGGGGAACGCAGACCACCGAGCCGAGCTCCATGAACGCCTGATTGAAATCTCCGGGACGCTCGGGATCGACCAGCGCCGCGGCCCAGCGTCGCAGCTGCCCCGGGGTCGGCGACGGTTCGTCCAGGAGCCGCGCCAGGACGCGGCGCACATTGCCATCCACCGCGGGCTCGGGCCGTCCGAAGGCGATCGAGGCGAGCGCGCCGGCCGTGTAGTCACCGATGCCGGGGAGCTGCTTGAGCTCGGTAACGGTGGAGGGAAGGGCGCCATCGTACTCGGCCTGGAGTTCGCGTGCGGCCCTGTGGAGGTTCCGCGCTCGGGAGTAGTACCCGAGCCCCTGCCAATGTCGCAGGACCTCGTCGGTGGAGGCCTCCGCCAGCGTCCGCACGGTTGGGAACCGCTCCATCCATCGCCGGTAGTAGGGCACGACGGTCTCCACCCGGGTCTGCTGGAGCATGACCTCAGATACCCAGATCCGGTACGGATCCGACGTCTCGCGCCACGGCATTTCGCGCTGGTGTTCATCGAAGAACGCGAGCAGGCTCGCGCGCAGGTCTCGGATCCGGGCCCCGTCCCAGGGCTGGGCAGCTTCGCTCATCCCCGGAAGGTAGTCCTTCGGCCCCGGCCATTCCATGCGTTTCACGACCTACACCCGATACCGCGGTGGTCTTCTCGATCGCCTCAACCTCGAGGCCCTCCTCGAGCACCTCTCCGACTTCCTCATGGACGGGGGATTCGCGGGGGGACCGAATTTCCACCCCTGGTGGGGATGGTCCGGCGACGAGGACACCTCGTCGGTCGAGTCGCTCAAGGAGGCGCTCCTGCGTGCGCTCCTCGAGACCGGACAGCTCACTCCCGCCATGATCCGGGAGCTCAGTGGAGAAGGGCCGGGTGATGCCGAACTCCGGGAGCGGATCGCCGAACTCCTGAACGACCTGGTCGAGAAGCTCGTCGACGACGGCTACCTCACCCTCGATACCGATGGCTCCGGGGTCGGCTTCGACGCCGAGGGGAAGGGCGGTGAGGTCCAGGAAGCCCGGAAGGCGGCAGAAGGCGTGGATTTCTCGCTCACCCGCAAGGGAATGGACTTTCTCGGCTACCGCGCGCTGCGGAGCCTGCTCGGCGGCATGGGCCAGGCCTCTCCGGGAGTGCACGAGACCCCGAAGCTCTCGACCGGAGTCGAGGCGGGAGCCGCGAGCAAGCCCTACGAGTTCGGGGACACCATGAACCTGGACATCCCGGGCACCCTCAAGAATGCTCTCGAGCGCGAGGGCCTCGAGCTTCCGCTGGATCTTCAGTACGGGGACCTCATGGTGCATCAGACCGAGCACCGCTCGTCGTGCGCGACGGTGCTGATGCTCGACATCTCGCACTCCATGATCCTATACGGAGAGGACCGGTTCTCGCCGGCCAAGCGGGTCGGACTCGCCCTCTCTCACCTGATCCGTACCCAGTTTCCCGGCGACTCCCTGCGGGTGGTGACCTTCGGGGATCGCGCCACCGAGATCCCCCTTTCGCGCCTCGGTCGCGCCCAGGTCGGACCCTTCCACACCAACACCGCCGAGGGGCTCGAACTGGCACGGAGGATCCTCCTCTCGCAGGCCAAGGAGATGCGCCAGATCATCATGATCACCGACGGGAAGCCCTCGGCGATCACCCTGCCGGACGGCCAGGTCTACACGAATTCCGGGGGTCTGGACCCCCGCATCCTCAAGGAGACCTACTCCGAGGTCGCCGCGTGTCGGAAGGCCGGGATCCTGATCAACACCTTCATGCTGGCCCGGGACCCATACCTGGTGCAGTTCGTGCGAAAGGTGTCCGAGATCGCGCGAGGAAAGGCGTACTTCACGAGTACGATGACGCTGGGGCAGTATGTGATGATGGACTTCATGAAGGGCAAGGGCGGAAAAGGGAAGCGCGTTCGATGACGGAAGGGGAGGACTGGCGGGAGTTTCGCGTGGTCGACGCCTTCACGCGCCGACCTTTCTCGGGCAATCCCGCGGCGGTCGTGCTGCCGGACCCCGAGTCGGAGCTCGACGCGGAGACCATGCAGGCGGTCGCCGCCGAGGTGAATCTGTCGGAGACCGCGTTTCCGTCGGCTCCGAACCACGAGGGGACCCGAATCCTGAGGTGGTTCACTCCGACCACCGAGGTCACCCTCTGCGGCCATGCGACCCTCGCCACCGCCCATGTGCTCTTTGAGGGCGGTGCCCCCTCACCCCTGCGGTTCCTCTCGGCATCGGGCGAGCTGACGGTGCATCGCGAGGTGGGGACCTCCGAAACGGAAGGACACCTGCTTCGACTCGATTTCCCGGCCGACCCTCCGCGTCCCGGCCCTCCCCCACCGGGGCTGATGACCGCGCTCGGCTGTTTCGAGGAGACCCCGTTCGCCGCCGGCGCCCGATGTGGAGTGGTCGAACTGTCCGGGGTCGAGGACGTGCGGACGCTCCGACCCGACCTCGTGGCCCTCCGAAGGGTCCCTCTCCCGGTCGGAATGCTGGGTGTTTCGGTCACGGCGGCAGTGCGGGACCCGTCCCCCGAAAGTCCCCACTTCGTCTCCCGCTTCTTCGGCCCATGGGTGGGGGTCGACGAGGACCCCGTGACGGGCATGGCCCACTGCGTCCTCGGTCCCTATTGGGCCGCTCGACTCGGGGATACCCTCAGGGCACGTCAGTTGTCGGCACGGCGGGGAGTACTCGAGGTCCGGATGCGTGACGACCGGGTCCACCTGGTCGGAGAGGCCGTAATGATGGCTCGGGGGACGATTCGGGTCCGCTGATCAGAACTGGGCGACCATCGTGACCTGGACCTGCCCGTCGCGGTTGGTGTCGGCTCCTCGATCCAGCGCACCGGAGTCGTATTCGGTCGATACCGAGAACCGCAGGGCAATCACTTCGGTGAGCCCGAGCGAGAAGGAGTTTCTGGACGAGAGGGTGAAGTTGCCGAAGGAGTCGAAGACCGGGCGGTAGGTGTTGTTCGAGTCGATGCTGAAGCGGTCGTCGAAATAGCTCCTGCGCACTCGGAAGTTCGAGGACCACCGGGCCAGGCTCACCTCGTCGGGTGTCCCGCGCCCGCCCTCGCGAGCGTAGGTGCGCTCCGCGAGGATCGAGAGCGAGAAATCGACGCGGTTCCTTCGGTCCCGATCCCAGCTCACCCGCATCCCCGCACCAGCATTGTAGCGCAGCGCGATTCGTCGCTCGAAGGCCGACTCCATACGCCCCGACACCGAGGGCCTCCAGCGCTCCTCCGGACGAAAGTCGAGCGAGGTGGAGGCGGACCACGACCGCCGATTGATCTCTCGCACGCCCTCGGAATCGGTCGCGACTCCGTAGCTGAAACGGAAGTCCGAAGCCGACTCGAAGAGCTCGTCGGCCCGCTCCACGACCATGCGGGTCGAGAACTGGGTCTGTTCCCGGTTCCCGAAAAAGACGGCCCCGCCGAGCTCCCCCTCGACCTTCCAGTCGTTGGTCTGTGCGGCCACGCTCGTGGGCGGAGAGACGAGCGCACACACTCCGCCGATCAGCCCGGCAAGGAGCAGCGGCAGGACCCGTCGGCCCGTCACCGGATCGGACTCGGCACGAGACGGGTCCTCACGGGGCGCCTCACGGTCCGGTCTCGCCCGTCGGGAGCGCTTCCGGATCTTCCTTCCAGCTCTTGTACTCGTACGACGTCCAGCGGAAGAAGACGGCCGTGATCGCCACCCAGAAGACGAGCATTCCCGGGATCCACATGATCAAGCCACCCAGGCGCTGATCGTCGAGTGGGGAAAGCGCCGTGATCCGGGGTGCGGCGGCATAGAAGGTGTAGAGCACCTCGTCGGACAGGGTGATCAGCGCAGAGACCACGGTGCCCGGGATCCCGAAGAGAAAGATCCAGCCCATCAGGAGAGGCCCCGTCGGAATGCGCTGGAGTTCCTCGACCGGGCTCATGATGGGCCACCACATCATCACGGCGACCGCCATGAAGCTCAGGTGCTGCACGATATGCACATTGTGGTCGAGCAGGGCCAGGTTGTACATCTCCGGAAAGTGCCAGAAGATGAAGACCAGGTTGTACGACACGAAGGCCACGACCGGGTGGGTCAGGAACCGGGCCGCACGATATACGCCGGGGACTTCGAGTGCCTTCCGGATCAGCCAGTGGGGCAGACCGTAGATCAGGAGGGGCGGCATGAGGAGCATCAGGATGAGATGCTGCACCATGTGGGCACTGAACAGGTACCCGTCCGCCCATTCGTGCAGCGGGCCGTTCAGCGAAAAGAAGATTACGAGGACGGCGGTCGTCCATGAGAGCGCCCTCCAGCGGGACACCGGCTCCCGGGACCACCCGAAACGCCGCCGAGCCGGCCCGACCGCGATCGCGTAGGCCCCGAGCAGGTAGAGGCATCCCACGAGGATGCTCGGGAAGACTTCGAAGCCGTGAATATCCATGATTCCTGCAAGGTTCCCGCGAGAGTCCTGCGCGTGGGCGGGGGACCCCGGAGTGGGGTCCACGGCCAGCTCTCCCGGTACGGGCCCAGCTCAACCCGGGCTGGAAGCACCCGTCCCTCGCGTCGCTACGGAGCGAAGGCGAAGCGCGGAAGGAAATGATAGAGAATGATCAGGGCGCAGACCATGAAGAGCGTGAGGACCACGCCCGACATGAAGAGTCCGGTCAGGGCCCGGTGCTCCATCTTCAGGTGCATGAAGTACATCACCACGAGGATCACCTTGGCCGTCGAGAGGACCACCAGGATGGGGACCTCGACCGCCTCGAACGCCTCGATGTAGAAGACCGCGACCTCGACGAAGGTGAGTACGGCGAGAATCACCCCGATCCAGATGTACATCGCGACCGAGCCGTGGCCCTCTTCGTCGTGGCTGTGCTCTCCGCTCTGTGTTGCCTGCAGTTCGGTACTCATCGGTTCGGTCCTTACGGAATCAGGTAGACCAGGGTGAAGATCACGATCCAGATGATATCGACGAAGTGCCAGTAGAGCCCCGCCACCTCGACCTGCTCGGCCTGCGGCGGCCCGATCCGGTCCGTGTGGATACGCCAGGCCAGAATACCCATCCAGATCATCCCGAAGAAGACGTGGACCTTATGGGTTCCGGTCAGAACGTAGTATGACGACCCGAAGGTGCTCGACGTGAGCGTCAGCCCGTAGTCGATGTACTTCAGGTAGCTCTGAAACTCCATCCCCAGGAAGATGCCCCCCATCGCGATCACCGCGGCGAGCCACCAGAGCGCCGCCTTCTTGTTGGCCTTCTGCACGGCGTCGAGCGCGAGCACCATGGCCAGCGACGAGAAGAGGAGCACGGTGGTGCTCACCGTCGTGGTGATGACGCTGAAGATCTCGGCCGGATAGGGTCCCACGAGGGCCGAGCCCTTGTAGACCATATACGTCGAGATCAGTGTCCCGAAAAAGAGGCACTCCGAAGCCAGGAAGGTCCAGAATCCCAGCTTGAAGTTCGAGATGCCCGTATTGGTGGCGTGATGATCCGCCGATGCTGCCTGCGCCATATCGTCGTCCGCGTCTTGGTTTTGCGGTGATTCGAATCAGTCGTTCAATGACCCTCGGGGAAGGCCGGCTCCAGCCCCCACATGAGGGTGCAGAAGAAGACCGGAATGATCCCGAGTGCGATGACCCACCAGACTCCGGTCATGACCAACGCCCAGGCGAGGGTAATCGACGCCGCCAGGAGAATCGGCCAGTAGGACGGGTTCGGCATGTGGGGCTCTTCGGTCGCCTCGCCCATCGTCACCGCCAGGATCTCCTCGCGCTCGCCATCGTTCCAGAGCGGCTCCCGGCTCCGCACCGTGGGCAGCTCCGGGAAGTTGTAGTGGTGCGGGGGCGACGGAATCGACCACTCCAGGTGAGGCGCGCCCCAGGGATCGGCCGGAGCCTTCTCTCCCTTCCTCCAGCTCTGCACCAGGTTCCAGACCATGATCACGGCCGAGATGGCGAAGATCACGGCCCCGATCGTCGCGAGCTGGTTGTAGATCGCGACGTTCAGATCGGCCGAGTAGGTGTAGATCCGGCGAGGCATTCCAAACATCCCCGAGAAGTGCATCGGGAAGAAGGTCAGATTGAAGCCGATCATCGTGGTCCAGAAGTGCCACTTGCCCAGCGTCTCGTTCAGGAACCGGCCCGAGGCCTTCGGGAACCAGTAGTAGAGTCCCGCCCAGAGACCCATCATCGCACCCCCCACGATCACGTAGTGGAAGTGCGCCACCACGAAGTAGGTGTCGTGCTGCTGCAGGTTCACCGGAGCCGATGCGTGCATGATCCCCGACAGGCCTCCGACGGTGAAGACCGCCAGGAGCCCGATCGAAAACAGCATGGCGGTGGTGAACCGTATCGAGCCGCCCCACATCGTCGCGATCCAGTTGAAGATCTTCACCCCCGTGGGGATCGCGATGATCATCGTTGCGGCGACGAAGAAGGAGTCCGCGATCGGCCCGAGCCCCACGGTGAACATGTGGTGGCTCCAGACCCCCCATCCGATGAAGCCGATCAGGATCCCGGCATACACCACGATCGGGTATCCGAAGAGGGGCTTCTTCGAAAAGGTCGGAATCACGTCGGAGATCACCCCGAAGGCGGGCAGGATCAGGATGTAGACTTCGGGGTGACCGAAGATCCAGAACAGGTGCTGCCAGAGGACCGGATCACCCCCCATCCCGGGGTCGAAGAAGACCGTGCCGAAGGTTCGATCGAAGCCCAGGAAGATCAGCGC
>SLBA01000004.1 GCA_007126575.1 Gemmatimonadota bacterium | reverse complement strand
CTGAGGGGCTCGGCCCCATCCTCGTAGAGGGCCACCAGGGCCTCGAAGAAGGGCTCGGGATCGCTCAGCTCCGGGGGAAACCCCTCGAGATGCGTGTCCAGGCGCTCGAGCGCCGCGAGAAGCTGCAGGCCCCGGGCCCGGTCCCCGGCCTCCTGCACCGTGGAAGCAAGCGCTCGGTCCCGCTCCCCGGCCCTCGCCTCTTCTATGCCCGCCCGATTCCCGTCCCGGAGGGGAAGCGGCACCGAGGCTCCCAGCACGAACCCCCGGAACCGAGGGGTCACCTGCCGGTACCCGGCCAGAAGGTCCACCTCGGGCCACCGCCGACCCTCTTCCACCGATATGCCCCGGCGCGCGACCTCCAGGGCCTGACGATCGGAGCGGGCCGCAGGGGAGTCCTCCAGCCAGGTCAGCAGGTCGCCTTCTTCGGGGAGGACCATCCGGCCCCGAACCTCGTCGGGATCGAAGCGGAAGGCTCCCACCTCGGAGAGTCCCATCCGTGTCTCCCACTCGCTGCGGAGCCGGTCCCGCTCCACCACGCGCTCCGAGAGGAGGGCCCGAAGCTGGTACTCGCCCATCTCGAGGAGCCTGAGCTGAGGCATCGAAAGCTCGCCCTCGATGCTTCGGGCCCGGGCCGCGCTGCGGATCCGATCCACCAGGGACTCCATGCGATCGAGTGACTCCACCTCGGCCTCGGCCAGCGCCACCTGCACGAAGCCACGGCGGGCTTCGGCCAGCCAGACCCCCTCCTCGCGCTCCCTCTCGAGTTCGGCACCCCGGACCCGGCTGTCGACCTGCCCCAGCAGACTGCGCCGGAACCCCGGAAGCCGGAAACTCTTCTCGAGGAACACGGCGTGCTCCCAGACCGCCTGCCCCCCCTCGTCCAGGAACTCCAGGTCCCACCCCAGCGCCGGATTCGCGGGTCGGGCCACGACCTCGGCGGCGCGGGCAACCCCCTCGAAGCTGGCCCGGATCCGGGCCAACTCCGGACTGTGCTTCCGGGCAAGGGCATCCACCTCGTCCAGCTGAAGGCCGGTGGAAGGGACCTGGGCCTGCAGGGCGAGCGCCCCCCCCAGAGACGACCGCTCTGCGGGAACGGCCTCCCTGTCGGGGCTTCCGACACCCAGGTCCGCAAGCCCGGGTCCGAGTACAAGGACGAGGACCGCGAACCCGGTCCGCAGGAGGATTGAGGTCACGTAGCGCCGGCCGTCTGTCTTGAATGGGAGGGGATAAGGGTCTATCAATAGCCCCGATCCTTGCCCGACCGCAAGGCCCCCGCGGTTATGCGACCGATGTGGGCTCGGCGTCAGCCCTTGGCGAGAACCGCCCCCAGCTCTCCGTCCATCATCACGAGCTCCGCATCCAGAAGCACCCGGTGGTCTTCCGGCAGGGGGCCCTGCACCTCCACCCGCAGGTAGTCCTCGGTGAGCGCCGAGCGTCCGTCCCCTTCGAGCACGACCCGGGCCCGGCTCCCCGCCCGTCGCCGCCGGTACGCCTCCCCCTTGGCCTGGACGATGTCGCGTAGTTCCTTGCTCCTCTCTCGCGCCACCCGCTGGGGCACGGGCATCTCCTTCACCAGGTCGGCCGCCACCGTCCCCTCGCGGGGCGAGAATGGAAAGACGTGCAGGTAGGTAAAGGGGAGCTCCTCGACGAGGGCGACGGTGGCCGAGTGGTCCTCGTCGGTCTCGCCCGGAAACCCGGTGATGATGTCGGCGCCGAATCCCAGGACCGGCGTGCCGCGGACCGTGGGGGAGCCGCCGGCCGCGAGTCGCTCCGCGACCTGGAGTGCCCGCGCACGATACATCTCCCGGGTATGCCACCGACGCATCCGCCGCAGGACCGGGTCGGCGCCACTCTGCATCGGCATGTGGAGGTGGGGGGCGACCCGTCCCCCGGACCGTTCGAGAAGCTCGACCATCAGGTCGTCGATCTCGGTGGCCTCGATGCTGCCGAGCCGGAAGCGGGTATCCGGCACCTCGTCCAGAAGACGGACGAGCAGCCCGGACAGGCTCAGCGGATCGGGAAGGTCCAGCCCGTAGTGACCGATATGGATCCCGGTGAGCACGAGCTCGGGATGGGTCAGGGACAGCCGCACAGCCTCGCGGATCACCTCGTCGGCCTCGCGGGACCGGCTTCGGCCGCGGGCCAGGCGGGTCGCGCAGAAGGCGCACTTGCGGTCGCACCCGTCCTGGATCTTCAACCAACCGCGGCTCGCGCCTTCGCGCCGCAGGAGGATCTCGCCCCCGACGGGCTCCCGGTCGAGTTCGTCGAGGCGCTTGCGGGTCCCCAGCTGTACCAGCCTCCGGGGGGGGGCGACGGCGGTCGCCACCGCCACGGGGTCATGGCCCGCCACGACCTCCGAGACCTCGTCCATGGCGCGGTACTCGTCGGCTCGCAACGCGGCCGAGCAGCCGGCGACGACCACCTTCACATGGGGATACTCGCGCCGGACCCGGCGAATGAACCGTCGGGCCTGAGCGTCGGCCTGGTTCGTGACCGTGCAGGTGTTCACGACGCAGAGCTGGGCGCCCTCGGGCAGTTCAACCGTCGAAGCCCCCCGGGCCTCGAGCTCCTGGCGCATCCGCTCGGTGTCGTACTGGTTGGCCTTGCAGCCGAAGGTCTGGAAGGCGACCCGCACGTCGTCTCTCCGCGTCAGGAGCCCGAAAGCCGCAGGGTCACGGTGGCCCGCAGGAAGGATTCATCCCACTCGGCGGTGCTGCGCGACCCCAGCTCCATCCCGACGTGCATGCGGGCGAGCGGAGTCGTCTCGGTGTCCGAAAGGAAGATCCCCGCCCCCCCGGTCACCGCGCGCTCCTGCACGGGATTGCCCAGGAAGGAGAAGGGAAGGTCCCGCTGGCGAACACCGATCGCCAGCGGAATCTGACGGCCCAGAATCGACCCGCCCGCCCACTCGAGCCCTCCACCCATCTGCCAGATCCGACCGGGAGCGTTCTCATCGCCGAGTGCCTCGGCAGACTCCGACCAATCGGCCGTGTAGAGCGAGATCGCCAGGGCCAGACCGGGGGCGAGGGTCCCGTGTCCCCCGACTCTGAACTCGAGAGGAAGCGGCACGACGACCGGGTCTCCGGGGGTCCCGTCGGTCGGGTCGAGGGTCAGATCGTCGGACCAGGTGACCGACCCCGCCAGTCGCAGCATCCCGAGTGCGTCCATGTTCACACCGGCGACGATGTTGGTCCCGCTCGCCCGCCAGATCCCGTCGGCCACGAAGGACTCGACCTGCTGGCCCACATCGGCGGGATTCAGGTCACGGCGGAAGCTTCGCTCCATCGAACCCAGGTACGTGCCTCCGGCGATCCCGACGCTGACCCGGTCGGAGATCGCCCGAGCGACCCCGATCCGCGCAGCCGAGATTCCCCCACTGGCCTCGAACACGTCGAGCGCCTCGACCTGCTGGTCGCCAAAGTCGATGGTGGGCCGCGCGGTCGCCTGCCACTCCTGGTTCAGGAACCCCGAGAAGGTCGCGAAATACGTGAGGCGGGCCGTGGGATAGATCAGCCCGAAGCTGGGAAACCGCGTCCGGCCGGCCCGTTCACCCTCGTCCGGCGTATCGACGCCCGCCTCCATCGTGGCCGAGATCCCGGGCAGTCCAACGCGACCGGCGGCGGCCGGATCGTTCGGCATGAGATGGCTCCCGGAGAGTCCGATCCCGACCCCGCCCAGCATGCGCGAGCGTGCATCCGGAGCGTCGGTCAGGAACCCCAGACCTCCGGCCGAAAGTAGAGACTGCCCCTCGACAGGCGTGGGGCTCGCGGTGCCGACCACCAGGGCCAGAAGGAGTCCTCCGGCGAGCGTCGCCGGAATCCGTACAATCGCCGAATGCGTCATGGCAGGGTCACCCCTTCGGTGGCCGTGAGGATGATGCGAAGGACCGGAGCCTGCGGGGTCCCCACCGCGCCGAACGACGCGATTCCGATTCCCGAGGGCTCCGCAGCGCTGATCAGGGAGACCATCGACGGGGGCTGCTCGGCATCGCCCGGTGCGGCTCGCGCCAGATCACGAATGAAGCGGGTCACCGGGATCTCGATCCGCGTCTCGCCCCCCTCCTCGAACTGACCCGGGCCCACCGTTCGGCCCTGCGGAAGGATCGGCACTCCGAGTGGGGATCGCGGGAGGCGTTCGGGAGACAGGACGGGCCGCAGGTCGAGCACCAGGGAGTCCGCCGGGGCCAGCGACGGGGGCTCCTGCGGGATCGACTGGAAGCCGATTCCTGCAAAGACCACCCGATCCGCCGTGAGTGCGACCTGGCAGCTCGGGGCTCCCGCGCAGATCGGTCCCGTCGCGCTCACCGAATCCGGAAGCTCGATCCTGAAGGTGCTGCGGAACGAGGGAGCACCTCCGACGAGCATCCGCCCGTCTTCGAAGTCCGCCGTCTGATCGAGGAGCATCGTCGAGATCGTGAGCGGAGAGGTCACCTGGACCGTGGTGTCCGGATTGATCGACGAGAGCAGGTCGAGCTGAAGCGAGGCGGAGCTGATGCGCAGGCGCGAGCCGGGGGTCGACGACGTGAGGATGAGCCCCCGCTGGAGATTGTCGAGATCGGCCCACTCGGCCGCCGTCATCGAGTCCAGTTCGATCACGAGCGCGTTGCCCTCGGCGGGGTCCCAGCTGAACTGCTCCAGCGGTCGCGGATCGCCCCCGCCGGGAGTGGTCCACGGCTGGCGACCTCCGAGGGTGTCGACCGCGTTCGTCCACGACGCACTCAGGTGGTCCCACTCCTGGTTGAGTGCCCCCGCCGAAAGCTCGAAGGGTGGGACCCCGGAGAACCGCACGGTGTCGAGTTGGACCGTCACCCGGCCCCCCGTCGGAATCGCGGCCGAGTCTGCCACTGACTGGCTCTCACCCGGCGGAAAGACCGAGATCGAGGAGGGCGCCGACGCGAAGCGCAGCAGGGGGCGAACCTCGAGCCCCCCGTCCCCCGAAAACACGATCCGATTGACCGACAGTGCCGAGGGAGATCCGTATCCACCGTCGACCCGGAACTGTCGGCCGAAGTCCTCGAAGGGAATCGTGACCTCGAAGGTCTGGACCGTCACCGGGATCAGTGCCGGGTCGGTCGAGGTCGGCATCTCGTCGGAGCAGCCGGCCACTCCAGCCAGGAGACAGAATCCCCCGAGCATTCCGGCCCGGCGCAGTACTCGTGATTTCACCCGTCCATCCTTCCGTCGTCGTGAGTCCCGTCCCTGCCCGCGCGCTTCAGAGCGAAGCGCACCGGCAACAGTTCGTCCAACCGCCAGAGCTGGCGGAGCCCTCCGGCATCGGAGAGCACCTCGATCTCGGGCGCAAATTCGGCCAGCACCTGGCGGCACGCCCCGCATGGGGGCGTCGGCACCTCGGCGCGCGTACTGACCGCGATCCGGCGAAACCGGCGGTGTCCGGCCGCCACCGCGGCGGCAAGCGCCACCCGCTCGGCGCAGATCGTCAGCCCGAACGAGGCGTTCTCGACGTTGCAGCCCCGGAATACCTCTCCGGATTCCGTCTCGATCGCGGCGCCCACACGGAACTGCGAATAGGGCGCATACGCCCCGGCTCTCGCCCCTTCCGCCGCCCGGATCAATTCCTCCACCCGCATCCCCCGTCAGTCCGGAAGCCACACGCGGGGAAGCCGCCGCGAAAGCCCGGTGAGAATCTCGTATGAAATCGTACCCGCCTCGTGGGCCACCGCATCGAGTGTCCGCTCCCGATCGCCGTCTCGCCCCACAATGGTCGCCAGATCACCGGGGCGCGTCGAGGGCAGGCCCGTGATGTCTACCACGGTCACGTCCATACTGATCCGCCCCACGATCGGAGCCTCGTGTCCGTGGAGGAGCACCGAGCCCCGATTCGAGAGCGCCCGGGGAAGCCCATCGCCGTACCCGATCGCCAGGGTGGCCCAGCGCTCTTCCCCGTCGGCCCGGTACGTCGATCCGTAGCCCTGTGTGGCGCCCGCCGGCACCCGGGCCACCCGGATCACCCGCGCCCGGATCGCCACGACGGGCTCGGGATCCGGCAGCGCTTCGCCGGCCCGTCCGCCGTAGAGGAAGATTCCCGGGCGAACCCCAGCCTCTGCGACCGAAGCCCCGCCCCGAGGTCCCCGAAGGATCCCGGCGGAGTTCGACAGGTGCACGAAAGCGTCCGCAGACAGGAGCCCCTCGAGGGATACCAGGACCCGCGCGAATCGCCGCTGCTGCGCCTCGATCGAGGCCCCCGCCGCCCCATCGAAGGCGTCGGCCGAATGGTAGTGGGTGAACACCCCCCCGAGCCGGACGCCCCCGGCGCCCTCGTCCGAGCCCCGTGAGGCCTCCCCGGACCCCACCGTGAGCTCGGCGACCCGCGGTCGCCACCGGTCGATCACCCCGTCTGGAAAGCCGGCCCGCCCCATCCCGGTGTCGATCTCGAGATGCGCGGTGACGACGGTCCCGGCCGATCGTGCCGCGGCGTCCAGTCGCTCCAGCGCTTCGACGTCCGACAGACACAGCGTCAGCCCGGCGGCAACGGCAGCCGCCTCGGCGCCGGGAGGCACGGGAGAGAAGACCAGGACGGGGCACCGCACGCCCAGCTCGCGGAGCTCGCGGCCCTCCTCGACGCTCGCCACCCCATAGCCCCAGAGCGGCTCATTCTCGAGAATGCGAATCAACGGCCCGACCCCCAGCCCGTACCCGTTCGCCTTCACCATCGTGATCAGGCGGGTCGAGGGTCCGGCGGCGGCGCGCACCGTTTCGAGATTCCGCAGAAGGGCGCTCCCGCGGACCTCGACCCAGGCGCGGGGAGGAATTTCCGTTGACATGGTCGTGGAAAGATGCGACAAAATACCCTCGGAGCAAGGCCGCCTCCGTCCGACAGCACCCCCGTCCCGCGGCCCGATGGAGCCCTCCCACGTGTCCGAGTCGCACCGCAGCCCCGCCGAGATCGCCGACGCCGGCCCCTTCCCCGCCACCGAGGGCGTTCTGGATCGGGCGCTCGCCCTGGTCGAGTACCTGCGCGCCCACTGCCCCTGGGACGCCCGCCAGACCGCACACTCCCTGGTGCCCCATCTCCTCGAGGAGACGCACGAGACCGTCGAGGCGATCCAGGGTGGGGACGCGGCCGCGTTGCGCGACGAGCTGGGGGACCTCCTCCTGAACCTGGCCTTTCAGTTCGTCGTCGCCGAGGACGAGGGGAGCTTCACCCGCGAGGAGGTCGTCCGGGGGCTCGAAGAGAAGATGATCCGCCGCCACCCGCACCTGTTCGGTCTGGGAGACCGGGAGTCCTGGGAGGCCGTCAAGGCGCGCGAGAGGGCTCTCGAGGCCCCGGAGGGCTCCTGGCCGGCCTCCGCCCTCTCCGGGCTCACGAAGGGGATGTCCCCCCTCCTGCGCGCCCATCGCATCCAGGAGAAGGTGGCCGGGGTCGGATTCGACTGGGAGGACACGCGGGGCGCCATCTCGAAGGTCCGCGAGGAGCTGGCCGAGGTCGAAGAGGCGCTCGAGGGGGCCGACCGGGAGCACCTCGAGGAGGAGCTGGGGGACCTGCTCTTCTCGATCGTCAATGTCGTCCGGCTCGCCGGGTGTCATCCCGTCCCGGCGCTGGATCGGGCGAACCGGAAGTTCGAGGGCCGCTTCCGGGCGCTCGAGGTGGCGGCGGCCGAGGCGGGGGTGCCCCTCCCCGGCTCATCGCTCGAGGAGCTCGACCGGCTCTGGGACAAGGTCAAGCGTCAGGAGCGTCTCGACAGCGCGACCCAGGTCAGTACCCGACCCGGGGATCCACCCGGTTCCGAAGGGGCGCCCCCGAGCTGAACCGCTCCAGGTTGTCGAGAATCAGATCCACCTCGCGCCGCCAGAAGGCCCGGCTCACCCCCGAGACGTGCGGGGTCAGCAGTGTGTTCTTCAGGCTCCAGAGGGGCGAGTCGTCGGGGAGGGGTTCGGTGGCGAAGACATCGAGGCCGGCGCCCCGCATGTGACCGGAGCGGAGGGCCTCGATCAGCGCCGGCTCGTCGATCAGCGAGCCCCGCGCCACATTGATCAGGACACTCCCGCCCGGCATCCGCGCCAGCCGCTCCCCGGACAGGATTCCCCGCGTCTCGTCGGTCTCGGGCGCACAGACCACGAGGGCGTCGCTTTCCGCCAGGAGGGTCTCGAGCCCCGCGGCACCGTGCAGCAGGCGGACCCCGAGCTCGTCGTGCGATCGGTCCGGGGCACTTCGACGCAGCCCGAGCACCTCGGCACCGACCGCACGCACCCGACGCGCGACTTCGCGTCCGATCCCCCCGTAGCCCAGGATCCCCACGGTCGCGCTGGCCAGTTCGGTCACCGGTGTATCGGCCGCCAGATAGGGCGCAGGATCCCAGCGGGCCGCGTCTCCTCCGCGCACGGCGAAGTCGAGGCCCCGGAAGAAATAGAGGAGCATGGCGAGCACGGTCTCGGCGATCGGGGGCGCATGAATCCCGGCCGAGTTCGTGAAGTCGAGGGTGCCGCGTCGGAGCCGCTCGAGCATCGCCGGGTGCAGCGATCCGCCCACCCCGGCCGTGCCCGTGTGCACCCATCGCAGGGTGTCTCCGCCAGCCGCCAGGATCGCAGGCGGGATCCCGTACCCCATGTAGATGCGCGCCCCGGCGAGCGCCTCGAGCACATCCGGAGGAGGGCCGCCGACCCCGTCGCCCGAGCCGTCAGCCGGAGAGTCGGAGATGTGGAGCCCCCCCAGCTCGGGGTTCGCGGCCACCGCCGCACGCAGCTCGTCGGCCGCCCACCCGGGAAAGGCCCAGATGGGGCGGCGGTCCTGGAGGTTGACGACGACGTCGGGAGCGCCGCCCACTACCAGGCGGGAAGCTGCCAGAGGTCGACCCGGTCGAGCGCGATGTATGGCACCGCGACCCGGTAGCGACGGGTGTCGATCCCGATGTCGGCCGGTCGGCCGGCGGTGTGGATCAGGAGCCGCCCCGTGCCCATCTCCACCAGGTGGAGCGACTCGTCTACCTGGCTCGCCACGAGGATCCGGTCGCCGACGACCTCGATCCCGTCGAAGCGTCCCCCGTCGGGGCTGACCCCGACCTCCTCGAGCTCGGTCGCCCCCGGGGTCCAGGCCCGGAAGGTCGTCTCGCCCTCGCCCCAGGGGGCGAAGATGAATCGTCCGTTGGCGGCGTCCCAGGTGATCCCGTTCGCGGGTCCGAGCCCCGGGTCCTCGACCGCGATCTCGACCTGTGGGCTCTCGGATTCGCCCAGGATCCGATAGAGCCGCGGCTGGCCGGAGTCGGTCACGTAGACCTCGCCCGAGTCATCGGCCGCCACATCGTTCAGGAAGCCCGGCTCCAGAGCGGAAAAGTCGATGAAGATCAGGTGCTCGCCGGTCTCGCGGTGGAACCCGTGGGCTCCGTCGACGTCGGCGACCCACAGGATGTCGGCCACGATGTACATCCCCCGCGGCGCATGCAGGGGCGCCTCATCGGTCCCCACCATGAAGCGGAGGGTCTCGATCGTGCCATCGGCCGCGGCCCGCGTGATGAACCCGTCGGCGTTCCGCTCGTTGCCCCCGCCGTTGAAGTTCGAGACGAACCAGACGTCCTGCCCGGGATCGTAGCGGACGGACTCGGGGCCCGAGAGGCCCTCGATGGTCCCGACCCGGTCGGTGGTGTCCTGCACGGTCTCCCACCCCACGGTGATCTCGACCTCGTCGAGCCGGTCGTCGTCGGCCGGCGG
>SLBA01000115.1 GCA_007126575.1 Gemmatimonadota bacterium | reverse complement strand
TGGGTGGAGGAAGGTCGGTGACCACGGTCCCGATTCCCGGACGCACCTCGAGCAGTCCGGCTCCCCTGAGCTCCCCCACGACCTTGTGGGCCGTGTTGGGGTTGATCTTGAGCTCCTGGCTCAGCTCTCGAACCGATGGGAAGGGGGAGCCGGGGGGCAGGGTTCCCGACACGATGGCCCGCGTTGCCGCGAACGCAATCTCGAGATAGGGAGGCTCTCCCGGCCGGAACTCCACCTTGAACGGAAGCATCGTACCGTATGATGCACCCTAGTACACATAGAAGTCAAGGGGCCGGGTCACATGGTGTCCGCCGGACCACCTGTGGACTATATTTCAGTCAAACTCAACAACGGAGATCCGCATGCGGTCGCACGGATCCTGACGTGGCGGTCTACACAGGTATTCCTCACGCGCGGCGCGAGAGCGCGACTTGGCGGCAATCCATAGGTACGTTGGGACCTCGGACTCAAGTGCCCGGGCGGACCATCTCCTGGACCGGATTCTGGAGGCGGCCGAAGGGTTCGCATTGTTTCCGGAGAAAGGTCACGTGCCAAAGGAGTTGGAGACCTTGGGAATCCGCGAGTACCGCCAAGTGGTTGCAGATCCCTACCGACTCAGTTACCGCGTCCTGGCGGAGCGTGTCTACATCGACGTGATTGCCGATGGTCGCCGAGACATGCAGGCCCTGCTGGAGCGTAGGTTGCTGGGGGAATGAGCACCGATTCGGCTGCGGCAGGATCCATCAACCCTATGGGGTCTCGAGAATTCCGCAGTCCACGAACCGTGCACCGCCCTCTCCTCAGGGGCAGGTAGCCTGGATACTCCCTTCGACTTCGTTCCCAGCCTCTGAGCCAGCCACTCCCACGAACATGAGGTCTTCGGCGGTCACCTCGTCTCCCTCGAAAGAGAGGTATTCCGACGTGCCCTCGGCGCCGGCGATCTCGCCCTGCCAGCTGGCCTCGAGCAGTTCGTCGGGGTCGAGCGGGTCGCCGATGAAGAACAGAACCGTGTCCTGATACCCCATCCCCGCCTCGGTCATGTCGACCCGGGAGACATCGACCGTGAGGTCGGTCTCCTGGTTTTCGCCTTGGAGAGCGAACTCGATCTGGGGGTTTCCGGTCTCTTCGGGACCGAACGCGCAGTGCAGAACGTCGAACTCGTGGGCCTCTCCATCGATCTCGATCGTTCCGGTGGCCGTCATTTCGCCCGGAGCCGATACCGGGTCGTCGTCCGGCATTGTGTCCGGGGCGGAGGGTCCGGCCGCCACGAGGATGGCGGTGAGAGCGGCGACCGCTCCCGTGCGGGTGAGGGTCGAAAGGGAACTCCGGGAATCCATCGTGTCCTCCTGGATGGAGGTAACGTCATCAGCGATGAGGAGCGAGACGTCGGGTCCCCTGATCTGCGGGGACAAAGAATCGCAAGAAAGGCCCCAAGTCTCTGCACGGTAATGACTTACACGATTGCCGGCCTGAGGTTCGGCGGGTGGCAAGTATCCTCCGTCGACGACCCGTTGCAAACCATTCGACGTCTTCTCTCGTCCTATACACTGCAGGGCCGGACGTGCCACCTGGGTCGCCGCCGGCACCATCCTTCATGACGAGCGGAACGGGAAGCGAGCCCAGGGTCCCGACGGAGGCAAATCAGATGCGAACCCGAAACACTCTCCCGGACCGGCCGCGGCCCGCACCGGGCTGCCGTTGCGACGACCCGGGACGTTCCCGGGGACCCTCCGGATGAACCCGGCGGTGACCTCCTTCCGGAACGGAGACCAGGACGAGGGCTCGCCCGTCGGAGCCGAGCAGACGCTCGTGGACTTGGCGCGCGGGGGTGACCTCGAGGCATTCGAGACCCTGTATCGGCGGCATGTGGGCCGGACCTATGCGTTGGCGTTGCGCATGACCGCGGACGTTCGCGAGGCCGAGGAGGCCACCCAGGATGTGTGGGTCCGGGTGTGGGAGCGGCTCGATTCGTTTGAAGGGCGGAGCGCGTTCACGACCTGGCTTCAGCGCCTCGGAGTGAATCTGCTCCTGGATCGGCAGCGACGCCGGCGCCGGATGAAAGACCGGAGCGAACCGCTGAATCATCCGGACATGCGGGATCGATTTCAGGCACCCGAATCGACGGGCGACCGGCTGGATCTGGAGCGCGCACTGGCGGACCTGCCCGAAGGAGCGAGGACGATGTTCATCCTGCATGAAATAGAGGGGTTCAAGTGCCGGGAGGTCGCGGAGGCGACCGGAACGGCGGTGGGGACTGTGAAGGCACAGCTCCACAGGGCCAGAATGCTGCTCAGAGAGGCACTGACATGAATCTCGAAAACGATCGAAACGACCCCGACGGCGCGATCGACCGCGACGATGCGGAAGAGCTTACGGGGCGCGTTCGGGGACTGCCCCGGAGCATCGAGCCGGGTCGTGATCTGTGGCCCGGGGTGGAGGCCCGAATTCGGGCGATCTCGCCCATCAAGGGGCATATCGAGCCAGAGGGCACGCACGCCGAGGCTTGCCGGACCGGCCGCGGCGAACGGAAACCGGACCGAAGATCGGGCCCCTTCGACCGGCCCTCCGTTGGGCGTCGGCCATGGCTGCTCGGACTGGCCGCAGCGGCCGGGTTCACGGGGATCATCGCGGCGTCTCTCCTCTTCGAGGGCGGAGCTGACGGTGGAGCTGGCGGTCCCGCGGTCGGACCTCCGTCACCGACGGGGGCCGCACCGTACGTCACCCAGGCGACGGCCCGGGAGCAGATCGAGGCGGTCGAGTCGGCCTACGAAAGAGATCTGTCGGTTCTGAAGGCCCTGGTGGAATCCTCGGAATTGGCGCCCGAAACGCGTGAGGTGCTCGACGAGAGCCTGGCCACGATCGAGCGGGCCATGGACGAGGCTAGAGAGGCACTCGAGGCCGACCCCGGCGCGAACCGCGCGGTGGAACGCCTCCGAAGAATGTACGACGCGAAAGTGGACATGCTTCGCCTGGTCGCGACGCAGCCGTCCCGTACCTGAACCCTGCCGGAGAGTACAATGAACGAGAGCATCGAAGGCCCGAAGACGAAGGTTGTCCTGACCACCCGTGCTCTGCGGCCGTCACGCAGGTGGGTTGCGGTCCCGGCCCTGCTGCTGGCGCTGTTCGTCCTTCCGGGGCTTTCTGCCCAGGAACGGGTCGAGGCCCGTCACGATCTCACGCCCAATGCCCGGCTCAGCGTCTCGGGGGTCCACCACGACATCACGGTCCGGGTATGGGATCGCAACGAGGTCCATGTCGTCGCGATGATCGACGGTGAATCGGAACGTCTCGAGGTGACCGGAAGCGCAGACAACCTTTCAGTCCGGATCGAGCATGACCGACAGCAGAGGGGACAGGTCAGAGGCAACGGGTCCATCGAGGTCCAGATCCCCCGCGGCGTCCGGCTGTCCCTCAATTCGGTGAGTGGATCCCAGCAGGTCGAAGGTGTGACGGGGACGCTCCGCCTGTCGACGGTGAGCGGAAGGATCGAGTACGCCGGAGACGCGGAGTCGGCCGAGATAAACAGCGTGAGCGGTTCGGTACGGGGATCCGGCGCGGTCTCCCGGACGAACGTGAATTCCGTGGCGGGATCCGTCGAGCTTCGAGGGGTCAGCGGTCGAGTCGACGCCAACTCGGTGAGCGGAAACATGACCTTCGCGGGGGGGCCGTTCGATCACGTGCGTGCAAACAGTGTGTCGGGCCGGGTCGAACTCGACGGCCGGGTGAACGAAAACGCCTCGATGGACCTCCAGAGTCACTCCGGGGCGATCGTTCTGAAGCTCCCGGCGAACACGCCCGGCGACTACGAGATCGACACCATGTCGGGCCGGATCGTGAACCGGATCACCGATGATGAGGCGCGCTCGCCCCGGTACGGGCCGGGCCGGTCGCTGAACTTCAGGGTCGGGGCGGGGACCGCGAGCATCCGCCTGCACTCCTTCAGCGGCTCGGTCACGGTGGAGCCCCGGTGACGATGGGCCCCTGCGTCCACACCTTCGCCCTCGGCGGCGGCATCGGTGGACCCCGCGATGCTCCCGAGCAGGAGCCCCACGACGAGCGGGATTCCGAGGATCCACGAAGCCGCGACCCCCGTGATCCCGGCGGTGATCACGACACCCACCGTCGCCAGCGTTACCGCCGGCTTCCATGCGATCCGAAACGACCTCCAGGGGCTCTGAAGGCCTCCGTCGAAGAGGATCAGGACCAGCGCGAGCGTCCCCACTGCGTGAGCGATCGGATACGCATCGAACGCGATCCCCCCGAGTCCGTCCTCTCCGGCGAGCATCCCCACCGCCAGAAAGATCACGAGCCCGGGAACGCCGATCCGGCCGGAGAGGGTGTTCGAAAGGATCGCCACGATCAGGAGTGTGGCACCAAGCAGGATCAGGGCATCGATTGCGTACATTCAACGGCCGTTGAATCCTAAGTGCCGGAGCGTACGCCGAAGTACAAGATGACACCCACGAACCCGAATACGAGCGCAAGTGCCACGAGAGAGCCAGGGTCAGTGGGAAGGCTGTCGATGATCTCACCCAGGGTCAGGCCATCGTCGGACTGGATGAACAGGATGGATGAGTTGGCAGCAAAGGGGATGGACATGGGATGACTCCGAACAGGACCGCCATGGGCGAGCGCAGCAGGCCCTGCGTGAGGTGACCCTCAACACGGGGGACTGCCTCCCGCGTGGGCGGCACGTGGATGGGTCGGCCAGCCGCGTTCGGCTGACCGGCGCGATCAGTGTCGTTCGGAGTGTGGCGGTGGGGGTCGGGCAAGGTGGGAGCCCGTGAAACCCGGGGCAGGCGCCGCGCCGATCGGTGCGGATCGCCCAACGCAGCGAATGAGATGCGATCCGGAGACTGACGATCCGGCGGACGAATGGACGTCGCGCTCGATGCTGCGCGTGGGAGCCTGCCCCAGGGTCCGCAGCACCGGACCACCGCAAAGCGCGGGGGTCGCATGGTCGAGCGCCCATCCATCGGACGCCTCGTGCCCTCCGCTTTCCTCTTCCACCCACGAGCTCTGCGAACCCGGCACGTCGACCTGCGACGGAAGGGGTCCGAACCCGAGGAGGGTGAGGGGAAGGAGCGTAAGAAGGAGGCGAGTCATGTGGAAATAGAACGAGGAGCGGCGGCAGGAGTCAAGGCAGGAAATCCGCCCCACGGAGCTCTCCCGCCTGGGTTGCGGCAGGGGAGAGTTCGTGAGGGTGCGAAGCCCCGGGAGCCACCGCACGAGATCCCGTGCGGTGGCTCCCGAAGCCATCCCGGTCAGGACGCCGCAGCCAGATCCCTCACCGCCGCGGCCATGGCACGAACCCGATCCGCGTCGGCCGCCCCGGCCGCCGCACCGTCGAGCTCGGTGGCCAGACCGTCGAGCAGCTCCCGCCGCGCCGCACCCGCGGCCGCTTCGGCCTCGGCGAGGGTGGCCGCGATCGCATCGGTGCGGGCGGCCGGAAGGCCTCCATTCCGCACCAGCTGATCCAGGTACGAGCGGACCACGGGGAAGGCCGCCGGCCACTCCAGCATCGGCTGGCTCTGGGGGTTGTACTCGTCCATCACCACCAGCCTGGCGGCGGCCAGCTCGTTCTCGGACAGGTGCTCGTTGGGCACCAGCTCCAGCACGTCCAGCCCCCGGTTCAGCTCCGACGAGTAGATGTAGCCGTTGTACCAGTAGGCGCCCCACGACCCCCCTGGAATCAGCTGCTCGGCATCGATCGGCCCGCGGTCGTGAAAGGCGATCTCGATCGGGTTGTCGGGGTCGGTGAAGTCGAAGACGTTCACGCCGCCCTGGTACCACCCCTGCACCATCAGGTCGCGCCCCGGCACGGGAATCAGCCCGCCGTTGTGCGACACGCAGTTCTCGGTGTCGGTCTGCGCCGCCGGCATCTTGAAGTAGGCGTGCTGGGTGAACTGCCCGTCCGCGCTGATTCCCAGGATCGTGTTTCCGCCCAGCTCGTAGGGGTCGTCGGCCCGGCACCGGGGCGATGTCCCTCCACCCCACTCGTCGGTGAAGATCACCGTCGAGGCGTCGTTGTTGAACACCGCGGTGTGCCAGAGCGAGAAGTTCTGGTCGGAGCGGGCGTCGAGCCGCACGGGGTTCTCGGGGTCCGACGCATCGAGCAGGATCCCGTAGCTCCCGCAGGCGCCCGCCACCAGGTTGAAGGCCGGGTACGCGGTCAGGTCATGGCACCCCGAGGGGCCTCCGCGGCTTCCCACCGCCTGAAGGCCCTCGAAGATCCGTCCGTAGCCGATCACCTCCGAGGCCTCGGGATTGTCCAGCGGCACCCGGATGATGTCCACCCGGAACTGCGCGGTGTTGGGATTCTCGTCCACCGTGCCCCCCTCGCACTCGGGATACAGCTCGGCGTCGCGGGGCCGCGAAGAGCCTCCCACGTAGATGTAGAGCACCCCGGGATCATTGGGGTCGGGCACCAGGGTGTGCGTGTGCGAGCCCCGGCAGGTCTGGACATTCTTGACCAGCGAGGGATTGGCGGGATCGCTCACGTCGAAGATCCGCACCCCGAGCATCTGGTCGGCCAGGTCCTCGACACCCTCGGTCCCGCAGTCCGTCCGCGACCGCCGGCTCTCGGCCGAGATGAAGAGCAGGTCGCCGTAGATCGACGGGTCCCCCTGGTCCGTGGGGCAGAGCACGCTGCTCGTGAGCCGGGGGTTGGCCGGGTCGGTCATGTCCCAGACCATGAAGCCGCTGAAGTTGCCCTGGTAGACGAGGTTCCCCCGGAAGGCCAGGTCCGAGTTCACGAAGGCCAGCCCCTCGGCGTGGTCGAACTCCGGGGGCTTCGGCGTATACGACACCAGCCGCATGTTCCAGAAGACCTCTTCGGCCGTGTCTCCGGGACCGGCGGCAAGCCCGACCCGGGGGTCATCCATCGTCGAGGTCCGGTCCTGCGTCTGCGCCTCGACACTCGTCGGGGTCGCAACGGCCATCCACACGAGACCCAGGACGGCGGCGAGCGCCCACCCGGTCCGCGAGGCCCATCCACGTTCGGCAGAGGTGTCGGCAAGGGTGCGTCGATTCATCGGAAGCGTACTCCTGAAAGGTGGGTGGATCAGAGGTCGGCCAGAAGCCGTTCCATCACGTGGATCTCGTCGAGCTGATCGGCGGCCACATCGGTGGCAAAGCGAAAGATGTCGGGTTCCTGGGCGGCGCGGGGGTTGTCGAACAGCTCGTCGACCATGTCGATCGCGCCCAGGTGGTGCTCGATCATGAAGGTCAGGAAGAGGCGGTCGAACTCCCGGCCCCGGGCCTCGGTCAGACGCTCGAAGTCCTCGTCCGAGACCAGCCCGGGCATCTCCATCGCCCGCAGGTGATGCGACTCGGGCACCGGCTGACCCCGCTGGCGCAGCCACTCCTCCATGAAGAGGATCTCGTCACGCTGGGAAATATCGATCCGCTGCGAGAGCTGCCGCACCGCGGACCCCGCGTCCCGATCGGCCGAGAGCGCCGCCATCCGCACCGCCTGGTCGTGGTGCCCGATCATCATCTGCATGAAGTGGACGTCGGATTCGGTGTACCCGTCTCCCCCCGAAGCCGTGAGCCCCCCCATGTCGTGGTCCCCGTGCCCCATGGCGGCATGGTCCATCCCCTCGTGTCCCTCCGGGGAGGCCGATTCGGCCGCCTCCGGGATCCGGTCGGAGCCACCTTCGGGAACCGCCTCGCCCCCGCAGCCCACGGTCAGGATCCCCGCAGCCATCAGGCACAGGGCGGCCCCGACCGCGGTCGAACCCCGCCCATTTCGCCTTCTCCATCGAACCGCTCGAATCATAGGAATCGCTCGCCCTGCCGGTGAAAGACCAAAAGGTCGACGAGGGAGAGCCCCATGTGAGCGCTCCGCACCACCGACCCGGTTCATGCGTTTCGGCAAGCTATCCGGCCGCGCGCCCTCCCGCCAGTCGGAAGCCCTGCCCGGGCGGCGGACCGACATGGCAGGCAGGTCCGGCTCCACGTATTATCCCCGTGCTACCCCTCGTCGCGCCGGGCAGGGACGGGGGAGCCCACCGAACAGGAGGCGCACTGCATGATCCGGCGACCGACGTTCCGACAGATCGACGCATGGGGGCTGACGCATCCGGGCAAGGTGCGGTCCGAGAACCAGGATCACTTCTTCGTCGGTTCCCTCGCCCGAGGTGTGGCCGTGGACGCCACCAGTATCGCCGGTGACGACCGACGGATCCTGCATTCGGAGCGCCTGGCCTCGCTCGGGATCGTGGCCGACGGAGTCGGAAGCACCGCCGGGGGCGCCGAAGCCGCTCGAATCGCCGTCAGCGACCTCCTCGCATCGGTCTCCCGCTTCTTTCACGATGCCGATCGGGCCGAATCGGAAGACCCCGAGGTCTTCTCCAGACTCCTCAACGACGCCGCACTGGCATGCCATGAGAGTCTCATACAGAAGACCGAAGTGGACGGTGGGGGGCGCCGCTTTGCCACCACGCTCACCTTGTTCCTGGGGCTCTGGCCCCACGCCTACCTCCTGCAGGTGGGGGATTCCCGCTGCTACATCTACCGAGATGGAACCCTCACCCAGATCAGCCGGGACCAGACTGTCGCCCAGGAGATGGTGGACAGTGGAGTGCTGTCGCGGACCGTGGCCCAGGGGAGCCGCTGGGCCCACGTCCTCTCCAGCGCCATCGGGGGATCCGAGGCGGCGCCGGTGGTCACGCGGGTGGTGCGGGACTGGGGCACGGTGGTCCTGCTGTGCAGCGACGGCCTCACCCGCCACGTGTCCGACGAGCGGATCACGCAGCGGCTGGCGGCGATGGCGTCTTCGAAGCAGGTGGCGGAGCAGCTTTGCCGGGACGCTCTGGATGGCGGTGGAACGGACAACATCAGCATCGTCGTGGGGCGGACCCTGAAACCGGCCGGGGATGGGGGCGCACGCACGGCCCCTGGGGGGCCTGATCCGTGATCTGATGGCGGACATGACGTCTCGCCTCGCCCTCGGTTCTTGCTTCTCGTCGCTCGATGCTTCTCCTTTCAGGGTTGGCTCCTCCCGTCCGGCAGTGAAGCACGTATCGCTTCCTGACGACCGTCCCGTTCTCACCCGACCCTGGATCGAACCATGCCCGAATCCACGGCTTCCTCACTCCACCGGTACCGACGCCTGAGCCCATGGAGTCGATTCTCGGTGGGCGACCTGATCGACGACGCGCCAGGCGTAGTCCGACAGTTGGCCGAACGCATGGACGAACTCGCCGGTCAGGACTACCCGAGTGGCCTGACGGACCAGCTCGTTCGGGTCCTGCAGGGGATCGGCGTGTGGATCGATTCCGGCGAGGACGGAGTGTCCGAGGAGCTGCGCACCGCCTTCCGGGATCTCGCCTTCACGTATCGGTCTCATGGTCGCAACCTGGACCAGACGCTCTTCGATTTGGAGAGGCTCGAGGACCTCCTGGTGGGAGACGACGAGCCGGATGCGGACGGTGTCGTGGCCGCCAGTCGTCCCCTCAGACGAGCCCTGCGCGCGCTGTGGAGCGAGATCATTCAGCTCAATGAAGCCGTGAGCCGGCGCAAGAGCCGGGAACGTGTCGAAGCGATGGGGTCCTTCGAAGAGA
Source organism: Gemmatimonadota bacterium (assembly GCA_007126575.1). Taxonomy (GTDB): domain Bacteria; phylum Gemmatimonadota; class Gemmatimonadetes; order Longimicrobiales; family Gaopeijiaceae; genus SLBA01. Next base: position 364 of record SLBA01000115.1, on the reverse strand, counting down.
TCTTCTCACACGAGTTGGGAAATCGACTCGGAGCCGTGCGTACCGGGCTGGATATCCTCGAGGACGCTCCCGAGGGATTGTCCGAGGAGCGACGGCATAGCCTGCTCGAGCTCATCGGAGACGGGGTCGACGCGGCGCTGCAGACGGTCGACGACGTTGGAGCGTTCCTTCAGGCCCAGAAATGGACCGAAGACCTCCGCCAACCGTTGAACGAAGTGGCGACAGGAGTGGTGAAAGGACTCAGGCCCCAGGCACGGAGTCAGGGTGTGGTGCTGAACGTCGAGTCCGAGGAGCTTCCCCGAACCCCTGTCGATGCCGGACGGGTCCGGCTGGTCCTCTCCAACTTCCTGGTGAACGGAATCCG
>SLBA01000081.1 GCA_007126575.1 Gemmatimonadota bacterium | reverse complement strand
TTCTCCTTGCCGGGGGTTCGGTCACGCTGACCGATGGAGCGTGGTGGGAGGGTGGGGTCGCGGCTTCGGGGGGCGTACAGGTGGACTCGGGCAGTCGAATCGTCGGCTCCTGGTGCGCGATCGAGGCGGCCCTCGAACAGATCCCCCAGCCACGGCGGCTGAACCCCGCGGGGGCCGGAGCGCTCGGCCGGTTCTAGCGGTCGATCCGTGGGGCGGCCTCGATGAAATCAGTTCGCACCTCCGTCGGAACTTTCTTCTGATTTCCGAGGTTCTCCAAGAGTGCGCGATCCGGGGTTTCGCCCCAAATGGCAGGATTCATGCGCCCCGGTCCACACCCTCCCGATGGCATGGATTTCGCTCTTCCATTAGAGTCGGACAGGAACCGTCCGCCGATCCTTCTGACTCGTCTGGTCGTGACATGCATAGAAACAGGCAGGGCTTCACTATTCTCGAACTGATCACCGTCATGGTGATCAGCACGGTCCTGGCCGGGATCGTGACCGTGTCGTTTTCGAGGGTCCAGGGCCAGCTCGGCGTGCAGTCGGCCCAGTCCAACTTTCTGAGTCTTCACGCCCAGGCCCGTGCCTTTGCGTCGGAGCGGGGGACGATGGTCTTTTTCGTGGTGGACGACGCCGACGACGAGTTTCGGGTCGAGTGGGTGAACCCAGATTCCGGAGAGCGCGAGGTGCTGAATTCCGTCTCGGTGGGTCGGGAGTTCAATGTGAACGTCAGCGCCAGTGAGAGCGGGGCGCAGCTCTGCTTCACGCCCAGGGGTATCGCCGATCCCGGCTGCAACACCTTTACCGGAACGCTCCGGGTGGAGCTGGTCCGGGCGAATCGTTCGGCATCACTCCTGGTCCTGCAACTCGGCCAGGCACGGGAGGCATGATGGATACGTCCTTGAGGTTGATTCACGCCCCCCGCTCGTCGGGCGCACAGCGGTCCCAGGGCCCCTCGGGGCGCGACGGGTTCTCAATCGTCGAACTCGTCGTGGCCATGTTGATTCTCACCGTGGGGCTCCTGGGGCTCGCCGCGGCGACCGGCCACGTAATCCGAAACACCGAGACCGGCCGTGTCGACACTGAGCGGGCCCAGGTACGGCAGAGTGCCGTGGAACTTCTTCGGGCCCAGGCGGACGAGAGCTTCGATCAGAATCTCGATACCGCCGACCCGATCGAGATCGGCCGGTACGAAGTGACCTGGGTCGAGATCCAGGGGGGCGACAACAGCCGCGTCTTCGAGATCACGATCGTGGGACCGGGCAGAGGCGCCCGGGGGGCCCAGGGGAATGTCACCAGCAGCTTCGAATATCGTGTGAACCGACCGGGAGCGGGGGGATGATGGAGAATCGCAAGGGCTTCACCCTCGTTGAGCTCCTGATCGTGGTCGTGCTCGGGGGCCTGATCATGGCCGCTACCTTCCGGGTTCTGGTCTCGAATCAGCAGGTCTACACCGCGCAGAGCGCCACGGTGATGGGGCAGCAGACCGTCCGGGGTGCGATCGAGCTGCTGGGCGGCGAGATCCGTGAGCTGAGCACCGCAGCGGACCCCTTCCTGGGCAGCGACCTGATCACGATGGACGAGGACCGCATTCGCATGCGGGTCATGCGCAAGGTGGCGGTGGTATGCGGTGTTACCGATACCGACCCCCTGAGCGTCCACGCCGCGGTGCGAGGGGCGCAGTTCGCCGCCGGTGATTCCGTGGTGATTCATGCCGACGGCATGGACGATCCCGCGGCGCATTTCTGGGCGCGCGGCGAGGTACAGTCCACCCCTTCCTCGTCCTTGAACTGCGGTGACGAGCCCTCGCAGAGGATCCTGATCGCCAATCCCGTACCCGGGATCAGTTCGGCGAACCAGGTCGCTTCGGGCTCGTTGATCCGAACGTTCGAAACGATCGAGTATTCCACGGTGACTCTCGGCGGAGAGGTCTATCTGGGCCGGGGACTCGGCTCCGACCCCCTGGAACCCGTGATCGGCCCGATTGCCGCGACCGGCGGTCTTCGATTCGGGTACCTGGATGCGTCCGGGACCCCGACCACCACCGCCTCCGAGGTCCGAACGATCGAGGTGACGGTCCGTACCCTTTCGGGAGCCCGGGGACCGGGTGGGGATCCGATTTCGGATTCCCTCACCGTCTTCGTGAACCCGCGCAACTGATCCTCGGAACCGAGGAGGAAATCATGTCTCAACCATTGATGATTCGAGCACCCAGCCCGGTCGGCCGGGACGGTTTCGCGCTGCCCGCTGCGATTTTCGCCATTCTCGTGGTGGCGATTCTCGTCACGGCGGGATTCCTTATCTCGGGCCAGGAGAGTCGGATCGGGCAGTCCAGCGACCGGACCGTCGAGGCACGGATGCTGGCCGAAGACGGCCTGACCACGGTAATGGCCGGCAACTTCAACGCCGCGCAGATGGAGGCGTTCGCCGACCTCGAGATCTGGGGCGACTCCATGGTGATTCCCGGAGAGCCCCAGGGACTGGGCGAGTGGACGGTCGTGGTCCGACGGGTGGCCGAGCGAAGCTACAGGCTGGAGAGCACGGGTCGGGT
>SLBA01000147.1 GCA_007126575.1 Gemmatimonadota bacterium | reverse complement strand
TGGACCGGGCGGAAGAGGTCTATCCCCGGATCATCTGGGAGACGATGGTCACACGGGAGATCGCCTGGGTCGAGCAGCTCAACGAGGGGTTCGACCGTCAGGACGCGGGCGATATCCAGGGATCGATCGAGAGCTTCGAGCGTGCGCACATGATGTATCGGAACCGCCCGGAGGCGATGTTGAACCTGGGGTCCGTCTACTCGCAGCTCGAGCGCTACGATGAGGCGATCGACATGTTCGGCCAGGCCATCGAGGTGATCCAGGGGCCCTGGGCCGACCGGACCGACGAGGAGACCCGTGAGGGCTGGCTCGAGCAGCTCGACGTGGCTCGGACCAACCGGGCCCAGCTCCTCCTCTTCCAGGAGCGCTACGACGAGGCCGCAGAGGCTCTTGAGGGACTCGTGGCCGACAACCCCGACGACCTCCAGCTGATGGCCAGCTATGGAGCCGCGCTCGTGGGTGCCAATCGGATGGGGGATGCGGAGGCGCTCTTCGACGATCTGCTCAACCGCCCCGGGCTGGATGCTTCCGATTACTATGCGATCGCCGTCGGCCTCTACCAGGCCGAGAGCTTCGAGCAGGCCGCTGTCGCGTTTGAACAGGCGTACGAGCTCGTCCCGCAGCATCGGGACGTGGTCTACAACCTCGCGCAGAGCTACTACGTTTCGGACAACTGGGAAGCGCTGCTTCCGATCGCCGAGCAGCTCGTCGAGATCGACCCGCTCAATCAGAACGCTTACTCCTTCCTCGCGCAGGCGCTGATCCGCCTCGAGCGCGATCAGGAAGGCGTTGCGGTGCTCGATGAGCGGGAGGCGCTGGAGTACTTCATGGAGGGGCTCGGCCTTCAGTTTGCCGGAGACGACCTCGTTGTCGCCGGTCAGCTGGTGAACAATGGAGCGCCGGCAGGGAGCAACGTGACCCTTCGCGTGCACTTCTACGATGTCGAGGGTGGCAGCCTCGGCACGCAGGAGGCCACGGTGGAGCTGGGAGCCGAGGGCGAGCCCGTGGTCTTCCAGGTTGTCGCGCCGGAGGACGAAACGCTCTTCGGGTTCCGCTACGAGTTGATCTGATCGGAGCGCGCGGGAGGCGGCACGCGTCCGCGCCCCCGATGTACGAGGCCCTTCCCGGCGCTTGACGGCGGGGAGGGCCTCGCTACATTCAGCAGGTAGGATGCGGGCGTAGCTCAGTTGGTAGAGCATCAGCTTCCCAAGCTGAGGGTCGCCGGTTCGAGTCCGGTCGCCCGCTTTGGACCTGAAGAGAAGCGGCGTCGAGCATCGGCTCGGCGCCGCTTTCGCATTGGCGAGGCGGCCAACGAATCCGTGCTCTTCGCCCGGCTCAGCCCTCGGGCTTTTCCGGTCGGCCGAGAAGTTGGCCGATCAGCGCGAGCAGTTCGCCATCGTCCCACGGCTTCTGAACAAACGCCTTCGCCCCCGCCTTCAACGCTCGGTCCCTGTTGCTGTAGAGATCACGCGCAGATACGACGATCACTGGAATCAGGGCCAGATTCGGCATGGCTCGCAACCGGTCCAGAACAACGAAGCCGTCGCCGGCGGGCAGGCCCAGATCCAGGAGAATCAGATCGGGGTGCGACTTGCGCGCCTCGTTCATTGCAGCCACACCGTCTCCCGCAAAGTACGTATCGTAGTGGTTGGCCTTGAGCAGCACACTGTAGCCGTACCGGACGTCCGGGTCGTCCTCGACGATGAGAATCTTGTGGGTATTCATCATGAGTGGGTTCCGAAGGGTGGTTGATGCTTGACGGATTCCTCGAGGTGGATCGCCATGCTCGCGACCCGATGCTCCGTTGACGGCCCGACTTCCGACGGGAAACGGTCCAGCATTCTGGACGACGTCGAGAAGACCACCCCTCGCTCCTTCAGGTCCGGAAGCCGGTTGAACTGTTCCTGAAGCCTGTTCGCGAGGATGGTCCCACCCTGCGCGTCCGCGAACGTCGCGATCAGGAAGCGCTCTCCCTCGGCGTCCACGGTCATCTTCGGCAACAGGACATCGAGGTCGGGCAGCAGGCAGCGCTGAACGACCGAGCGTGCGGTGTTGCTCAGCTCCTCCCGGGCGGACGCGGTCAAGGACTCGCTCGGGACAGCCATCTCCACGGTGACGAGCGCGATGGAATCCGCCGGCCACTCGCCGTTCGTGAGGAGGGGCGCAAGGACGCTGTTCAGGGAGAAGACGGGCAGTGTGAAGGAGAAGGTGCTGCCGTGCTCCGGCTCGCTTTTTACCGAAATCCGGCCTCCCTGTCGGGTCACCAGCTCCTTGCAGATGAAGAGTCCCAGGCCGAGACCCTTTCGACTACCCTGAGTCGGATCGGCAACCTGATAGAGACGGTCGAAGATGCTCGCGGCAATCTCAGGACTGATGCCACGCCCGGTATCGGATACCTCGAGCGACAGGACATCCGGATCCTGGTCCGACAGACACGCCCGAACGCTGGCACTCCCACCGTCCGGAGTGAATTTGATGGCATTGTCGAGCAGGATGATCAGGATCTGTCGAAGGCGGGTGTGGTCCGCGTAGGCTGCGGGCAGGTCGTTGGAGACATCCGAGGAGAGGCTCACCCCTTTCGCGCGGGCTGCGCCCTGGAGGGTGTCGATGATGTCCGTGACCGCGTCCAGGACCGACACGCTTTCGGGTTCGACCGTCAGCTTCCCGGTTTCGAGTCGAGTGACTTCCAGCAGGTCGTCGATCATGGATTGAAGCTGCTGGATGTTCTTCATGACGATCTCCTGGAACTCCCGTTGCTCTGAGTTGAGCTCACCGGCCAGTCCGCCCAGCAGAATGCCAGAGAACTGCTTGATCGCCGTCAGCGGCGACCGGAGTTCATGGGAGACATGTGAAAGGAAATCATCCTTGAACCGCAGCTGGGCGATTCGGCTCTCCTCCAGGGCCTCCTCCGCCTTCTTGCGCTCCGTGACGTCCATGTTGACGCCGATGACCCGGCTCACGTTGTCGTGATCATCGAGCACGACCCGCTCAGCCGACGTGATGTTTCTGACGGAACCATCGGCTGTCGTGATGCGGAACTCTGAAAAGCTCTGGCCCTTCTCGTCGATGGCCTTCTGCCGTGTGGACTCGACTCGCGACAGGTCCTCGGGCTCGACCATCGTGGCCCACTGATCGTAGGCCATCGGAACGACCGGGGGCAGCCCGTAGATGTCGAACATCGTCGCATCCCAGGTGAGCTCATGGCTCGCGAGGTCCCATGACCCCCCGGGCGTCGGTCGCTATGCTCGAGAAATTCGCACTGTTGAAGATCGCGTTCTGGAGGGCGGCCGTGTCCAGCAACCCGTCCGCATGGAGTCCATCTGTGGTGGCATCCCGCGCTTCATCTGCCCTTTCGCGCGCATCTGCCATATGGCCCTTCCCTTCCGAGGATCGTTCTCCATCCTGAGCACCTGCACCACGAGGAGCGACCCGCAGCCGGCTCTTGCCGAGTGCACCGCCGTACCCGATACATCGAAGGTCGCTGGACAGGCTGCGGGGAACCATCGTCCGTCCGGGTGACACCCTTCGGGAGGAGAGGACCCGCGGATGGACCACCGCCCCCTGCAGGTCATGAGTTCCAGGGGAAATCGGGGTGCGCTCGAATCCGCCTCAGCTGGCCGAGGTGATGGGCCTGGTGGGATGCGAGGAAGGTGAGCGTCTGCAGCACATCCATGGGGCCCGCGACGGGATGCCTGATCGCGGGCTCCCGATACCGGGACGGCTCGAGCGATCGTAGATGGGAGAGCAATGCATCCCGATTCTCACTCCACTCGTCTTCGACGGCGGAGACGGGGAGCGTCGGGTCCGGACGAACCTTCCTCGTCGGCATTCGCACCCTCCACCCGAATCGAAACACCACCTTCACAGCGAGGGCTCCCACTCGATCGCGCCATCGGGCGCGCTCGGTCGGCCGATCGGTCGAGGAGCGAAGCCCCGTGAGGGTGAGCCCCTCGACGAGCGCCAGGTGATGGACGACCTCGATCGAGGACCATGCATCCGGACCCGGCCTCCACCCTCGCGCATCGGGGGGAAGCTGACCGAGCTGCTGCAGGATGAGTCGACGCCCGTCCTCGAGGGAGTCGACCTGAGCTTGAAGTTCGGAGGTCATGGGGGCCCCCCATCGTCGAAGGCTTCGAACTGGTTTTGTGGAAGGTATCCCTGCCGCCCATCAGGTAGCCGGACCCGCAACCATGACCCGGTCGCGGTCAGGACACGCAGGGTCGGACGGGCCAGGTCATCGGATCGCTCCAGGCCATCTGGCGCCTCCGAACCCCCCAGGGGAGGCGCCGAGGGCGAGGGGGACTCGCGGATGCGCACGTGGGAGCCTGCCGTCCACCCTCTGGAGCGGAAGGCCGAGGCACTCACAGCGAGCGGAGTCGGGCTGCCTCCCGCGTCGTGCAGGAAATACCAGGGGTCGACCGGACCTTCACCCCGCATGTAGAGGCCGAAGTGGAGGTGCGGAGGGGTGCTGATGGCGTTTCCCGTGTTGCCGACGAACCCGAGGGTGTCACCGGACTCGACGTCGGTCCCCGAGACCACCGCCTGGGAGTCGAGGTGGGCGTAGTACTGGGAGATGCCCCAGCGATCATCGCGGACCCAGACCACGTTCCCCCCGATCGGGGTCTCGCGGACCCGGGTCACGCGTCCGGGGCTGACCGCGAGCACCGGGGTGCCCCGGGGAGAAAAGATGTCGACCCCGTGATGCTCTCTCCGCCCACCGTCGCGCGGATCGCCAAAGACGCTCTGAATGTCACCGGTTCCATGCCCCTCGACCGGGAATGCGAGGGAGGGGCCCCTCCGGATCACGACCTCGAAGTCCCCTTCGACGAGGAGCTCGGGTTGCAGCCGCAGCAGGTAGGCCGCGTTGCTCCTGGCCTCGTAGGCAAGGGTGTCGGCCGTCGGCTCCGGCGACGCCACCAGGAGGGGACGCCGATCCGGTTCATCGGAGCCGCGAAGGCGATACAGTTCGAGGAAGACGCTCGGCACCCGCGTCGTCGGATCGGGCGCGGTGAGGGCCGCGACGGGGTCCAGTCGGAGGGACACCGTGAGGCGTTCCCCTCGACGCAGCTCGAACTGCCAGCCGAGCGCGGTCGGCTCCGACGCCTCGAACCGACCGGATTCGAGGTGGGGAAGGGAGGTGGGGAGTGGAGTGTGAAGGACCTGGTCGGACAACGCGAGCCAGCGGTGCGTGAGCTCCGTGTCGGTCAGACCCGCTCGGTCCAGCGACCCGATGTAGCGCTCGCGGGGAGTTTCGCCCCGAAAGGCCTCCCTGATCGACTCTTCGACGCCGCAACCGACAATGACGAAGGGAACGAGGAGAAGCAGGAAACGCAGCACATGGCGACCACCGGACGGAGGCCGGGTGGCCGGGTGCGCCGTGACCCGGAAATACCTGCGAGCGATCGTGTTGAGGGACATGAGAACCATGAATACCCCATAGGGCACCGTTCTCGCCAGAGTTCCCCCGAGCCGCGGGGCATGTACGCGCGATTCGAGGCGGTGGCCGATTGCGTAGATCCCGCGTCATTCCTTGAGAAACACGTTACTTTACGTTAGCCTACAAGGCTGTCCGACGGTGGTTGCTCCTGGCGGTTCCCGGAGCGATACTCCGTCCAGATGCATGGGAAGGTGCGCATTGATTCGAATCGCCGACATCGAGTCGGGAAGCATTGCCGAGGAGCTGGAGCTCCAGATCGGTACCCGGGTCGTGCGGATCAACGGGGAGAAGGTACGAGACGGGATCGATCTCACCTTCCTGCTCGCGGATCCGTTCCTCACGCTCGAGACCGTGGACCCCGCCGGGGAGCGAACGATCTTCGAGGTCGAGCGCGAGCCTGGTGAGAGCGTGGGGATCGTGCCCGCGCCGGACGCGGTACGCGAGTGTGCCAACGAATGCGTCTTCTGCTTCATCGACGGCAACCCTCAGGGGGTCCGGGACTCCCTCTGGATTCGTGATGACGACTTTCGGCTTTCCTTCACGTACGGGAGCTATGTCACCCTCACCAACCTGGGTCCGCGCGGGCTCGCCAGACTGGTGGAACAGCGGCTCTCCCCGTTGTACGTGAGCGTGCACGCGACCGACCCCGAGGTGCGCGTCCGCCTGCTCAAGAATGAGCGTGCGGGCCTGATCATGGACCAGTTGCGCTACCTCACCGGGCATGGGCTCGAGGTGCACACGCAGATCGTGCTCTGCCCGGAGTGGAACGATGGACCGCATCTCGATCGCACGGTGAGGGAACTCTACGAGCTGGGTGAGGGGATCCGCACCCTCTCGGTGGTTCCGGTGGGACTGACCCGCTACAACATCAACCGTCCGGTCCGTCCCCTGACCCCCGCGGAGTGCCGCACGGCCATCGACCAGCTGGAAGGCGTACGGGAGGAGGCAAAGGGGGAGCGCGGGTACGGCTGGGCGTACGCGGCCGACGAGCTCTTCCTGGCCTCGGGGCGTGAGCTTCCCGCAGATCCGTACTACGATGACAGTTCGCTGCTCGAAAACGGGGTGGGAGCCGTTCGCCACTTCCTGAATGACCTCGACGCAGCGATCACCGGGCTTCCGCGACGTCCGGAGGGCTCGAGGATCCGGATACTGACCGGGACCTCGATGGCGCCTCTCCTGAGGGAGCGCGCGGGGGCGCTCTCGCAGGCGACGGGCGTTCCCGTGGAGGTCACCGCGGTCATCAACGAGTTTTACGGGGAGTCCGTCACCGTGGCGGGCCTCCTGGGTGGGCGGGATCTGCTCGCGGCGGTCCCCGACCCCCGACCGGGAGACCTCGTGCTCCTTCCCGCCGAGACGCTCAACCAGGAGGACCTCTTCATCGATTCGCTGCCATTTTCGGAGTTTCGGTCCGCACTGGAGCCCGCTGAGGTCCGTCCGGCCTACGAAATCACCGAAGCCCTGAGGCGTCCATGAGTGAGCGACTCCCCGTTGTTGCAGTGGTCGGTCGACCGAATGTGGGAAAGTCCACCTTCTTCAATCGGGTCCTGGGGCGTCGCGAGGCGATCGTGCACGATGCGCCGGGCGTCACTCGCGACCGTAACTTCGCCGAGGCGGACTGGGCGGGACGCTCGTTCTATCTGGTCGACACGGGAGGGGTGATCGAGGGGAGCGACGAGCCTCTCGATCGATCGGTCCGGGAACAGGCTCTCGCGGCGGCCGCCGAGGCCGACGTGATCCTCTTCATGGTCGACGGAAAGGATGGGATTCACCCGCTCGACGAGAAAGTCGCACCCCTGCTGCGCGACACCCAGCGGCCGATCCTGCTGGTCGTCAACAAGATGGACAACCTTCCCGACGACCTGGCTCGGCACGACTTCTGGCGCCTCGGGCTCGGCGCCCCCCTCCCGGTGAGCAGTATCTCGGGCAAGGGCTCCGGAGACCTCCTGGACCGGATCGTTGAGGCGCTTCCCGAGGAGGGGTCCCTGCCCGTTGAAGGCGGCGACCTGCGGATCTCGGTGATCGGGAAGCCCAATGTCGGGAAGTCCTCGTTCATCAACCGGCTCTTCAACGAGGAGCGCGTCGTGGTCAGCGACGTGCCCGGGACGACCCGGGACGCGATCGACTCGACCATGACGTACCATGGCAAGAAGCTGGTCTTCATCGACACCGCCGGACTCCGCCGCCAGTCGAAGGTGGACGAGTCGATCGAGTACTACTCGTCGCTGCGGACGGCCCGGGTGGTCCGGATGAGCCAACTCTGCCTCGTCCTGATCGACGCCCAGGAGGGCCTCACCAATCAGGACGTGAAGATCCTGGAGCAGGCCTGGGATGCGGGATGCGGGGTGCTTCTGGCCGTCAACAAGTGGGATACGGTCGAGAAGGACGACCAGACCGTTCCGCGGTTCCTGCGCGAACTGAAGCAGCGGGTACCCTTCCTCGAATGGGTGCCCGTCCTGTTCATCTCGGCGCTGACCGGGTTCCGGGTGAGACACACGCTGGATGCGCTCCTCGAGGTGGCTGCCGACCGGGAGCGCCGGATCCCCACCCACGAGGTGAACGAGGTGCTCGAGGCGCTCACGAGCCGTCAGCCCCCCCCGCACTCGCAGGGGCGTGCCGTGAAGGTGAAGTACGGGACCCAGGCGGACACGGCGCCTCCCACCTTCGTACTGTTCGCGAACTTCCCCGACGAGATACCGGCGCACTACGAGCGCTATCTGCACAATGGATTCCGGAAGGCCTGGGGGTTCCTGGGCTCCCCGCTCCGTATCCGGATCCGATCCTCGGGGCGGGACGGGAGAGGCGGTCGGTGACCCCACTTCTTCTCGTCGTGGCGGCCTATCTTCTGGGTGCGACCCCCACCAGCTTCTGGGTGGGACGTGCCATTTCAGGGAAGGACCTCCGACGGGAAGGAAGTGGGAACCTGGGAGCCACGAATGCGCTGCGGGTCCTCGGCTGGAAGGCTGCGCTTCCGGTCCTCGTCGTGGACCTGGCCAAGGGCTGGGCCCCCGTGGCGCTCTTTCCCCTGATCGACGGAAGCTCCGCCTCATGGCTCGCGCTGATCTATGGTGCGGCGACGATCATGGGGCATGTCTACTCGTTCTGGGTCGGCTTCCGAGGAGGGAAGGGGGTTGCGACGAGCGCGGGGGTGTTTCTCGCACTCGCCCCGTGGGCGCTCCTGGCAGCCTTCGCCGTATGGCTCGCGGCGGTCATGACGAGCCGAATGGTCTCGCTGGGCTCGATCCTGGCCGCGATCGTCCTCCCCCTGGCGGTCTATCTTACCCCCCATGCCGGGGGAGAGTGGACCCTGGTGTTCTCGACCGTGCTCGCCGTATTCGTACTGTGGGCCCATCGCGCCAACATGGGGCGGATCCGCAGGGGAGAGGAGAATCGGTTCGGTCGATCCGGGAGCCCGCGATCCGAACGCGTGCCCGACCCGGAGTGACGATGCCTGATACCGACGGAGAGCCCATGATGCAAGCTGCCGTTCTGGGAGCCGGAAGCTGGGGGACCGCCCTGGCGCTCCTCCTTCACAATCGGGGAGTCCCGGTCCGACTCTGGTCGTTCGAGCCGGAGGTCGCCGACGAAATCAACCACAGCGGGGTGAACCCGTATCTTCCCGACATCCGGCTCCCGGACTCCTTTCGGGTCGAATCCGACCTCGGGGTGGCGCTCGAAGGCGCGCGGTTGATCGTGACGGTGAGCCCCGCCCAGTACATGGGTTCGGTGCTGAGCGACGCCGCCGCTCACATTGCGCCGGACGCGATCGTGATCAGCGCCTCGAAGGGCATCGAGATCTCGTCGCTCTCCCGGATGGACGAGGTCCATGCGCGCTATCTCTCCGACGAGATCATGGCGCGTTTCTGTGTCCTGTCGGGACCTTCGTTCGCACTCGAGGTCGCCCGGGGCGTACCCACGGCCGTCGTCGTGGCGAGCCGGTCCCGGGAGGCGCGAACCACGGTACAGGAGGCGTTCTCGACCGAACGGTTCCGGGTCTACACCAACCCCGATGTGACGGGTGTGGAACTCGGCGGCGCGGTCAAGAACGTGATCGCGCTCGCGGCGGGCGTCGCCGCCGGGCTGGACTTCGGATACAACACCCAGGCGGCGCTGATCACGCGGGGACTGGCCGAGATCACCCGGCTCGGGGTCGCGCTGGGAGCCGACCCGGCGACCTTCTCGGGCCTGGCCGGGATGGGGGACCTGGTGCTGACCTGCACGGGTGAGCTCTCCCGCAACCGCACCGTGGGCGTCCGTCTGGGCCAGGGGGAGACCCTCGAGGGGATCCTCGACGACATGCGCGCTGTCGCCGAGGGGGTGCGGACCACACCTGCGGTCCGCGCCCTCGCCGAGCGACACGGTGTCGAAATGCCGATCGTGTCCGAAGTGGACTCCATTCTGAGGGGGGAACGCCCTCCGGCCGACGCGGTACAGCGTCTCATGCTGCGAGACCCGAAGCCCGAGGGTTGGAGCTGATGAGCACGCCGAGGAATCCCATCCTGAAGAAGGAATACTATTCGATCGGTGAGGTGTGTGACCTGACCGGGTTGAAGCCACACGTGCTCCGGTACTGGGAAACCCAGTTCGAGGTTCTCGCGCCGAACAAGAACAAGGCCGGAAACCGGGTATACCGGCCACGCGAGGTCCGACTGGTCTTTCTCGTCAAGCACCTTCTCTACGAAGAGAAGTTCACGGTCGACGGAGCGCGCCAGAAACTTCTGGAGATGCGCGGAGAAGGGGGGCTTCAGGAAGAGACCAAGGGTCTTGTGAACCCAGAAGTCTATGCAGCTATTAAAGAAGAGCTTTTTGACCTCAAGAAGATTCTAACCCTCCCGGACCCTCCTCCTGCCGAAGACTGAACCCGCTTCGATGCACATTCTCTGTACCAACGACGACGGATACCTGGCCACCGGACTGCGAGTCCTCGCGGGCGCCGCCCGCGAGATCGCCCCGGTCACGGTGGTTGCGCCGGACCGGGAACAGAGCGCGACCAGCCACTCGCTGACGCTTCATCATCCACTCCGGAGTCGCCGAGCGACCGACGGCTCGCTGGTGGTCGACGGCACCCCCACGGATTGCGTGATCCTCGCCCTCAATGCGCTCCTGCCCGAACGACCGGACTTCTGCCTTTCCGGTGTGAATCACGGGGCGAACATGGGAGAGGACGTGCTCTACTCGGGGACGGTCGCCGCTGCGATGGAGGCCACGGTGCTTGGGGTTCCCTCGGTGGCGCTCTCGTACGCCGGTCCCGATTTCGAATCCATCGAAGGATGGGCCGACGCGCTCACGATCCTCCTGCGGGAGCTGATCGACGATCGGGAGTTTCCGCCGGCGACCCTTTTCAATGTGAACCTCCCCCCCATCGACCCCACTGAGGTGCGGGGAGTCAGGGTCACGACGCTCGGACAGCGTCGATATTCGGACTCCCTCACGCGGGCGCAGGATCCGTCGGGCCGGGAGTACTTCTGGATCGGCGGCGGGGAGCGTCGCTGGACCGGACGAGACGATTCGGACTTTCGGGCTGTCGACGAAGGGTTTATCTCTGTGACTCCACTTCATCTGGATCTGACGAACTATCGCCTCCTCGAGGAGATTCGCGGGTGGAATCTGACCCTGTAGAAGATTACCGGTACGTGGGCGCCCGGCGGCGACTGATCGAGACGATTCGAAGCCGGGGGCTGGACGACCTCGAGTTGCTTCGGCACTTCGACGAGGTTCCTCGCCATCACTTCCTTCCCGAGGGAGTGTGGCACCGCGCGTACGAGGATGCTCCACTCCCCATCGGGTTCGGACAGACGGCCTCGCAGCCCTCGCTGCAGGCGTTCATGCTGAAGGTCCTCGACCCGCAACCCGACGAGAAGGTGCTGGAAATCGGCACGGGCAGCGGGTTCTTCACCGCGCTTCTCGCCCGCATGTCGGACCGCGTCTACTCGGTGGAGCGGGTTCGGGAACTCTCGGTGCGGGCACGCAGGGCGCTCGACGCGATGGGGTTCCAGAACATCGCTCTGATGGTGGGAGACGGGACGATCGGGTGGCGGAAATACGCGCCCTTCGACGTGATCACCGTGGCCGCGGCTTCGCCCTCGGTGCCCCAGCCCCTGATCGACCAGCTCGCCCCCGGGGGAAGGATGGTGCTTCCCGTGGGCAGTCGCTCGGAGCAGGAGCTCATCCTGGTGACGCGGGACGAGAACGGCCGGCTCGAAGAGGGCTCGGTTCAGGAGCGGTGCACCTTCGTCCCCCTCCTGGGCAAGTACGGTTGGTCGGAGGATTCGCCCTGAACTCCCTCGAGCGCGACGAATCCCCACCTTCGAAGTCCGACTGGCCTTCCAGGGATGTGCCGGGGTGGATCGGTGTGTACGTCCGGGGACTCGCGATGGGGGTTGCGGAGCTTGTGCCCGGGGTTTCCGGAGGCACCATCGCCTTCATCACCGGCATCTACATCGAGTTGGTCCGGTCGGTCCGACGAATCGGCCTTCCCCTCGCGAGGCTCGTGCTGAAGGGCCGATTGCGAGAGGCATGGCACGAGGCCAACCTGGGATTCCTGATCGTGCTCTGGGCGGGGATGGGCACGAGTGTCCTCAGCTTCGCCGCCCTCGTCTCCTGGCTTCTGGAGAACCGGGAACTGCAGGTCTGGGGCTTCTTTTTCGGGCTCATCGCGGCATCGGTGTTCTTCGTCGGCCGCTTCGCGGCTCCGTGGAACCGTACCCGTGGGTTGCTCCTTGCCGGGGGCGTGTTGACCGGGGCCGGACTCGGCTTCATGGCGGCGTTGACCTTCCCCGTGAACCCCTTCACGATCTTCCTGGGGGGGGCGGTGGCCATCTGCGCCTGGATCCTGCCCGGCATCTCGGGAAGCTTCGTGCTCCTCCTGCTGGGGCAGTATCCCGCGGTGGTCCGCGGTATCGCGGAGGTCGATCTCGTGGTTCTGGGATCTCTCGCCGCGGGGTGCACCGTGGGCCTTCTGGCCTTCGCTCGATTCCTGATCTGGCTGCTCAGGCGTGCCTACCAAGGCACACTGGCGCTTCTGTGCGGTTTCATGGCCGGGGCTCTCGTCAAGATCTGGCCATGGAAGGTGCCGGTCGCGGAACCGCTGGATCCCGCGCTCACCGCCGGTGCCCCCGGCCTGCGCCCCTCGGGCCCCTTCGAGTATGCCCGAGTCCTGGGCGAGGAGCCGATGATCGGCGCCGTGATCCTCTCTGCGGCGGTGGGGGTCTTCATCGTCCTTACGCTCGACTGGCTTTCCCGGACCGGGCGCACCGCAGGGATTTCGCCGGGGGAACTCGATTGAGTAGATTGGCCTGAGTCCGCCCTCTTTCCTCGGAGAACCCATGTCGACTGACGAAAGCCCGTACTCCCCGCCCGCAGGATCTCCCCCGGATCCGGATGAGGACCTCGACCGCTCGCGTCGAGAGGGTCCGGACGACCGGCTTCCTCCACCGGTATTCACACCGGTCGTAGGGCGAAGGCCGCTGCATCGCGCCCCGCACCTGCCACCGGCGGGGGCCTCTCTGCCCCCCCACGCCGTCTACGGGCCCGACGACCCCCCGAGGGCTCGGGTCGAACCACCCGCCACGGACCCTCCGGCGCAGTCCGCCGGCGACGCCCGGGAGGCCCGGGCGCGGGACCTGGCGTCCGTCCTAGACCGGCTCGCAGAGGAATTGCGGGTCTCGGGCACACTGAGGTTCGTTCCGAATCCGGGCTCCGATACGGTCGAGGCCGCCCTCCGGGGCTTCCTTTCCGGGGTCCTCCTGAGCGGGGCGCGATCGGAGCGAGCCGACCGCTCCTGACGCCAGCTTCGGGGCAGGGGGTCGATGATCCGGGCCGACCTGATTACCTTGTGACGTTTCGTCCTCGTAGCTCAGGTGGATAGAGCGGCTGCCTCCTAAGCAGCAGGTCCCGCGTTCGAGTCGCGGCGAGGACATTCGATGACCGAACCCCACACACCTCCTCCAGCCCTTTCCGCCGACGATCTCCGGAGCGCGGCCCGTCGGATCGCCCCCTGGATCCGCCAGACGCCGCTCCTGCCGTCGCCCACGCTCTCCGAAGCGCTCCGGCGACCGGTCTGGCTCAAGTACGAGCACCTTCAGCGGACGGGGTCCTTCAAACTCCGTGGCGCGGCGAATCTCCTCCTTGCACTCCATGAGCGGGGCGAGATTCCAGAGGGTGGAGTCGTCGCCTGCTCGAGCGGGAATCACGGGCGAGCGGTGGCATGGATCGCCGGCCGGCTGGGTGTTCCCGCGACCCTCTGCGTTCCGGACTGGGTGGACCCGGTCAAACGAGATGCGATGGAGGACGCCGGGGCTTCGGTTCGCCTTTCAGGGCCGACCTACGAGCATGCGGAGGCCGATGCCCTTCGGCGAACCCGGGAGGAGGGCCTTCACTTCGTATCGCCCTTCGACGACCCGGCGATCATCGCGGGGCAGGGGACCGTGGCGCTCGAGGTTCTCGACGAGCTCTCCGGCATCGCCGTAGTCGACCCCTTCCGACTCCCCGAGGCCGATCTGCTCGTTCCACTCTCGGGTGGAGGCCTTGCCGCCGGATGTCTGATCGCGGCGAAGGAACGGTCCGTCCGGACCGTGGCGGTGGGGGCTCGTCGGGCTCCGGCCATGCTCCGCTCCCTCGAGGCCGGTCGACCGCTGGTCGATGTCGAAGAGTCCGCGACGCTCGCCTCGGCCCTCTCGGGTGGAATCGGTGAGGCGAACCGGTGGAGCTTCCACCTTCTCCACGACGGCCTCCGAACGGATGAACTTGTCACCATCGAGGTGGGGGAGTTCGAAATCCATCAGGCCGTGCGGTTCGCCTTCCGGGAGCTGCGTACCGTACTCGAAGGTGGGGGGGCGGTGGGCCTTGCCGCCCTCATGTCCGGCGACCCGGTCGTCGGACATGAGGACCGGACCGGGGGAGGGAGCGGAGAACTGGCCGAACGACGCGGCCCGCTGATCGTCCTGCTCAGCGGAGGGAATCTCGCGCCGGAGACTCTCGCCTCTATCATGTCGCAAGCCTCTGTTATATAGCACCTTACAGGCTGTGGCCTAAGACAGTACTTCAGGCAGAATCTCTCCGGCCGGCTGACGGAATTGCCACTCGGCCAGTCCAGACAGCGGGGTCGTCTCCGGATTGAACTCGGCCAGTCGGGCACCGGCCTGGACGGCCGCCTGGGGAATCGATGCGGCCGGATAGACGACGGCGCTGGTTCCCACGACCAGACACAGGTCCGCGCGAGCCGCCGAGGACAAGGCCTGGTCGAGCGTCTTGCGGGGGAGTGGCTCGCCGAACCAGACCACACCGGGGCGAGCCAGTCGACCACAGGCGGGGCAGCGGGGCAGGGTGGCCTCGGAGCTCGCGTCGATGGGGTCCGCGTGAGGCGCCCGCCAGGTGCACGCCGAGCATCGAAGGGTGAAAAGGGAGCCGTGCAGATGCAGAAGGCGCGGGTGAGGGAGCTCCGCGCCGACCTCGACGACGGCCCGGTCGTGCAGGCCGTCGACGTTTTGAGTGACCAGGGTCACATCCGGTCGGTTCACGAGAAGCTCGGCCAGCGCCCGATGCACGGCGTTCGGGGAACAGCGACCGATCGCCTCTCTTCGCTCGGTGTACCACTCCCATACGGTTCGCGGGTCCCTCCGGAAGGCCTCGGGGGTCGCGAGTTCCTCGACCCGATGTCGCTTCCACAGTCCGTCGCTGCCCCGGAAGGTGGGCACCCCCGATTCGGCGCTCACACCGGCTCCGGTAAGGATCACGATCCCTCGAGCCGTGGCGATCGCGTCTCGGAGCGCCCGGAGCGGGTCGTCGAGCTGCCTTGAATTCATCACTCGAAGGTGGACATCAGGCGCCAGCCGCCCACCGCGAGCAGGACCCATCCGACGAGAAAGAGAACCCCTCCGATCGGGGCCACCGCCCCGAACCGCCCGATCCCCGTGAAGGCCAGCAGATACAGGGAACCCGAGAAGAGGAGAACCCCGGCCACAAGCGCCCATCCGGATCCGGCCAGCCAGGTCGAGGGCTCCCGGAAGAGGAGAAGGGACACGACGAGAAGGGCGAGGGCATGGATCATCTGGTACCGAACCCCGGTCTCCATTATCTCCAGCGCCCGCTCCTCCAGACGGCCCTGAAGTCCGTGGGCGGCAAATGCACCCAACGCCACCGCCAGGAACCCGTACGCGGCCGCGATCACCAGAAAGACTCTTGCCATCGAGGGACTCCCAAAGGGGAAGCACGTGGTTCCAACGGGCCACGGTCGCCGTCGTGACCTGCGGGATCCGGATGAGCCCCGCCATGACCGGCCGGGCTCCGCGACACGCGAACAAGATAGAGGGCCGCCGGCTCCGGCACCAAACGAGCGTCGCCACGGCTTCGCGCCATCGAGGGCCTGGCGGCAAGGGGCACCCCCCATCCGCGACGCACACCGTACCACCCCGCGCAGGGCGCGTTGACCCCTTGCGTCAGGTCGGATATACTTAGGATCTATAGGGTTCAGGTTCTCTCGATGGAGTGGGAAGCGCAGCGCCGCTTTTCACTCCGTTTTCACGAAAGTGCAGCGAGGCTATGGCCAAGAAGAAGGGTTCGTCCCCATCCAGAAGACCGTCCCAGCCGCAGGGTACCGCGGATGACGCATTCTCCGCCCGGGTTCTCGAGTTCGTCGCCTGGGCTCGTCAGAATACCCAGGTGGCCATCATCGGAGTCGTGGCGATCGTCCTGCTCATCGGGGGGACGATCTACTTCCTGACGCAGCGCTCGCAGCAGTACGAGCAGGCCGCCACCGAGCTCGAAATGGTCCAGCAGGTCGCGGCCATGTCGCCGACGCCCGAGGCCGTCGCGGAGATCGAGGGCTATCTCGTGCGCTTCGGGGGCACCCCCTACGGAATCGAGGCTCGGCTGCTGCTGGCCGAGATCCACCTCGAGGACGGGAACCCCGAGGCCGCAATCCAGACCCTCCTCGAGACGGCGCCCTCGTACCGGAACTCCCTGCGCCTTCAGGCGACCTTCCTCCTGGCGATCGCATACGAGGACGCCGAACGGTGGGAGGATGCCCAGGAGGTTTACGCAGCCCTGAAGGATCGGGGAGAGTACACCTTCCAGCGGCGCGAGGCCGGAGAAGGGCTCGCCCGGGTGCTCCTGGCTCAGGGAGACACCGCGGGAGCCACCGATGCCTTCCGTGCGCTCCTCGACATCGAGCCGGACGACAGCCCGCTCCGTGATTACTTCGAGATGCGTCTGGCGGAGTTGACCAGCGGCGACGGCTGAGCCTGGCACTAGCCGACAGCAGATGGACCGACATGAGAGGGCCCCGGGGCGGTGCAGGTCGCCACTCCGGGGCTCTTTTCGTTGCCGGTAGTCTCGCCACCAGAGCCCGGGGCTGGAGCCACACCGAGCGGGAGCGGCGTCTCGCAGGGATACCCGCGAACCTCAGACGTCGCCGTTACGCCCGCATACACGCTGGGTGAGAAGCTCCTGGGGACCCCTCATGCCCGCATTCCACGAAATGGGAGTTTCAACAGGGGTTTTCCACAATCTCTCCGCGTGTTCGCATAATATATATTATGTAATGTTGCCGGAAGGATAGCTGTCGAACTTTGGAACCCGGGCCGCGGCTCAGATCCCCTCGGTCCCCTCCCCGAGAGTCGAGTCAGCGACAGGGTGCGGAGTACGACTTCGGAGTCGAGTCAGCGCCGCGGCGTGGAGTGCGCTTCGGAGTCGAGGAGGGCGAGCTCGTCGAGTCGACGATCTTCCTCTTCCCAGCTTCGGCGCCGCCGGGCTTCGCCGGAGAGCTCGAGGATCCGTTCTCGCAGGAGGGCGCCCGCGGCCGGGAGCGCCGCATCGCGCGCGGCCCGGTTCTCGAAGGGGCCGAAGTGAAGTGGCTCCCCAAATCGAAGGACGATCGAGGCCCCACGTCGGGGGCGATCGGCCCAGCGCGGCCAGAGATCGTAGAGGCCCTCCATCCCGCACGGGATGACCGGGACCCCGGCCTCGAGCATCAGGCGCAGGGTACCCCTGCGGAACGGCTGCAGGGCTCCATCCCAGGTACGCTCCCCCTCCGGATAAATGCAGACCCCCTTCCCCGCCTGCAGCGTCCGAAGGACGACACGAACCGCCTGAGCGTCGGTCCGATACCTGCGCACCGGAAAGGCCAGGAGCCGCTCGAGCCCCCATCGGGCTCCGGCATGGGTGAACTGGGTGCTCTTCGTCATCGCGTTCAGGGGGCGCGGACTGAAGGAGAGGAGGAAGAAGGGATCCAGAATCGATTCATGGTTCGGAAGGACCAGAAAGGGACCGGTCTTCGGCACATGTTCGGTCCCCTCGATCGTGACCCCGGCACACCCCAGCCGAAAGGCCCAGCGGGTGGGAAGCGCGATGCTTCGGTAGAAGAGGCTCATTCGGCACGGACCCGAGGCTGAAACTCGAGGATGTCTCCACGCCCGAGTGCCCTCCATCGCTCCGTCATTGCCCGTCGGATGAGGTCATCCCACCGGCGTACGGAGTCGTCGGGAAAGCGGAAGAGAACGACGCCCCGTGCACCCAGCGAGATCTGAACCGACGACGACGAGGTCTGAAGCGAGTCGATCTCGTCGATCGTCCAGCGATGGGCCCCCCGCCCCGCCGAACGATTCGAGCCGTTCGGGTCGGGGCGGAGCTCCATCTCGTTGCCGTCCAGGAGAAGTGTTCCGGGTACGCGCTCGTCGAGGCGCTCGATGAACCCCAGCAGGCGATCACGAAAGCGCAGCGGGTCCTCGTTCGACACGAACTGGGCCTCGACGATCGCGCTGGCCCGGAGCCGTCCGTCGGGCTGCCGGGCGTGGCCGGCGGCGCCACCCAGGCGATCGATCCTGCGATTCAGGAGGACCGCCTGCGCATCGAACGTATGACCGTTTCGCGTCACCCGGATCCGGGTTTCACCGGTGGGCGGCGCAGCCTCGAAGGTAGCTTCGCACGACGGGCAGAACACCTGGTCGGACCGGGCTTCCACGGGATCCTGACCACAGAGCGGGCAGCGATAGAGGAGTGTGTCGAGGGCCATGTCAGACCTCCATCAGAGACGGCCGAAGAGATCCAGGAACCGCAGCTTCCAGACCTTCCAGACCGCCTCGCCCACGATCGCCTTCGACATCTTGGATTCTCCCTGGTCGCGTTCGGTGAAGACGATCGGGATTTCCTCGAAGGTGAATCCCTTCCTCCACGCACGGTACTTGAGTTCAATCTGGAAACTGTAGCCATTCGACTGGATTCGGTCCAGTTCGATCCCCTCCAGAACCTCCCGTCGGAAGAGATTGTACCCTCCGGTCGCGTCCGAGACCGGCAGCCGGGTGATCATTCGCGCGTAGAAGCTGCCGAAGAGGGAGATCAGGAGACGCCCCACCGGCCAGTTCACCACGGTCACCCGTCCCCCCACGTAGCGGGACCCGATCACGAAGTCGACCTGCCGTGACGCCGCGATGAAGTCCGGGAGCCGGTCGGGCGGATGCGACAGGTCGGCGTCCATCTCGCAGATTCGAGCGTACTCGCGCTCTAGGCCCCAGAGAAACCCGGCCACATAGGCCTGGCCCAGCCCGCGCTTCTCTTCGCGGTGGAGCACGTGGATCCGACCGGGGTGCTCGCGAGCCCACTCCTCGGCGATCTCTCCGGTACCGTCCGGCGACCCGTCGTCGACCACGAGTGCATGCACCGTGCCCAGCCCCTCGGTCTCGGTCTCGAGCGACATCAACCGCTCGAGCACGCGCGGCAGGCTCTCCCGCTCATTGTAGGTGGGCACCACCACCAGCGTGGTATCGTGCGTGGTATCGTGCGTGGTATCGTGCATGGTACCGTGCGTCATGGCCGCGTCTCCCGGCTCTCGGTCACGGCGTTCGGCTCCACCGGTCTGCGCATGGCCTCCCAGAGCGCCAGGGCCCCCGCCGGAGCGAGCTCGACTGCGGTCATCCAGAGGCGGGCGAGGATCGCGACCGGGGCCGCCGCGGGGCCGAGGGCGGGTAGAAGGAGGGCCATCAGGACTCCCTCCCGCACGCCGAGGCCGGCCGGTGCGGGCAACGCGAGATACCCGAGCAGATACGCCGCCGCGAAGTAGACGGTGGAGCTGAGTATGCCGAGCTCATCGAATCCCAGTCCCACGAGAAAGAGGTGAAATGCGGCTCCGTAGCCAGCCCACACGACCATGTGCCAGCAGAGCCATCGAAGGCCGAAGCGCACATCCGTCTTGGGGGCTTCATCGGGATCCCTGCGCGCCAGTCGGAAGAGGAAGCGAAACACCCCGTGCAGGAGGGCCGGTACTGAGCACAGGAGCACGACCGCCGCAATCCCGAGGCCCACCACGAGCCAGAGCCATTCGGGTGACTCGGCGCGGATGGCCGTGAGCGCCGGAATACCCCAAGCTGCAGCCGCCAGCAGCGAAAATCCCTGAACGAGGATCCCCGCGAGGGTACCGATCGTGGCCGAGACACCCTGGCGCCGGGCGAGAATCGCGAGTCCGGCGATCTGCCAGACCTTGCCCGGCACGTATCGCCCCAGATTCGCGGTGAAGATGACGCGGGCCGACGCGGCGACACCAGGATCGGCCTCTCCGAGATCCCGCACCATCCGGCCCCACAGTCCTGCGGCCAGCAGGAAGGTGGCGAGGAGCGCAACGATCGACGCCGCGACCCAGCCCCGATCGAGCGCCGGGATCCCCCGCTCGAGGGCGAGTGCATCGTCGAGTCCCACCCCGAGCTGACGGGCGATGATCCAGGTGACCCCAACCGTGAAGGCGATCCGGAGAACCCAGCGGAGCCAGGACGGGATCCTGGATGAACGGGGCTCCGTGCCCACGTCGGAGGGCTCAACGGGCATCCTCATCCCCACCCGCCGCGCCCGCCTCCCCGCGAGCGGCGGCAGGGGCCCCCTCCCGGTCCCGCCCTCGATGGGACCGGATTCCCGCAAAGAGACCGGCTCCGGTCACCAGGAGGAGGGAAGCCAGGGAGAGTCGCAGCGCGCCCCTGAGCTGCGAGGACTCGTAGGTCATCACGACCTCGCTTCGGCCTTCGGGAACCGAGATCGCCCGCAGGGTGTGATCCGCCCGGAGGACCTCGGTCACCTCGCCATTCACGCGTGCTGTCCAGGCCGGGAACCAGTTGTCGGCCACTACGACCAGCGCCGGGCCGGTGGCCTCGACCGTGAAGTGCAGGCGGTCGGGTGTCCGCTCGATCCACTCCACCCGGCCCTCGACTCCCTCGCCCCCGGGCTCTGCGGAGGGGCGGCGTTCGAGCACCGTTTCACGGCGAGGGTCGAAGCCCTCTTCATCGAGTACGACCCCAAGCGCCTCCCCTTCCCCGACCTCACGGTAGGAACCGACCACACGCGCCCTCGGTCCGCCCGGATAGGGATAGACCGATGCCCAGATCCGACCGTCCTGGAGCTGCACCTGGCTCACCGGCTCGACCCCCTCGATCGATCCCGGCCACAGTAGATAGCGGACGTTCAGGATGTAGAGTGCGTTCTCGTTGAACGACGCCAGGTTCTCGGGCGCCCCTCCGCCCCTCATTCCGATCAACTGGTTGTATCGCAGGAGGTCGTTCGGGTGGTGCCCGGCCGCCAGTTCGATCCCGAAGTTCGCGGGCTCCACGTCCTGCCCTCCCTGAATCATCGAGAATACGCGGAAGGGGGGCTCCTCGCGGACCCGATCCTGGAGGAACCGGAGGTTGGGGTCCGGCACGGTCACCCGGGCCGCGTCCAGGGTCTGGATGAAGGGGATGTTCACCCGGAAGAGGTCGGCGCCGACCACGAGGGTGAGGAGAAGCGCGAGGACGATGCCGCCGATCATCTTCCTTGCGGCGGCCCACCACACCGCGGTCAGGGCCCCACCGATGACCGCGGTCAGGAAGAATCCGGTCACGATGTACCCGCGCGACGCCTCGAGAGTCGCGAGCGCCTGGTCGGAGATCTCAGGGTACACCACCCCCGTCCAGAGCTGAAAGAGGACCCCGGATGCGGCCAGGATCCCACCCAGCAGGAGGAGCGCCGTGCCGGCCCCCAGCGTTCGCAGGACCCGGAAGGCACCCGGTGGGAGGGAGTCGAGCGGCCCCGAGGAGCCCGATTTCGCCCCCCTTCCCTTCTTCGCCGGCTGGTTCGCCTCACCAGCCCCGTCCAGCCCGTCCAGGAGTTCGGCGCCTCGATCCACCCCGAGCGCCATCAGGGTCAGGGCGCCGAAGCCCGTCAGGAAGATGGCCATCGACGGGGCCCGGAAGAGCGAGATCCCGGGAACGACCTCGTAGAAGATTCGCCACACGGGGGTGTTCGCCCCCAGCGCGAAGAGGAAGGCCACGCCTCCCATCCCCAGAAGGAACCACCGGATCCCGGGCGGTGCTCCCCCTCGAAGGGGCCCCAGGAAGGCCAGAAGGGCAAGGAGGAGGACCCCCGCTCCGACATACTCGTGGTTCAGCTTGAAGGGGTTTCGCCCCCAGTAGCTTTCGGCCGCCCACCCCTCGGAACGGGTGTTGGCTCCGACGAATTCCGGCACGGCGAGCGAGACCGCCTCTTCCGGGTGCAGCGACCAGGAAGCCGAAAAGGCACGCGCGGCCTCGGGGGTTTCGGCCCCGACGGTGGTGGCGGCACGTCGGGAGTGCTCGGTGACGTAGTCCACGGCCGGGATCAGCTGGATCCCCGCCGCTCCCGCCCCCAGGATCGAGAAGAGGAGGAAGGTCGCGAACTGGCGCCCCGCCGGAGCCGGTCCCTCGAGGCGGCCGACCTGGATGGCGCGGAAGATCATGTAGGCGCCCAGCCCTCCGAAGAGGAAGTAGGCCATCTGGAAGTGCGTCGAGAAGATGACCGTCGCGATCGCGAGGGCGAGCAGCGCCGGGGGGAGGAGATCCCGACGGTGCCACATCCACTCTCCGAGCCAGAACAGGAGGGGGGTCATCGCGGTCACGAAGATCTTCCCGTCGTGACCGGGAAAGACCAGGGACACCATCCAGGGGGAGAGGAGGAAGCCGAGGCCCCCGAGCATCGCCGCCCCCCGGCTCACCCCCAGGATGCGGAGCCAGCCGAACATGAAGAAACCCGAGAGGGCCACGTGTACGATCAGCTTCCACCCGAGCGCACGGTACGGCTCGGTCAGGTAGAAGAGCACCACCGAGAGAGGGTGGAGCGCATCGCCGCCCACGAGCGACTCCAGAAAGGGGGTGCCGCCCAGGATGTAGGGATTCCAGGCCGGAAAGCCCGTCGTCTGCAGCGCCTCGGCGAAGAATAGCCGGGCCGTGTACCCCAGGGCCAGAGTGTCGCTTCCGAAGAGCATCTCGCGGCTGAAGATGAACTCCCGAAAGAGTATGACCGTGGTCAGAGTGAAGACGAGGGGGGCGACCCACCCGGGCAGCGCGTCGAGCTGTTCCCGTAGCGTGGGGCCCGGTGCCCCCTTCGACCTGGACCGGCGTCGGTCACTCATGCGGACTCCCTGGAACCTCGGTGCCTCGGGACCCGGCCATTCCCGGGCCCGAGCACCTGTTGATAGACTTCGAGATGGCGGGCCACCAGTCTCGCGTTACTCCACCGCTCGACCACCGCCTCGCGCGCCCGCTCCCCCCGCCCCTTCAGATCGGGATCCGACAGGAGGGTGCCGATCGCGTCGGCAAGCGCCGGTGGGTCCGCCGGTGGGACCAGGACTCCCGTGTCGTCCCCCACGATCTCGGGTAGACCGCCGACCCGCGAGGCCACCAGGGGCAGTCCACACGACATGGCTTCGAGTCCGGCGACCGACGTCGCCTCCATCAGCGAGGGGATCACCGCGAGCTCGGCGGAGCACAGGAGCCCCGGCATCTCGGCGTGGGGTCGCGAACCCAGAAACCGGATCCGGTCGGCCACCCCGAGCTCCTCGGCGAGAGAGCCCAGCCGTTCCCTCTCGGGACCGTCGCCGACGACCAGCACCTCGATCGTGGGAATGGCCCGGCGGATCTCGGGCACGGCCCGCACCAGGTATTCCACCCCGTTCTTCGGGAAGAGCCGGCGGGGCACGATCAGCCGTCGGACTCCACTCGGAGCGGGCATCGCGGGCGTCACCGGTCGAAACCTCGCGGTGTCGACCCCGTTCGTGAGGGCTTCGACCGACACCGTGCCCCCGGTCAGCCCCGTCGCGACTTCGGCGATCTCGGTCGATGCGGCCAGCACATGATCTCCCATGTGCACGAGCCGCCGCAGGATCGGGCGCCAGCCCGGTCGCTGGGCTCGGGTCAGAAAGTGCGAGGTGTGGAGGGTGACCACCAGGGGCCGACGGGCACTGCGAGCCGCCAGGCCGGCGGGCACGACCGAGCTGAAGGCCTGCGCATGAACGACGTCGGCCCACCGCGCCCAGCGGCGGGTGGCCGGGGTCGACCCCAGGGCGTGCACGGTCCAGCCCAGGGGGCTGCGCGAAGGAAACCAGGTCCGAAGCACCCGGATGCCCTCGACCACCTCCTCTCGCGCCACCCCGGGAAGGGAGCGCGAGGTCACGACCCGGGCCTCGTGCCCCTCTTCGACCAGCCCGCGGGCCAACTCGTACACGTGGCTCTCGAGACCGCCCACTTCCGGCGGAAAGTAGACGCAGTGGAAGAGGATCTTCACGGCAGTACCTCGGCGACCTCGACGCCCAGGCTGCGAGCCACGATCGCGGCGATACGCTCCCCCGCCCTGCCGTCTCCGTAGGGATTGGCACCGCGGCGACGCTCGCGTCCGGCCTCTCCCTCGGCCAGCGCGCGCCGGGCCGAGGCGAAGATCCGGTCCGGATCGGTGCCGACGAGCTCCGCCACACCCGCCCGCACCCCTTCCGGACGCTCGGTGACCTCTCGCAGCACGAGCACCGGGGTGCCGAAGGAGGGGGCCTCCTCCTGGATCCCCCCCGAATCGGTCAGCACGACCGCGGCACCGCTGAGCGCACGGACGAGCTCCGGGTACGGGAGGGGGGAGACGAGGTGGATGCGGGGATGGGCTCCGAGGATCGTCTCGGCCGGGCCCCGCACCTGCGGGTTCGGATGCACGGGATAGAGCACGTTCAGCTCCGGCTCCGCCTCGACCAGGCGCAGGACCGCCCCGAACACCCGGTCGAGGGGCTCTCCGAACGACTCCCGACGGTGGGCGGTGAGCAGAGCGAACGGGCCTTCCCCCTTCCGGGAGCGGGCGTCGAGTCTGGAGAGCACGTCGGACGAGGGCGATGCGTCCTGTCCGGCGATGTCGAGCAGCGCGTCGACGACCGGATTTCCGGTCACGTGGATCCGTGCCTCGGGTACGCCCTCCCGGCGAAGGTTCTCGGCGGCGTCGGGTGTCGGGGCGAAGTGGAAGTCGGCCAGGACACCCGTCAGCCGCCGGAAGCCCTCCTCCGGAAAGGGATGGGCCATGTCGCCGCTGCGAAGTCCAGCCTCGACGTGGCCGACCCGAACCCGCTCGAAGAAGCCGACCAGCGCCCCGAAGAAGACGGAGGCGGTATCGCCCTGCGCCAGGAGCACCTCGGGGGGATCGTCGGAGAGGAGGTCCCGCAGGCCGGCGAGACAGCCCACGGCCACATCGTAGAGCGTCTGGTCCTCACGCATGATCCCGAGGTTCCGGTCGGGGGTGAGGCCGAACGGGGCGAGGGCCTCGATCGCCAGCTCCTCGTGCTGACCGGTCAGCACCAGTCGGGTCCGGAACCGGGGAGCGTAGGCACGCAGGGCCTTCACGACCGGGGCCATCTTGATCGCCTCGGGGCGGGTGCCCACCAGGACGAGCACCTCGGCCCCTTCGTTGGCCCCGGAGGCCCCTTCCAGGCCGCTATTCGTCTCGCTCATCTGCGCTCCCGGCGCCGAAGGCTCTCGACTTCCTGGCGCAGCTGGGCGACCATCTCGGCCAGGAGACCGAAGCCGAAGAGTGTCACCCCCACCGTCTCGAGGAGGAGCACCAGCGTCAGCAGGGGTCGGAACCCGAATCCGTGCACGAACCGCAGCCAGATCGCCACGCCCCCGACCAGGATCCCGAGCCCCATCAGGAGCACGCCCACCGTCCCGAACAGGAGGAGCGGCTTTCGCGAGAAGATCAGGAGGAACCAGACCGAAAAAAGGTCCATGAGACCGACCATCACCCGCCAGGGCCCGGTGTACTTCGACTCCCCGGCCCGCCGGGGAAGGAGCTCGATGTCGATCTCGGTCACCGAATGCCCCCGGGCGTGGGCGAGCACCACGAAGAAGCGGTGCCAGTCGTGCCGGAGGTGGATCTCGTCGAGGACCGAGCGCCGGAAGGCCTTCATCGAGTTCAGGTCCGAGGCGGGCACGCGGAAGATCCGGCGGGACAGGCGGTTGTAGACCGACGAGACCGCCCGCTTGTCGTAGCTTCCCACCTTCCGGCCGCAGACGATGTCCCAGCCCTCGCCCATCTGCTCCAGGAACCGGGGAATCTCTTCGGTCGAGTGCTGGAGGTCGGCGTCGAAGAGCACTAGGACCTCGCGGTCCGTCATCCGCGCCGCGGTCTGGAGCGCCTCGGTCTTGCCCATATTTCTCGCATGGCGGAGGACCCGCAGGGCACCCCACCCATCCGCTTCACGTTCGATCACCTCGGCAGTCCCGTCGTCGGAGCCGTCGTCGACAACCAGGATCTCGCCCTCGAGTCCATGCCGTACGAAGGTCTCCTTCAGTTCGCGAACGAGGTCGCGCGCCACCGGGGCCTCGTTGAACGCGGGTACGACCACCGCGAAGTCGCGGCGAAGGGGCTCGGGAATCAGGGGGCCCCGGGGGGAGCCGTCAGACACGCTTTCGCATCCGTGCCGGCAGGATTCCCAGCTGGTCTCGATACTTGGCCACGGTTCGCCGGGCGATCTTGATCCCCTCCGACTTGAGGAGGTCCACGATCTTCTGGTCGGTGAGCGGCTTCTTGGAGTCCTCCTGGTCGACCAGGACACGGATCTTGTCGCGCACCCCGCGCGCGGAGATGTCCTCGCCCGAGGTGGTCGCGAGACCGCTCGAGAAGAAGAACTTCAGGGGATACACGCCACGCGGGGTCTGCGCGAATTTTTCGTTCGTGACGCGGGACACCGTGGACTCGTGCATCTCGATGTGGTCGGCCACCTCTCTCAGGGTGAGGGGACGCAGGTGCTGCACCCCCTTCTCGAAGAAGTCCCGCTGACGGTCGACGATGAAGTTCATGACCTTGAGCATGGTCTGGCGACGCTGCTCGATCGCCTGGATCATCCAATTAGCGGAATTGAGCTTCCGCGAGATGAACTCCTTGTTCTCTCCCTTGAACTTGTTCCGGTCCCGGGCGACCTCGCGGTAGGCCCGCGAGATGCGCAGCCGGGGCAGGCTCGTGTCGTTGAGAAACACATGGTACTCACCGTCGACCTTGTCGACGATCAGGTCCGGCAGGATGTACGACTCGTCGGGCACCGCGTAGCGCAGGCCGGGCTTCGGGTCGAGGCGCGCCACCCGATCGGCCGCATCCTGGACCTCCTTGGGCGAGAGCCCGAGGCTGCGGGCGATATCGGTCCACCGGTGGTTGAGAAAATCGTCGAAGTGATCGTGCACAAGTGCATACGATACCGTATCTTCCTCGCCTTCGTTGCGGAGCTGAAGCAGGATCGATTCACGGACATCGCGTGCGGCGATCCCGGCGGGGTCCATCCGCTGGACCACCTCGAGCATCGCCTCTGCCTCCTCGAGGTCGTACGGGCGGAAGAGCGCCTCGATCTCGGCGAGCTCCTCGGCTCGGGCCTCCGCGTCCTCGATCACCTGCGCACGCTCCTCGGCGACCTCACGGATATCCTCCAGCCACTGGTTCACCCCGTCGACGACCTGCTCGAGCCCACAGGAGAGGAAGCCGGCCTCGTCCACATTGCCGATGATCTCCTCTCCCATCCGGACATCGCGGTCGGCGATCGAGAGGTGGTGCAGTTGCTCGAGCAGGTGATCGTGCAGATCCTTCGACTCGGTGGCCGTCGGGAGGGTGATCTCCTTCTCCTCGAACTGTCCCCTGCGTGTTCCCCCCTGGTCGAAGCCGTCCAGGAGGATTTCCTCCCAGTCGACCTCGTCCTCCTTCTCCTCCTCGGGCGTGGTCTCTTCGAGGCTCACCTCGTTGATGACGTCCGCCTCGGCCATTTCGAGAAAGGGATTCTCGGCCATCTCGGTCTTCAGGTGCTGCTGAAGATCGAGAAGTGGCATGTACAGGAGTTCCATCGCCTGGTAGAGGCGAGGGTTGACCTTCATCTCCTGTCGGAGTTCGGGGCTCTGGAAGAGCCGGTTGGAGAGGGGAGTCATGGTCTGGACTCAGCTCTCGGATGGAGGTTCAAGGGGTGGGCGCTCCGCGGGCTCGGGAGTGGGCTCGACCGAGGCGTCGTTGATGGGAATCGAAGATTCCGCCGCCAGTACTTCATCATTGGACACCTCCGTCAGTTCCACAACCTCGTCCGGGCGCTCATACCTCTGGCGCATCCGGTGGGTGAGGGTGGGTCCCAGATAGATTTCGGCCACATCGTCATTCCACACGAGCTGCGGTACCGATCCGCTGACCCGGATGCGCCCTTCGTACATGATGTAGGCCCGATCCACGATATCGAGCGTCTGCTCCACATTGTGGTCCGAGATGATCACGCCGATGTTGCGGTGCTTCAGCCCCGCCACGATCTGCTGAATGTCGTTGACCGCGATCGGGTCGATCCCGGCGAAGGGCTCGTCAAGGAGCATGAACCGGGGCTGCTGAACCAGGGCCCGCGTGATCTCGAGCCGCCGACGCTCACCCCCCGAGAGCGCGTACGCCTTGCTCTTTCGCAGATGACTGATGGAAAGCTCATCGAGAAGGGCGTTCAGGCGCGCCTTTCGCTCCTTCCTGGGGATCTT
>SLBA01000143.1 GCA_007126575.1 Gemmatimonadota bacterium | reverse complement strand
CCGTCGGGTTGTTCGGGGTGTTCAGGATGATCGCGCGGGTCCGCGGGGTGATCAGCGCCTCGAGCCGGTCGGGATCGAGGCGGAACGCCGGGGGCTCGAGCGTCAGGTGCACCGGGGTCGCGTCGCAGAGGACCGCGTCGGGCCCGTAGTTCTCGTAGAAGGGCTCCGGCACGATCACCTCGTCTCCGGGATCCACCAGCGCCAGCAGGACCGCCGCCATCGCCTCGGTCGCCCCGCAGGTGACGGTGACCTCGTGATCCCCCTCGATCGCCATGCCGTAGAATGCGGCGTACTTTTCCTCGAGGGCGCGCCGGAGAGCGGGCGCCCCCCAGGTCACCGCGTACTGGTTCACATCGTCGCGGATCGCCCGGCACGCGGCGTCCTTCAGCAGCTCGGGGGTGGGAAAGTCGGGAAAGCCCTGGGCGAGATTGATCGCGTCGTGCTCCCGCGCCACCCGTGTCATCTCCCGGATCACCGACTCGGTGAACGAATGGGTGCGTCGGGCCGGGCCCGGGGGGCGTCGGGGCGATGAGGTCGTCATTCGGTCTCCATTGTGGGGTGAGGTCCTGTGCGGTTCATTCGATCTCGAGTCGGTCCCTGAGGGTGGGGTCGGGCTCCACGAACACCGTCTCCACCCGATCTGGAAGCACCGCACCCGGCGGTGCGTTCCGTGGCTTGCGAACATACTTTCGCCGGGTCCAGTCGACCGGCACCGTTCCGGAGTTGCGGGCTTCGGAGCCGAGCGCCGCGAGGGTGGCCGCCTCGAGAAGGTCCCGCCGGGGCGGATTCTCCTTGCGCCCCCACCGCAGGATCACGTGCGCCCCGGGCGCCTCGCGCACGTGCATCCAGATGTCGTCGGGCTTCGAGTGATGAAAGGTGAGATCGTCGTTGCGTCGCGCCCCCCGTCCGACCCGGATCTCGAGACCCCCGGAGCTCCGATACCGGTGGTAGGGCAGGGAGGGCGACTCGCTCCCCTTCCCCCTGCGCCCATCCCCCGTCTCCGGCCCGAGACGTTCCGCCAGCGTCTCCGGGGGCTCCTCACCCCCCTCGACCGCCTCGATCAGCGCCGTCCACTCTCCGACCTGGGCGCGCGCCTCCTCGACCCGAGCAGGCAGCTTCTCGAGCACCCGCTCGAGTCGGGCCGCCTCGTCGTAGTAGGTGCGGGCATTCTGGTCCGGGGGGAGGGTCGGGTCCAGCTCGATGGTGACCTCATCGCCCTCGAAATCGGTGAGCACCACCTCGTCGGCCCCCGTCGGGACCTCGTGGTAGCGGGCCAGGATCAGGTCGCCGATGGCCCGCACCGGCCCCGGGTCCCGCGCCGCGTCCAGCTCCCGGGCCAGCCCGCGCGCCTTGCCCTCGAGCTTCCTCAGCCGTCGTCGGGCTCGCTCGAGCAGTCGGGTCGGCAGGAGCAGGGCGTGTTCCGGGGAGGTCGATTCCGAGGCCCCGCGGGCCCGGGCGATCCCGTCCAGGAGCGACTCGACCGGCTCCCCGCCCCCCAGCGGCAGGGGATACGGCTGGGGGCCCCGATCGGTGTCGACCAGGTGGGGGCGCCACCGGTCGGGGTCGATCATCTCCCTCCAGCGCTCCCAGCCCCCCTCGAGCAGGGCGTCGGCGTTTACCGACGAGGTCCACGCCACCCCACTCAGCAGCGCCCGCCGGCGCTCGGAGGGCTCGCGGGCCGACCCGACGATCGACTCCCACTCCTCGCGCGAGAGCTCCCCGTCGCGCCCCGCCCGCTCGTTCGAGGGAGGCGGCTCGTAGCGATGGCCGACCTCGAGTCGCCGCTCCCGCTCCCGCCTCGGCACCAGAACGTGCCGGATCTGGCGGCTCCGGTAGCCGACGACCAGGCCGTTCCAGCGATTGCCCGTGTACTCGGCGACGAGCTCCACCCCCTCGTCCTTGCCCCGTATCCGCTGCAGTCCGAAGACGATCGCGCTCTCGTCGGGCAGCGACCGGACGCCGATCACCCTTGAGGCCAGGGGGCGGGCCGAGGGGAGTGGCTCCCGCGGATCGAGCAGCGAGATCCATCCCGCTTCGGGGTGCAGCTCGAGGACCAGCGTCGATTCCCTCAGGTAGAGCAGGATCCGCCGCTCGTCCGGTTCGATCAGAAGCGAGCGCACCCGGGCCCGGTCCAGGCGAAGGGCGAGCTCGGCCGCCACTGTGCGGGCGAGCAGGGGGTCCCAGCGCATCGACACGATCGGCACCTCGGTTCGAGAAGGGGACGGGGGTTCGTCCCGGAAGCTTCAGCGGATGGAGTGGAGGGTAGGGGCCGCCTCCCACCGGACGCAATCCCGCCCGTCGGTCGGCCCGTCGCGGGCTGCCCGGAGAACCCGCGGCACACCCCGGGTTTGACACCACCTCGCCGACTTTCTATCGTCCGGCCTTCCGGCGGGACCGTGCCCGGCCCCCGAAATCTCCGGCCGACTTCGGTCTCTCCCGCATCCCACGTCGATCCTCCCGACCCGATTCTCGTGTCCGCCCAAGTTCACCCCTCTCCCCGGCCGGCCCATCTCGTCCTGTCCGGACGGGATCGGCAGAATCCCCGACTCCCGCTCCCCGAGCGGAGCCGCCGGGCATGACCGTCGACCCGTCCAACCCCGCTACGTCGGCCTCATCCACGCCGGCCGCTCTCCGGATTCTGCAGGAGGCCGCCGAGGGCCGGCTGCCCGACTGGGCCGTAGCCGGAAAGAGCCGGCGTCGTCACATGGAGCGGGTGGCCGGGCTTCTGGACGAGTGGGCGGGTGCGCTTCGGGTCGGGGCCGAGGAGCGGGCCCGCTGGCGTGCAGCGGGATTCCTGCACGATGTCCTGCGAGAGGCGA
Organism: Gemmatimonadota bacterium; assembly: GCA_007126575.1. GTDB lineage: Bacteria > Gemmatimonadota > Gemmatimonadetes > Longimicrobiales > Gaopeijiaceae > SLBA01. The sequence goes on along the minus strand of SLBA01000143.1, from coordinate 25,397 downwards.
CTCCGGCGGATCTGCGCTCTCGGGTGCCCGTCGAGCTGCGATCCCTTCCCGGGCCGCTCCTGCACGGCCCGGCCGCAGCCGAACGGTTGCGGGACGAGGGGATCGTCGATGAAGCCTTTCTGAGAGCCATCGCCTTTCATACCATCGGACACCCCGATCTCGACGCCATGGGGCGGGCATTGTACTGTGCGGACTACCTCGAGCCCGGCCGACGGGACCCCGACGGATGGAAGGGGAAGCGCCGGGCCCGCTTTCCGAAGCGCCCCGACTTCGTCACCTTCGAGGTCCTGCGTTCGAGGATCCGGTCGATCCTCGATGCGGAGCGGCCCCTCCCCGCTGCGACCGTGGCCTTCTGGAACCAGGGGGTCGATGGGGACGCGAAGGGGGGCGGACGCGGGCCGGGGTCGACGGGGACCGGCCCGTCGACGGGATCCACGCGAGAAGGCGAGGAGGAGCGAGGGTGAGCGGACGGAAGCGCCGGAAACGGTCGGGAAGAACGCGAGAGAGGTCCCGGGCTTCGACCGCGCTCGGACTCCTGATCCTCCTGCTGGCCGGAGCGGGCGTCTGGTACGGCGCCCAGTGGTCCGAGGGGGAGGGCTTCGGGGTCTTCCCGACGCTCGACGGGGGTGTGGATGGTGACGGGGACCAGGGACAGCCGCACCTCCCCCCCGACGTTCGGGTTCGGGTCGAGGTCCTGAATGCCGGCGGGGTGCGGGGGATGGCCGCCGACGCCCGAGACGAACTGCGCGATCTGGGGTTCGATGTGGTGTACTACGGAAACGCGCCCACCTTCGACGCCGAGGCCTCCGAGGTCATCCATCGGGCGGGCGACCCGGAGCTGGCCCGGGCGGTGGCAAACGCGCTCGGAATCGAGGCCCTTCGCTCCGAGCCGGACTCCACCCTCCTGCTCGACGTGACCGTCCATCTAGGGTCGAGCTGGCTGGCGCGGGAACTCAGAGGGATCCAGCAGCCCGAATCGGATGGCTGAACCAACGCTCCGGACCGCCCCAGGGCGCCCGGACTCAGAGGGATCGAATCGGTGAGTCGAAAGGAATCGAAGACAACGGGACGTCGCAGGCGGTCCCGGGGAACATCCAAAACGTCCGCCCGCCAGAGCGGCGGTGGTGCGCAGGACGGCAACGCGACCCTGGCCGAGTGGGCCAAGACGCTGGGCATCACGATCGTGCTGCTGGTCGTGATCCGCACCTTCCTCCTGCAGACCTTCGTCATCATCTCGGGGTCGATGGAGGACACCCTGATGGTCGGCGACTTCCTGATGGTCAACCGCCTCGCGATGGGCTCCCGCATCCCGGGCACCGACATCCGGACCCCGGGCTACTCCGAGGGGCGCCTGGGCGACGTGGTGATCTTCGACCCGCGCCACGAAGAGAACATGAAGCTGGTGAAGCGGATCGTGGGGATGCCGGGTGACACCCTCGAGATGCGCGACAAGGAGCTCTACCGGAACGGGGAGCGCCAGGACGAGCCCTTCGTCGAGTGGCGGGACTTCTCGGGCGACCACGAGCACCCGTCGATGGGCTGGCAGGCGAACCACCTGGCGCCCGGGGTGGAGGCCGCGGACTATACGCCGACCCGTGACAACTGGGGGCCCCTCGTGATCCCCGAGGGCAACTTCTTCATGCTCGGAGACAACCGCGACCGCTCCCTCGACTCCCGGTACTGGGGTCTCGTCGAGGACTGGCGGCTCGAGGGCCGCGCGATGTTCTTCTACTTCTCGTACAACCGGGGCTCGGCGACCCCCTTCGCGGCGATCCGCGAAGTCCGCTGGGACCGGATCGGAAGGAGGATCCGATGACCCGTCACACCCGTGCCCCTCTCGCACTCCTGGCGCTCCTCCTCACCGTGGCCTGCGCCGACGAGGCCGATACTCCCGCCACGGACACGGATCCGTCCGACGTCGAGACCACGGCGGCGGATGCCCCACCCCCTTCGACCGATCTCTTCCTGGTCGAGCTTTCCGCAGGCGACGAGGGCCTCCCCCGGCCGGGAGACGTCCGCGCGCTCACCGACCGCCCCCTGTACGACAACCAGCCCTTCTTCCTCCCGGGCGGAGAGGCCATCCTCTACACCGCGGGACGCGAGGACGAGGGTACCGACATCCATCGGCTGGAGCTCGCGTCGGGCGAGTCGAGGGCGCTCATGCGGACGGATCCCGAAAACGAATACTCGCCCACTCCGCTGGGCGACGGGGGGATCGCGGTGGTCCGGGTCGAACGGGACGGCACGCAGCGTCTCTGGCGCTTCGACATCGAGTCCGGGGAGGTCGATGGGGACCGGGCCGAACTCCTCCTTCCCGACATCGAGCCGGTGGGCTACCACGCCTGGCTCGACGCCGACCGCGTCGCCCTGTTCATTCTCGGCTCCCCGGCATCGCTCCACCTGGCCGAGGTGGGCACGGGCTGGAGTCAGCTCATCTTCGAGGGGATCGGCCCCTCGATCCAGAAGATTCCCGGCGAGGACGCCGTGAGCTTCGTCGAGGTCGGCCAGGATGGTCGCAGCTGGATCCGGCGCCTCGACGGCACCACCGGCTCCACCTCGCGGATCGTCGAGACCCGGGATGGGGGGAGCGATCATGCCTGGACGCCCGACGGCATCCTCCTGATGGCCTCGGGCCGGGAGCTGCTGGCCCATCGTCCGGGGGTCGACGACGAGTGGCACTCGCTCGGCGAGGTCGGGCCCTCGGCGATCGAGTGGACCCGCATCGCGGTGAGTCCCGGGGGGGACCGCCTGGTGATGGTCGGCCGCGAAGAACCGGGCTCCTGAGCCGGTAGGTCAGCCGGTCGCGCCGGCCCCGTCCCCGGTCGGGGACGCCACCGTCGCCCGGGCCCGCGGCCGCGATCCCACCGTGTCTGGGCCCTCGATCTGGACCAGGGCGTTCGCCCGCAGCTGCCCGCAGGCGGCGTCGATATCCCGGCCCCGGGGCTCCCGTACCGCCACCGAGACGCCGGCTTCGTCGAGCGTCCGGCGGAAGTACTCCACCCGCGCGGGGACCGAGGGCTTCCAGTCCTGATAGGGGATCGGGTTGAAGGGGATCAGGTTGACGAAGGCGTGCACCCGACGGGCGAGCGCCGCCAGTGCGGGTGCGAGGGATTCGGCGTCGTTGATCCCCCGGATCATGGTGTACTCGAAGGTGACCCGCCGCCCTCCCGCCTGAACGAACTCCTCGATCGCATCGATGAGCTCGGGCAGCGGGTGGCGCTTCTCGAGGGGGATGAGTTCGGAGCGCAGCTCCGCGTCGGGGGAGTGCAGCGATAGCGCCAGCCCGAACTGTTCGGGGCGCGCTGCCAGCTCCCGGATCCCCGGGACCACCCCCACGGTCGAGACCGTGATCCGCCGTGCGCCCAGCCCGAACCCCTGGTTCAGGATCGTCAGCGTCGGATGCACCGCCTTCCGGTTGGCCAGCGGCTCCCCCATCCCCATGAAGACGACGTTGTTGATCGGCCCGTAGTCGTTCTCTTCGGCCCACCGGCGCGAGTTGCGGAACTGCGCGGTGATCTCTCCCGCGGTGAGCTGCCGCCCGAAGCCGCCCCACCCCGTCGCGCAGAAGGTGCAGCCCATGGCGCACCCCGCCTGCGACGAGATGCACAGAGTGAGGCGGTCCGAGGTGGGGATGAGTACCGATTCGACGAGTTCCCCGTCGCCCATCCTCCACAGGTGCTTGACCGTTCCGTCCGAAGAGCGCGAGATCGTCTCGGCCTCGGGGGCCTCGAGGCGGAAGGCCTCGGCGAGCGCCGTGCGCTCCTCGAGGGGGAGGTTCGTCATCTCGGCGAAGCTCGTGACCCCGGACTCGTAAAGCCAGGTAGCCACCTGGTCGGCCCGGTACCCCGGCTGCTTCCGCCGCTCGAAGTGCCCGGCCAGGGCGGCCTCGACCTCGGCGGGAATCAGCGAGAGCAGATCGGGGCGGGGGTCGGTCCCCGAGGGCTTCCGCTCGGGGGCAGTGCTGGGCGTCATGACGATCCGGGGGTTGGGGGACTCGAACGCGGGGCTCCGGGGAGTTCGACTCCGCTCGTCGGGAGGGGCTTCATGCGGTCGGACGCGTTCTTGAGCCCTCTCCCACGGGCCGTTAACTTAGCGCCGCTTCTCTCTACCCGGTATGCGGTGCGCGCGTCAGGGTTCCCGCACCGTGCGATTCCGGGTCCCCGAGCGGATCCGGCGGGCGGTCCGAAAGCGGACGACGCCCCCCGTGCCGCACACTTCGATTCTTCCTCCTCGAGAAGGCATCCAGCGGTTTTCCATGACCCATTCCGACGACTCCTCCCGTCCCGTCAGCGCCACCTCGCTGCGCACTCGTGAAATCGGAGGGATCCGCGACGAAGATGCGGGCTCCCGCCTCACCCTGACCGGCTGGGTCCACCGTCGCCGGGACCTGGGAGGCCTCTTCTTCGTCGATCTGCGGGACCGGAGCGGGATCGTGCAGGTCTCGTTCGGACCCGACACCATCGATGCCGAGGGGCTCGAGATCGTGCGGGACCTGGGGGCCGAAGACGTGATCCGGGTCGAGGGCGAAGTCACGCTGCGGCCCCCCGAGGCGCGGAACCCCGAGATGGCCACCGGGCAGGTCGAGATCCGGGCCGACCGGGTCGAACTCCTGAATGCGGCCCGGACCCCGGCGATTCCGGTATTCCGGGGGCCCGAAGACGAGCTGCCCTCCGAGGAGCTCCGCCTGCGCCACCGGCACCTCGACCTGCGGCGCGAGGAGCTGCAGTCGAATCTGCGGCTCCGCCACCGGCTGATCCTGGCGGTGCGCAACTACTTCGACCGGCTGGGCTTCGTCGAGGTCGAGACCCCCATCCTCACCAAGCCGACCCCCGAGGGCGCCCGGGACTACCTGGTCCCAAGCCGGGTCCACCCGGGCGAGTTCTATGCGCTCCCGCAGAGCCCGCAGATCTACAAGCAGGTTCTGATGGCCGCCGGATTCGACCGCTACCTGCAGATCGCCCGCTGCTTCCGCGACGAGGACCTTCGGGCGGACCGCCAGCCGGAGTTCACGCAGATCGACCTCGAGGCTTCGTTCGTCGAGGCCGACGACCTCCTTCTCTGGATCGAGGGCCTGATGGAGCGTCTGGCCGAGATCGCAGGAATCGAGGCCCATCCGCCCTTCCAGCGGATGAGCTGGGCGGAGTCGATGGACCGGTTCGGCTCCGATCGCCCCGATCTCAGGTGGAGCCTCGAGCTCTCGGACTGGAGCGAGCTGATGGGGAGTGCCGACTCCAACATCCTGAGGGGAGCGGTCGATGGCGGCGGGCGGATCCGCGGCCTTCGGGTCGAAGGGGGAGCCGAGCTCTCCCGCCGTCAGATCGAAGAGATCGAGGGCGCCGTGAAGGCGGCCGGAGCTCCCGGACTCCTCTGGGCCAAGCGCACCGACGGCGGCGGCAGCGGCCCCCTCTCGCGCTGGCTCGAAGAGGAGCACTTCGAGGGCACCGGGGCGGCCGAGGGGGATCTCCTCCTCGTGGCCGCCGGAGACGACCGGATCACCTCGCCGGCCCTCGCCGCGGCGCGCGGCGCGGTGATCCGGGCGCTGGAGCTTCCGAAGGAACGGGAGCACGCCTGGCTCTGGGTGATGGACTTTCCCCTCTTCGAGGAGGACGACGGCGAACTGTACGCGAACCATCACCCCTTCGTGCTCCCGCATCCCGACGATGCCCATCGGCTCGCGGACGATCCCCTCTCCGTCCGGGGAATCGCCTACGATCTGGTGTACAATGGGTCGGAGCTGGGATCCGGAAGTCTCAGGATCCACGACGCCGAGCTGCAGCGAACGGTGCTTCGGACCCTGGGGTTGTCCGACGACGATGTGGACCGGAAGTTCGGCTTCCTCCTCGAGGCGCTCCGCTCGGGCGCGCCTCCGCACGGGGGGATCGCTCTGGGGATGGATCGGATCGTTAAGGACTTCCTCGGGGTTGCAAGCCTGAGAGACGTGATCGCCTTTCCCAAGACGACCGCGGCACGGGCCCTCTTCGAGGAGGCCCCCACGCCGAGATCGGACGAGGAGCTGCGGGAGCTGCACCTGCGGGCGATCCGCAAGGACGTGGAGAGACCGGCGGTCGACCCCTGATCACCGGGAGGGCGCCGGCGAACGATCCGTGTAGCAACGCGAACAGGAGGAGCATGGGGAATTCGAATCGCACAATGGTGGAGCATCGGCTCGACGCCGAGGGAGCCGACCAGCTCCTGCTGGCCGGCGTCAACGACCAGAACATGCAGGAGCTGGCCCGGATCTTCGGAATCCGGGTGGTCCTTCGCGGGGATCGAGTCATCCTCTCCGGCGAGCTGGAGCCGCTCGAGCGGGCGGTGCCCGTCACGCAGCACCTGATCGAGATGGCGCGCCTCCGCTCGCCCTTCGATGTGTCGGACGTCGCACGATTGGCGGCGGACTTCCAGCTGCAGGGGGGGGGGCCGCCCCCGACGCACGAGGAGCTCCGGATCGCCCTCCCCGGGACCCGCAAGATCATCCAGCCCAAGAGCCAGGGCCAGGCGACCTATCTCGAGGCGATCCGGGAGCACGACATCGTGATCGGGATCGGTCCGGCCGGAACCGGAAAGACCTACCTGGCGGTCGCGGCCGCGGTCGACGCACTGCACCGCAAGCGGGTCAAGCGGATCATCCTTGCCCGTCCGGCGGTCGAGGCCGGTGAGAAGCTCGGGTTCCTGCCGGGCGACCTGCAGGAGAAGGTGGACCCCTACCTGCGGCCGCTCTACGATTCGCTCGAAGACATGATGCCGGCCGACCGGGTCCAGCGCGCGCTCGAGGATCGGACCATCGAGATCGCGCCGCTCGCGTACATGCGCGGACGCACCCTCTCCGACGCCTTCGTGATCCTGGACGAGGCCCAGAACGCGACCAACGCCCAGATGAAGATGTTCCTCACCCGCCTCGGTTTGAACTCCAGGGTGGTGATTACGGGCGACAAGACGCAGATTGACCTTCCCCGCAGTTCCGGCTCCGGTCTGCTCGAGGTGGAGAGGATCCTGTCGGGGATCGAGGGCATCGAGTTCGTCTACCTGGACGGAGCCGATGTCATCCGCCACCGGTTGGTGAAAGACATCATCCGGGCCTACGCCGAGGCGGAGGAGCTCGAATCGGCGAAGGACGCACTCCACGAGGAGACCGTGTGAGTCGAAGTTCCAAGCCGGACTGGGCTCGGTCGGGGGGGGCGCTGGGTGCCCTCTCGGTCCCGCCGGAGCGCCGCTGGCCCGACGGGGCGCTGCACCATGGAGCCCGCATCGGGCTCCTTCTCCTTCTTGCGCTGGCCGTCTCCCTCTTCTTCCCGCCGGAGACGGGCCCGGACATGGCCCGCTACGAGGTCGGGATGGTGGCCGACGAGGACATAATCGCCTCGCTGGCCTTCGGCGTGCCGAAAAACCGCGACGAGCTGGAGCGGGAGCGCGAGGGGGCCGCTGCCGCGGTTCCCCCGACCTTCGAGCGCCGACCGGCGGCGGTCGAGGAGATGGAGTCCGACCTCGCGACCTTCTTCGAGCGCGTCGGTGACGCGGCCGAGGCGGAGGAGCCCGACGCGGCCGTCGACGGGGTCATGGCGGACTACGGAATCCCGGCGAACCAGGCCCAGCGCGAGGTTCTGCTCGGTCCGACGAGCCGGTCGACCCTGGCGACCACCGCCCGCCGCGCCATCGACGAGATCCTCCCGCGGGGGGTGATGGACGAGGGGGCACGACTCGACGCTTCCGTCTCGAGGGTCCTCGAGGTCGGGCCCGAGGGGGTGGACCGCTACCTGCCCCGAGATTCGATCTTCACGGCCCGTGAGTTCTACGAGGCCGCCGCCGCGCTCCTCCCCGTCGGTGCGGGATCCGAGGCCGACGAACTCCTCCGCTTCGTCCTGATCCGCTTTCTGAACCCGACCCTTCGCTACGATGCCACATCGACCGAGCGGGATCGGAACGCGGCGCGCCAGGCGGTACCGACCACCCGGGCCACCGTACTCCAGGGAGAGGCGGTCGTGCGCGCCAACCAGCAGGTCGGAGAGTCCGAGGTCGAGCGGCTCGCCGCCTACGAGGAAGCGCTCCGGGCCCAGGGGCAGCTCGAGGATGCGGGGCTGCAGATCGTTCCCTTTACCGGGAGCGTGCTTCTCAACTTCCTGATTCTGGGGGTCTTCGGGGTCTTCCTCTTTCTCTTCCGCCCCGAGATCTACACGAACATCCGCTGGGTCGCGCTCCACGGGATCCTGATCCTGGCCTTCGCGGGGGCGGGAGGGCTGATTGCCCGGCACGACCTCCCGGTCGAACTCCTGCCGATCGCCTTCGCCTCGCTCGCGGTGGCCGTGCTCTGGGACGGGCGCATCGCCATCATACTGACGGCGACGCTGGCCGCGCTGGCGGGGGCCCAGATCCCCTTCCAGTCGGTGCACGCCTGGCTTCCGGTCTTCGTGGCCGGTGCCGCCGCGGGGCTCTCGGTTCGAGCGGTCCGCAGACGGGCCCAGACCTGGGTGTTCATCGCGATAATCGCCGCCGTCTACTTCGTCGTGGTCGGCACCCTCGGGGTGGCCTCCGGTCGGGACCTGTCCCGCATCGCGCTCTCGTGGTCCTGGGCAGGGGGGAACGCGGTGGTCAGCGCGATCCTCGCCATGGGATTCCTCCCGGTCTTCGAGTGGTACACCCGCATCACCACCGATCAGACGCTCCTGGAGTGGGCCGACCCCAACCGCCCCCTCCTGAAGCGGCTCTCGATGGAGGCGCCCGGCACCTATGCGCATACGATCAACGTGGCGAACCTGTCGGAGTCGGCGGCCAATGCGATCGGCGCGAACGGGCTTCTCTGCCGGGTCGGTGTCTACTACCACGACGTGGGCAAGATGCTGAAGCCCCAGTACTTCATCGAAAACCAGCCCGGGGGGCGGAATCCCCACGACAAGCTGAAGCCCGCAACGTCCGCCCAGATCGTCCGCGAGCACGTGACCGAGGGGATCCGGCTGGGCCGCGAGGCGAATCTGCCCGACGTGCTCATGGACTTCATTCCCGAGCACCACGGGACCCAGGAGATCTCCTTCTTCTACGAGAAGGCGCGCGCCGAGGCCGGCGACGACGAAGCCATCGACCCGGCCGACTTCCGCTACCCGGGGCCCCGTCCCCGGAGTCGGGAGACGGCGATCGTCATGCTCGCCGACTCCGTCGAGTCGGCGACCCGCACCCTGCAGGACCCGACCCCGGAGCGGGTCCGGGACCTGATCGCGACGATCGTCGAGGGGAAGATCGAGGCCGGACAGCTCGATCTGGCCCCCGTGACCCTCCAGGACATCGGGACGATCAGGGGCGCCTTCGAGAAGGTGCTGGCCGGGCTGTATCACCACCGGATCGACTATCCCAAGACCCGTCATCTCACCGAATCGCCCTCGCGTAGAGCCGAGCAAGACGCAGAGGCGTCCGACCAGGGGCCCGACGAGGGATCCGGCGACGGGATCGGCGGGGATCCCCCCGGCGACGAGGTCGAGACCGTCGGTCACCACCGGCCCCCGACGCCGCGCGACGCCGCCCGGACCTCGGGCGCCGTGGCGCCTCCAGCCGCTCCGGCGCGGCGGGGGGGACTTCCCGATTCCGCCCCCTCGCTGTTCCCGCCGGACGACCCCGCCGGGGGGGAGGACGGAGATGACTCCCGCTGATCCGACCGACCCCCCGGCGCTCCACCTGAATGTCCCGTCCGGGCGAGCGGTCCCGGAGCCCCGGATCCGGACGGCCTTCGTCCGGCTGTGCGCCCGGCTCGGGCTCGAGGCGGGGGAGTTCTCGGTCACCTTTCTGGGCGACGCATCGATTCGCCGCATGAATCGGGAGCACCTCGGCCACGACTGGGTCCCCGACGTCCTCTCCTTCGCGCTGCACGATCCCGATGACCCCCCGGTCGCCGACATCTACGTCGGCCTCGACCAAGCCGCTCGCCAGGCCGCGGACCATGGGGTGCCCGTCGAGGAAGAACTCGCCCGCCTCGCCCTCCACGGACTCCTGCACACCCTCGGCCACGACCATCCCGAGGACCCGGCGGAGCGCGAGGGCAGTCCCATGTACCGCCTTCAGGAGGAGATCCTGAGCGCCGTCTCCCCGGGATCGGCCACCCCGGCGAACCCCGAGGTGACCGAGGTGAACCCGTGAAGCGGATCTCCAGGGGGTTGCACGTCATCGCGCGTGCCATCCCCTTCCTGTGGGCCTTTCTGAGGGACCGGCGCCGGTTCATCGTGATCGGCCGTCCGGCGCGCAGGAAGCCGGCTCATCACGAGAAGCGCGCGGCCCGGCTCGCCGCCACCATCGCCGCGCTGGGCCCCACCTTCATCAAGCTCGCCCAGATCTTCAGCGCCCGCGCCGACCTCTTCCCCGAGCCCTATCTGTCCGCGATCGGGACCCTGCAGGACCAGGTCCCGCCCGTGCCCTCCGAGGCGGCTCGACGGGTCATCGAAGGGGAGCTCGGCTCGCCCCTCGAGGAGGTCTTCGAGGACTTTCACGAGAAACCGCTGGCCGCGGCCTCGCTCGGCCAGGTGCACCGGGCCCGCTACCAGGGGCGCGATGTCGTCCTGAAGGTGCTGCGGCCGGGGGTCGAGGAGATGGTCGCGCTCGACCTCGACCTCTCCTTCCGGATCCTCTTCTGGCTGAACGTCCTCTTCCCGAACCACCACGTGCAGGGAATCAGCAATGTGGTCCGGGAATTCTCGGTCCGCGTCAAGGAAGAGATGGACTTCCGGGCCGAAGCCGGGAACATGGAGCGCTTCCGCAAGGACTTCCTCGACTCCCCGCGGGTGAAGGTGCCCGGGGTCTATCACGACGTGACCAGCCGCAGGCTCCTGGTCATGGAGTTCATGCGGGGCACCAAGGTCGACGCCCTGCAGGAGCGGTTCGCGTCCGGGGAGCTTCGCTTCGAAGACATCATGGAGCGCCTCTCGAGCCTCTACCTGCGCATGATGCTCATGGAGGGCTTCCTCCACGCCGACCCTCATCCGGGCAATCTCCTCATCTCTCCCGAGGGCGATGTGGTGGTGCTCGACTGGGGCATGGCGCTCGAGGTCTCTCGGAGCACCCGGGACACCATCCTCTCGATCGCACTTGCCACCGAGCGCGAGGACCTCGACGGGATGATCAACGGGATGTACCGGCTGGGAATGATCTCGCCCGAAGTCGCGCGCGGCGACATCCGCGAGGCGGCCCGCGAGGTCATGAAGATCATGGAGAAGGCCCGCAGCTCGTCGCGCGAGCGGATCCAGGAGATCGTGCAGGAGGTCTGGGACACCTTCTACACCTGGCCCCTCCTCCTCCCCCAGGAGCTGGTCTACTTCTTCCGGGCGGCGGTGCTGCTCGAGGGGATCGGCTTTCGCTACGACCCCAACTTCAACGGGCTCCTCCTCCTGCGCCGGGTCCTGACCGGCTTTCGAAAGGAGCTCCTGCGCGACTCGGCACGCGAGCCCATGACGATGGCCCGCGACCTGCTCACCGAGGGCGCGCACACCCTGCGCCTGGTCCGGGACCTCGTGACCCGGCTCGAGCGCGAGGAGCTCCGCATCCGGGTGCATCCCCGCGACGCCCAGAGCCAGGAGCGGTTCCTGCACCTTCAGGCGCGGCGCCTCCTGCTGAGCGTATTCGCCACCGCCACCGCGATCATCTCGGCGATCCTCTTCCTGGCACTCGGCAACCTCTGGCTCCTGGCCGCCGGGCTCCTCGCCGCCCTGATCATGTTCCTGCTCACCCTCCTGATCCCGACGCACCTGCTCGAGAACCCGCTGCGGCACGCGCGGGGAATCCGGCCCCGATGAATCTGACGCCGAGCGTGTCGCTTCCCCCCGGTGGATTTCGCGCACTCCTGTGAAGACCTTGTTTCGTTCATCCTTCAGCGCAGGCCTTCTCATGTGCCCACGATCCGATTCTCGTCGCCGCCTCGCTCTCGTTCCGGCCGCTCTCGTAATCCTGACCGTGCTGACCCCGGCTCCCGACGGACCCGCATCGGTCCCGTTCGGGGTCTCGACTGCGCAGGCGCAGGCGCCCGAAGAGCTGGGGCCTCCGCCGATGTACGCCGGGGGACACGTCGTCATCGCCCAGCCGCAGGGAGAGTTCGCCGACTACGTGGACCTGGGGATCGGCGTAGCCGGGTTTTTCCGGGTCCCCCTCGACGAATCCCAGTTCCTCAGCCTGAGGGTGGACCTTGCCGGGATGACGTACGGGAGTGAGACCCGCCGCGTCTGCCTGGTGTTGCCCTGTCTCGTCGAGGTCGACCTGACCACCTCGAACAACATCCTGCTCGGAGGCATCGGCCCCGAGATCGGCCTCCCCCTCGGGCAGCGCGCGCGACTGTACGTCAATGCGGGGGCCGGGTTCAGCTACTTCGCCACCACCTCGCGCATCGACGACGACCGCGACGGCGATGCGATCGCCACGACCACCAACTTCAGCGACTTCGGGTTCGCCTGGAACGGGGGCGGTGGCCTCCAGTTCAGCGTATCGCGGGGGGAGTATCCCGTGGCGATCGACCTGGGGCTGAGCCATCAGGGCAACGGGATGCGCGAGTACCTGACCGAGGGCGACATCATCGTGCGCGACGACGGCTCGGTCGAATTCGATGCCCAGCGTTCCGAGGCGGACCTTCTCCTCTGGCGCATCGGCGTGTCCGTGGGACTTCGCCGCAACCCATGACCGTGGTGGCCGGCCTCCTGATCCTGATCAGTCTGACGATCGTGCACGAGGCCGGTCACTGGCTGGCGGTCCGCATCAAGGGCGGACGGGTCCTGCGCCTCTCGATCGGTCGGGGCACGTCCATCATCCGGGGTGGTGGGGACCCCGAGATCCGGGTCGGACTCCTCCCGCTGGGGGGACGGATCGAGTACGACGGGATCCCCCGCGGGATGGGGCAGGCGGTCGTGGCGCTCTCGGGCGCGGTGGCCAACCTGGTCTGCGCGACCCTGCTCTTCGCGGCCGGCGCGCTCCTGTTCGGGGTCGATGCCTTCGCTCCGGCCGGGTGGAGCGGAGGCGGTGCATGGGCCTTCGCGCTCGAGTCGGTCTCGGGGTGGTTCTGGATCATCCCGGCGACGATCGCGGAGTTGGTCGTCTCCCAGCAGATCGGGGGGCTTCGCGGTGCGGTCGCCTTCCTGGGAGGACTTCTGGCGGGCGGAGAGGTGGCCGGTCTCCTCTACCTGTTTGCGGCGGCCTCGGCCCTGTGGGCCTCGCTCAACCTGATTCCGATCCCCGGGGTGGGCACCGACGGGTGGCATGTCCTGCGCTCGATCGCGGGTTCGATCGGGCCCTCGGGGGGAGGGGCGAACGACCCCGCGGGCTCGAAGCGGCAGGACCCGGACGGGCGCGACGGTCCACCGGCCGATCCGCCCGTCGGAGCGAATCGATGAGTCCAGCTCCCGGGGCCCGGAGGCCCGGCCCGCCCCCCCAGCCCGTTGCAGCCCCGATCGGGGTCAACCACGGGCTGCAGGTTACCGTCTTCACCCTCCTGTTCGGGGTCGCGATCCCCCTGATGGCCCTCCAGGAGGTGGTCACGCAGGGGTGGGAGAGTCGCCTGGTCCTGATCGGTGCCGCTCTCCTGGCGGGTCCCCCGGCCTGGATCTTCCTGCTCGAGTCCCGGTTCCGCATCACCGTGAGTGGTCGGGGCATCGAGGCTCGAAGCCTGGTCGGGGAACGGCGCTTTCTTCCGTGGACGGCGATCCGGAGGGTCGAGTTCGGCGGGATCACCCGGACCCTGATCCTGCACGCGGGCGATGGGGACGCCCCGGTCACCCTGCGGGTCAGCCTCCTGCGTCGGGGGGTCGAGTCGCTGGGTCGGGCGATTCCCCACTACCTCGCCGAAGAGGTGTACGCCGAGGCCTGGAGAGAGATGTTCGCTCCCCGGCGGGGCTGACCGATCGTGTGCGAGATGGACCCTGGTCGCGCGTCGATGGTACACGGCCGAAGCCCGACGCGGACGGAGGCCCGGTGCCGAACGAGACCCGGCCCCCGTACGCGACCCCCTTTCGCCCCCGACGCGAGGTTGCAATGGACCGCTCGAAGCTGGAACCGATCGCTCTCAACGTACTCCGGATCATGGCAGGATTCCTCTTCTTCCAGCATGGAGCGGCCAAGCTCTGGGGGTGGTTCGGGGGTAGCCAGGTCGAGTTCCTGGAGCTGCGTTTCTTCGCGGGGGTGATCGAGTTCTTCGGGGGGATCCTGATCCTCCTGGGGCTCGGAACGCGTGCGGTGGCCTTCCTGTCGGCGGGTCTCATGGCCTTCGCCTATTTCATGGCGCACTTCCCCCGCGACTTCTGGCCCTATGCGAACGGCGGCTCCCTGGCGGCCCTCTACTGCTTCGTCTTCCTCTACCTGGTGGTGCGGGGCGGGGGGGCGTTCTCGATCGACGGGCTGCTCGTCCGGCGGGCCGAAGCCGAGGCCGAGGCCGAGCGGGCTCCCCCGATTTGAGCGATCTGGGGGCGGGGAGGCGGGGCGTGCCGGGCCCCGGGGGACCCGCCCGTGGCGGACCTTCGGCCGGTTCTTCGCTGTAGAGGGCGGAGAGGCCGGCGCACCCCCGCGACCGGACCGACGCGCAGCACCGGGAACGGAGCTCGGCTCCGATCCGCTCGACATGGATTCGGTGAGCGCTTGCCGGGGTCGGGCAACGTCGATACTCTCCGAGCGTCCGCTCGTTCGTACGGCTTTCCCCACGTGACCCAGTGAGGCTTCATGAATCAAGGACCAGATCAATCTCCGGCCCATTCGCCGGGTGGCGGGCCCCCCGCGACCGCGACGTCGACCGGACTCGACGCCAACATCAGCGGTGCCCTGGCCTACCTTCTCGGCGTATTCACCGGGATCCTCTTCCTCCTGATCGAGAAGAAGAGTTCCTTCGTCCGCTTCCACGCAGCGCAGTCGATCGGAATCTTCGTCGTGTTCATGGTCTTCTGGGTCGTCATCTCGGTGCTGAGCGTGGTGCTGGGAATGATTCCCTTCATCGGAGCGGTGGCAGGGTTCTTTTTCTTCCTGATCTCGTTGGTGGCAGGCTTCGGAGGGTTCATCCTCTGGCTCTTCCTGATGTACCAGGCCTTCCAGGGGAAGGAATGGGAATTCCCCCTCGTGGGGCCGCAGGTTCGCAAGATGCTGCGCTGATGGCGAGCTGAACCCGGCCGGGAGGATCGGACGGGGCTCGATGGGGCCCCGGATGAGCCTGACACCGGCGGGTCCTGAACCGACACGGACACTGCAACGAAAAACGCCCCTCCGGCCGGAACCGGAGGGGCGTTTCGTTGCCCGGCGGATCACCCGGGGGTGGTCACGACCGGGGTACTGCCGGTTTCAGTGGCTCACTGGGGAACCACGTTCTCGGCGGCGGGGCCCTTCTGGCCCTCGACCACGTCGAACTCGACCCGCTGCCCTTCGGCCAGGGTGCGGAACCCGTCGGCCTGAATGGCGGAGTGGTGCACGAAGCAGTCCTTCGAGCCGTCGTCTGGGGTGATGAATCCAAAACCCTTGGAATCGTTGAACCACTTCACAATGCCGCTCGTACGCATACCGAACTCCAGTGCTGGTACTATGGTGAACTCATGGGTCCGGTAGATCCGCACCGTTCACTCACCAAACCTGCGGGAAATTCCGCTCCCGCCGTGCGAATGGGGACCGAAGCATCCGGAGCCGACCGAGGGCCGCCAAACCGTGCAACGGTCCGGGGTTCGGACGATTTCGGGCCAGAACCGGCCTCCAATGTCGAAAAAGTGATGCATCCTTCGGTCAACGTCAAGTCTCGTGGGTTTTGTGAGAGTGGGCCCCTCTCACCCGTAATCCCGTGGGGGGACCGGTGCGACGAGGGGTCGCGTGGACCGCATCCCCCTCCCGGTGGGGTCGATGGAGTTCTACCTTTGGGGGCCCACGCCGTTGCCTGCGGTGCCCGACGCGGCCGCTCGGTTCCGGCGCGAGATCTCGATCGCCCGATCCCCCTGGAGGACCTCTTGCGACCCCTGAACCTTCTTCCGGTCCTGTTGACCGGACTCGTTGTATTCGCCTCGACCGCCCCGGCCCTGTCGGCCCAGGTCGTGGCCGAACGCCCCGCGGCAGAGACTCCGGTCCTGCATGACCGTATCATCTCGGTCAATCCGCTCCTCCTGGTCTTCCTGGGCTACGTCTCCCTCGACTACGAGCAGCGCGTCGGCGAAGCGACGAGTCTCGGAGCCTCGCTCTCGAGCTTCAGTCTCTCGGACGCCTCGTACCTGACCTTCGAGGCGAAGGGGCGATACTACGTCACGGGTCGAGCCCTCGACGGGCTCTCGATCGGCATGGTGACCGGCTACACCCGGCTCGAAGACGATGAGTCGGGGGTGCGCAGCGGATCGCTGGGGATCGGATTCAAGGTCGAGAACCAGTGGATGCTGGGGGTGGACGAACGACTGGCTCTCACCGCCGGGGTCGGGGGAAGCCGCCTCTTCTTCGCCGACGACGTGGAGTCGTTTCGGAGCGTGATCCCGATTCTCCGACTTTCGCTGGGCTGGGCCTTCTGATGAGGGGGTACAGCGGGTCTCTCGGCCGCTCGTACTCGGCCCGCCCGTCGACGCTCCTCTGGCTTCTGACGGGTACCCTCCTCCTTTCCGGAGCCGGTGCTGCCGACCTCGGCGCCCAGTCCGGCGCCCAGTCCGGAGCTCAGGGGGTGGCCCCGGCCGGTGCCCCCGCACCGGAGTGGCAGCCGGAGTGGCAGACGACCGGCGCCGATCTCCCCGCCCTCGGGATCGAGGACTACGGGGAGTGGCGCACCCTCGCCGGTGAGACCCTCTCGCCCGATGGCGCGTGGCTCGCCTGGACGGTGCGCCAGCTCCGACGCGACGACCGGCTGCACGTGCATCCCGTCGACTCCCTGCCCCTGGCCAACGCGGCCGCTCCGCCTTCGGAGATGGGGAGGGCGGACACGGGGCCGGCGGACTCGGGGCCGGCGGAAACGGAGCCTTCGGACACGACAAGGGCGCAGGCTCTGGCCGGAGGGTGGGTTGTCCCCCGGGGTTCATCGCCCACCTTCTCGCCCGACGGCCGATGGCTCGCCCTGTACCGGGTCCCCGCAGTGGCCGAGGCGGAGCGTCTCGAGCGCGCGGGGGAGCGGGTGCCTCGTCGCCTCGAGCTGCTCGAGCTGGCCACCGGGCGGCTGCACGGCTGGAGCGATGTCGAGGGCTTCGCCTTCGCGGCCGAGCGGCCCTTTCTGATGGTCCGCAAGCGGGGGGGCTCGGCTGGGGGAGGGGACCTCATCCTGCGCAATCTCGACGAGCGCACCGACGAGATCTTCGCGCACGTCGACGAGGCCGCCTTCAACCGATCCGGCACGGTGCTGGCCTACACCCTCGCCACCGCCGATCGCGAGGGCAACGGCCTCCACGCGGCCTACCTGGACTCCGGTGTGCGGCGCCCCCTGCACTCCCACCGCTCCAACTTTCGCCGGCTGAGCTGGCATCCCGATGGCGACGCGCTCGCGGTACTGAGGGGAGATACCGTCCCCGGCCGGCTCTTTCGAGAGAACCACCTGGTCGTGGTGCAGGGGCTCGAGGCGGCGGCCGCGGACGCGGTCTCGCCCCGGGTGCGGGTGCTCGGCCCCGACGGCCTCCCAGAAGGACAGATCGTCACGGACCTCACCGGGATCGACTGGAACGAGACCGGCGACCGGATCGTGGTGGGTCTCAAGGCGCAGGAGCCGAAGCCCGAGGAGCCCGGGGCGGGGGACCGGTGGCCCGACGTTCACGTCTTCCACTGGGACGACGACCGGATCCAGACGGTCCAGCAGCGGCAGGCCTCGGCCGACCGGAACCGGAGCTTCCCCGCCGTGGTGCACCTCGACGACCTGCGCGTGGTGCCGATGGCTGATCCTGGTATGCGGCAGCTACAGATGACCCGGGACGGGCGCTGGGGGCTGGGGGCGAACCCGCTCCCCTACCAGTCCGACTGGGAAGAGAATCGTGCCGACTACTACCGGGTCGACGCCGACACCGGGGAGCGCACCCTCATCGCCCGCGAGCTGAGGCACCCCCGCGGACTCTCGCCGGACTCGCGCTTCTTCCTCTACTGGGAGGAGGGGCACTTTCACAGCTGGGAGCTGGAGTCGGGCACTCATCGGACCCTGACCGACGGGCTCGAGGTGAGCTTCGCCGACCCCACGTTCAACCGCTTCGGAACGACGCCCCCGGCGCCGGTTCGGGGCTGGGCGGAGCCGGGAGACCGGGCGCTCGTCACCGACGGATTCGACCTCTGGCTCCTCCCGATGGACGGGGGGCAGCCCCGTAACCTGACGGGCGGGATGGGCCTCTCCGAACAGATCAGCTTCCAGCCGGTCCTGCTCGATCCCGACGCCCGCGAGGTGGCTCTGGCCGAGCCGGTCCTCCTCCGGGCGTTCTCGGAGCGGACCAAGGGCTCCGGATTCTTCCGCCTCGACGGAGACCGGCTCGAGGAGCTCGTCTTCGAGGATCGCTGGATTTCGAACCCGGTGCGGGCCGAGCGGGGCGACCGCCTGCTCTTCACGCGCGAGAGCTTCCGGGAATTCCCCGACCTTCACGTGGCGGGGGCCTGGATGAGCGACCCGCGCAGGGTGACCGACACGAACCCCCAGCAGGCCGACTACCGCTGGGGCACCCGGGTGCTCTTCGACTTCGAGCTCGCCGACGGGACCCCGCTGCAGGGGACGCTCGCGATTCCCGACGGCCACCGCGAGGGCGAGCGGCTTCCGATGCTGGTGAATTTCTACGAGCAGAACTCGCACAACCTGCATCGCTACCAGACCCCCTCGCACGCGCACCGGCCCAACTTCTCGGGCTACGTGAGCCGCGGGTACCTGGTCATGCAGCCCGACATCCACTTCCGCACCCGGACTACGCACACCGACATGCTCGAGAGCGTCGAGGCGGCGGTGCGTGCGGTGGTCGACCTGGGCTTCGCGGACCCCGAGGCGGTGGGGCTCAACGGACACAGCTTCAGCGGGGGCGGCTCGGCGTACATCGCGGGGCGCTCCACCCTGTTCAGCGCGATCGTGGCCGGCGCGGCGCCGATCAACCTGCGGAGCGAGTTCAACCAGCTCTTCCGCGGCTCGGGCCAGAACAACCACGGCTACGACATCCACGGCCAGGGGCGCTACGGGACCGACCCCTACACCGACCTGGAGCTCTACCTGGAGCAGTCGCCGATCACCCACGTGCCCACCATGGACACGCCCATGATCTACCTGCACGGCGAGGATGATCAGGTGGTCGAGTACCTGCAGGGGATGGAGCTCTACAACGCCGCACGCTTCCTGGGCAAGCCGCTCATCTTCCTGTCGTACCCGGGCGAGGGTCACGGGCTGAGCCGACTCGAGAACCAGCTCGACTTCCAGGTGCGGATCGGGCAGTTCTACGACCACCACCTGAAGGGGGAGCCGGCGCCCGACTGGATGACCGAGGGGGTGCCCTACCTGGAGCGCGACCAGCGCCGCGTGGTCCCGGACGCGTGGCTGCGGTCCCCGGCCTCCGCGGGCGAGGTCGATCCGGATTCGTCGGCCTCGTCCGGCGGCGAGACCGGTTCGGAGCCGTCGGGGTCGTCCGGAAGCGAGGCCGATCCGGAGCCGCCCGTCTCGCCCTGAAGCTTTGCGGGTCCGATCCTCGTAGGGGGGTGTGCGGGGAGGGAGTCGGCGGGCTTCCCTCCGCTCCACGCGAGATTCCGCCGATCCGATCGACGACAAGGAAGCTCATCATGTTGGGACTCATCGCACTCACCGTTTCGGTACTCCTGGCGATCTTCGGACACCGGGCTTCGCGGGACTTCACCCGTCGCCGGCTCCGCTACACCCGCGTGGCCGAACGCCCCGGGGTGGCGGGCATCCTCGCCGGGATCGGCGTCGGGGTGCTGTCGATGCCGATCCTGGCGTTCGTGCCCCTCCTGGGGGCCGGCAGCGCGATGCTCCTCGGTGCCGGGGTCGGCACGGGGGTCGCGATCGGAGCGGGTGAGCCCAGGCGCTGACCCCTCCTGTCGCACGGCACGGCCCGGGGTGGGCTGCCCAGAGCCCCCGCGCCCTCTCCGGCACCCGCGCCCTCTCCGGCACCCTTTCCGACGCGTCCGCCGTGTCCCACCTTGAAGCCGATCGAGACGTCCCGACCCGCTGCGTCGCCTTTGGGGACACGGCCGCGCCGGGACCTCGTCCGAACTTCTCACATGGGGGGGGCAGATGGGCGTCAGCATGTTCGAGCGGGAAAAGCTGGAAGGCAGGGTCGAGACCGGTCCCACGGCGGCGATCGCGGGGGCCGGCCTCCTGGCGCTGGTCCTCGTGCACGGGTGGTGGACCGGAGGACTCGAGCCGATCTGGGTCCTGCTCGGGCTCGCGTACCTGGGGCTTCTGGCGGGACTGGCGCTCGCGGCGCGCCGTGAGGACCTTCCGACCCGTATCCTTGGCGCCCTCGTCCTCCTCCTGGCCGCAGCCGCCCTCTTCGAGTCGATCCGGCGGCCCCTCCGGTTCGATCTTCTCGCCTGGGTCGCCGTTCTCCTGACGCTGAGGGCCTTCGTGGCGGCTCGTCGACTCGAGGAGGCGCAGGGGCGGAGTGGTTCGTGAGCTCCAGCTCCACGGACGCCGGACTCGAGGGGCTCCTCTTCCGCTTTCGTGCTTCGGATCCCTCGGTCTACCAGGACGCGGCCGTCGAACTGGGAAGGCGGCTCCTCGATGAGCCCTCGCTGCGCCCGGCGATGCAGTCGTATGCCGAACGACATGGTCTGAGCCTCACCGGCTCGATCCCCCTGAAGGGCGTGCGCGGGCCGAGACGACTCCTTCTGTTGCGGGCCTCCGCCCGGGCTCGCTGGGTCGAGGGGGCGCAGGGGGGCGACTGGGAGCCCGAGGATCCCCTGCCCGTCGAGGCCCGGATCGCGCTTCCCGAGAACCCGCGCGACACCGCGGTCCGACTCCTGGCCGAACGATGGCTGTTCGAGGCCGATCCGGAGGCCCGCTTCGCCTCCGGAGTCCACCTGGTGGCCGGTGCCGCGCTCGACGAGCGGCGACGGTGGGACCGCGCGTCGCTGCGCCGCTGGTGCGAGTTCGCCGGGTCCCTGGCCCGGGTGCGCCCGCGCGAGGGCGTGCCGCCGGTCGTCGAGGGCTGGACCCGGCTGGTCGGTCGTCTTCTGCGGGAGTATCCCACTGGGCCGGCGGCATCGGTGACCCGCCGGGTACAGCTCCTCGCGCTCCTCGACGAGGCCGCCCGGGGACTGACCGGCCTGCCGGATGGTGCGGCGGCCGAGGCGCTCCGGGCGCTGGGGGCGGGGGAGCCGGCTCCCGGGGCGTCCCGACCCGGGTCTCGCGGCGAGGCGACCCGGTTCCTCGAATCCCGCCATCGGCTCTGGGCGATCCGGGACGGTCGCTTCGGTGCTCCCCTCGAGGCCGAGGCCGAGGCCGGGGGCCGAGCGGTCGAGACGGGTGGGGCGCTTCTCGGCTGGATGGAGGAGTGGGCCGATATCGAGCGAGGCGACGCAACCCCCGGACTCGCCTCGGAGAACTTCGATTCCGCGGAGCCCGGGGCGACCCGCCGCCGCGCGGCTCTCCGCCGACTCCTGCGTCCCCTCGCTTCACCCTCGGAATGGGGCGCGAATTCACCTCACCAGCGGTCGCTGAGGGCCTTTCTGATCCTCGACGTCCTCTCGCACGCCACCGAGGGAGACCCGGAGCTGATGGCCTCGGCGCGAGCCGAAGGGGCGCTCGGCGACGGGGACGTGGACTCCCTGGACTCGCTGGGTGCCCTGGCCCTGCGGGTCACCGGCCTCGAGGGACCGGGGGCCGAGGCGATGATCGATCCCGCCTTTCTGCATCGGGTCACGGGGGACCGGCTCCTCCTCGCCCTCGTCCCCGTGGGCCGCCGCAGCGAGCTCCTTCCGGTCCTGGCGGACGGGATCGAGCACCGGCTCCGCCTTCGACTCGCGAGCGACCCGCTCGCCGACGCAGAGCGCGACCTGATGCGCGTTTCGGTGCGTGCGCCTCATCCGGAGTTCTGGGAGACGCTCCAGGCGCTGGTTGCGGGCCGCAGCTACCCGCTCGCCGACGGTGGGGAGCTCGAACTGGAGTCCCTCGTGAGCGGGGTGTCGCAGCGAGGGCTTCCGAGGGAGACGGTTCCGGTCGAAGCGCTGGCCGGCCTCGAGGCGCACGAAGGGGGTGCGGGGGTCGGGGGCCGCCTGCGCACGCTCGCCGGGCTGGTGGAGGGGCGATCCCGCGGCGAGGGGGAGTCGCCCGCCGCCCTTCTCTCCCTGGTGCTCTGGATCAACCGGGGGCGCTCCCACTGCCTTTCGCGAAGCGCGGTCGGAGGCGAGGGGCCGACGCTCGGCGAGCTCGAGGCCCGATGCGAAGACTGGGCTCGCAGGCTTCGGGAGATCGGCGACGACCTCTCGACCGGGACCGCGGGGGCCGACGACGTCCTCGCCTCCCGGGCGGTGTTCACCGAACTGCGAGAGTCGATGGCTCCCCTCTTCCCGGCGGTGTTGGCCGAAGCCTTCCTCGGCGCGCTGGACCCGCTCGAGCGCGCCCTCGCGGACGAGTGGTCGGCGCTGAACCTTTTGGACACCCTTCGCTCCGAGCACGAACGCGAGGCGCGGACCGGCGTCGGTTTCGTGGTGTGGCTCCTCGACCACCCCGTCGAGGATCGCCTCACCCCCGGGGGCGTGGCGGCGTGGCGTACCCGGGTCGCGGGACTCTGGGGGCGCGCCCTCTCCGAGGCGATGGAGCACGGGTACGAGTCCCGGGTCCGCACCCTGGTGCGCGCTCCGGGTGTGGAGGTCGCAGCCGGCCGATCGACCGAGACGGCGATCCCCCTGCTCGAGCAGGTCCGGCGCTGGTGGTTCGATCGGTACGCGATGCTCGAGGGCCACCGGGTCAGCCTACTCATGTCCCGCATCGATGGGCACCGGCGAGGCGCGATCGCCGATCTGGGGCGATTCCTCGGGGCGTTTTCTCCCCTCTGGGTCGCCCTCCTGATCGGTGCGATCCTGATGCTCGACTTCGGCGACGCGTGGAAGTCGATGGTCGAGGCCGAGGACCTGCGCGGAATCCTGATCACCTTCCTGGTCGGCTCGGGCGGTGCCCTGGCGTATCTGGCCTTCGAACTGCGGCGCAAGGTCACGCCGAGCCCCGAGGACCGGGGGCTGGGAGGCTCGAGTCCGCTCCTGCCGCCACCGGGATTTCCCTGGGCCCGTCTCCTCGGGTTCTTCGGGGCCGCGCTCGTCTACACCCTTGCGGTGACCTCGCTCATGTGGCTCCTTCTGTCGCGGACCGATGAGGTGGTCCACGGTGCCTGGGCCCCCGCCCACATCGTCGTGTGGGCGGGCTTCGCCCTCTTCGCGGGAGTCTTCTTCGGAATGCTGGCAAAGGAGTAGCGATGGAGTCGTCGGGACGGGTGCAGGAATCACAGGGCGGGGCCACAGAGGTCCTTCCGGGCGTCGACATCCAGCTCGAGGGCCCCTGGGCGGTCTGGTTCGAGGGGCTCCAGGGCTGGGCGCTGGCCAACCCCGGATGGGCGACGGGGCTGGCGCTGCTGGGCGTGGCGCTGGTCGGGGTGGTCTTTCACAACGTGATCCAGCGCTACATCCTGCGCTTCGTGGAGTACGCGGCGCGGCAGACCCCCCAGGAGTGGGATCAGGCCCTCTTCGAGGCCCGCTTCCCCCAGCGACTCGCGTGGGGCTTCCCCCTCCTCGTCTGGTATTTCGGGCTCCTCCTGGTCCCCTTCCTGCCCGAAGAGCCCCTCGCCATCGCGCGCCGGGTCCTCCTGGCCTGCATGGTCCTGGTGCTGGTTCGCGCCTTCGACGCCTTCCTCGACGGGGTCAACCGGATCTACGTGCAGAACCCGAGGGCGCGGGAGCGCCCGATCAAGGGGTTCCTCCAGGTCGCCAACGTCCTGGCCCACATCGCCGGATTCATCCTGATCCTGGCCGCACTCATGGACCGGAACCCGGTCATCTTCCTGAGCGGCCTCGGGGCGATGACGGCGGTTCTCCTCCTCGTCTTCCGAGACACCCTGCTCTCCCTCGTCGCAGGGGTGCAGATCACCACCAACGACCTGATCCGCACCGGCGACTGGATCGAGATGCCCCAGTTCCAGGCCGACGGCGACGTGATCGACATCGCGCTGAACACGATCACGGTCCAGAACTGGGACCGGACCCTCACCTCGATTCCGACCCACAAGTTCCTCGAGCACTCCTTCCGGAACTGGCGGGGGATGGCGCAGTCGGGGGGGCGTCGGATCAAGCGGGCGATCCACCTGGATCAGAATACCGTCCGCTTCCTCGACGAGGACGAGATCGAGCGGTTCGGCCGGTGGGAGCTTCTGAGGGACTACATGCGCGAGAAGCGCGAACAGGTCGAGGCCTACAACCGCGAGCGGGCCGCCCGGGGCGATGTCGTGCCAGAACAGCGTCGGATGACGAATGTGGGGACCCTGCGGGCCTATCTGATCGCCTACATCCGCGCCCACCCCGGGATCCACCAGGAGATGATCACGATGGTTCGCCAGTTGGAGCCGGGGCCCCAGGGGCTTCCGATGGAGATCTACGGGTTCGCCAACGACACCAGCTGGCCGGTCTACGAGGGGATCCAGGGCGACATCATGGATCACGTGCTCGCCACCGTCCCCGAGTTCGGCCTCCGGATCTTCCAGACGCCGTCGGGCACCGATGTCAGCGAGGGGATGCGAGAGCTTCGGGTCGCGTGGGCGTCGGCCGAGGGGTGACGCGCTCTCGGGGAGGACGGGCGGGGCGATTGTGCCTACTGGGCTTCCTCTTTCTGGCGGGCTGCGACCGGACCCCCGAGGTGCGGGCTCCCGCGCCCGAGACCGAGCCGGACCTCGAGGTGCCCTCCCTGCCTCCCGCCTTCCTCGCGGCTCCGGTCGTGTACGACCTGACCTCCGTCATCGAGGCGCTCGAAGCGTCGGTCCCCAGTACCTTCGGCGATCTGGAGGAGCGGATGGGTCACCCCGACAACGACCGGGTCGAGGTCGCGTTCGAGGTCCAGCGGAGTCCCTTCGAGGCCGACATCCGGGGGGATACGGCCCGGATCACCGCCATGCTGAGCTACAGGGGACGCGCCTGGTACAATCCCCCGCTCCTTCCCACGGTGAGTGCGAGCTGCGGACTCGGCGAGGACGAGGAGCCTCCCCGGGCGATCGTGACCCTCGTCTCTCCCCTCTCCCTCGACCGCGACTGGATCCTGCGCTCACAGGCTCGGGTCGAGTCGGTCGAAGCGGTCTCCGAGGCGGAGCGTGACCAGTGCCGGATCACCCCTCTGAACATCGATGTCACCGGGACGGCGCTGGGGGCGGTCGAGAGCACCCTCGAGCGCCGGACGGACGAGATCGACGAGCGGGTGGCCGGGGTCGATGTCCGGTCCCGGCTGCAGGGGGTCTGGCACACCCTCGAGGAGTCGATCGAGCTAACCGACGACGTGTGGCTCCGGGTGAACCCTCGTG